>JBBQSQ010000236.1:0-5383 GCA_038213745.1 Cytophagales bacterium
GTTGACGATGTTCAGGCCGTTGTTGGGGATGTAGCTGTTCTGCTTTTGCTGCGACACCGAAAAGCGGGTGGTATAGTTGTCGCCGTTGGCGCTGAGCGCCAGGTTGTTGTTGGTTTGGAAGCCCGTGCGCAGGAAGTGCTGCAGGTTGTTGGCCCCGCGTGCCACCCAGGGCGTGCCCTGGCGCACGCCGTTCACGATGGGCGAGTCGTACTGCGGAATGAGCTGGCCGGCGAAGTAGGGCCCCCACACGTCGTAGTCGCCATCCACCCCGCCGGGAGCCCCGCCCTTGCCGTCCACAAACGTGTAGAAGGTGTTTTCGCCCGGCCCGTACGAATCCTGCAGGCGCGGAAAAGCCAGAAAGCCTTTCTGAATCACGTTGCTGCTGTTCAGTTCCACCGTGAAGCCTTTCTTGTTCTTGTTGCCCTTCTTGGTCGTAATCAGGATGGCCCCGTTCTGGGCGCGGTTGCCGTAGAGAGCCGCCGCGGCCGGGCCTTTCAGCACGGTGTAGGTCTCAATGTCATCGGGGCTGATGTTCCAGGTGTCGGTGTCGATGGGAAAGCCGTCGACCACGTACAGCGACACCGTATTGCCCCGGATGGACACGTTGGGGGCCCGCAGCAGCTCGGCCGAAGGCCCCACCGACAAGCCCGCCACCTTGCCCGTGAGGCCGCTGATGGGGTTGGGGTCGCGGGCCCGCACGATGTCCTCCCCGTTCACTTCCTGTACCGCGTAGCCGATTTTACGGGTCTCCTTTTTCACGCCCAGGGCCGTGACCACCACCTCGCTCAGTTCCTCGGTGTCGGGTAGCAGCGCGATGGTGAAGTTGTTTTGGTTGCCCACGGTCACGTCCTGCGGAGCCGAGCCTACGAAGCGAAATTGGAGCACGTCGGTCGGTACGGCCGGGATGTCAAACCGGCCGTCGATGCCGGTAGTGGTGCCGCGCGTGGTGCCCTTTATCAGCACGCTCACGCCGGGCAAGGGCTGCTTTTTCTCGTCGTTGACGATGCCGCTGATTGGGGCTTGCGCCCGCAGCATGTGCGGAAGTATCCCCAGCAGCAGGACGAGGACAACTGCATTAAACTGTCGGTAAAGAGTTTGCATGGTCGTTGGGAGTTAGGGAAAATTGAGAAGACCCGTTCACCGGGCAGCAAATCGCGGCTGTTGTTGATTTCGTAGCAAGTGCCTCACGGCCATGTTTTTCAGGAGCGCCAGGTTGCCGACGGGCACGGTTTCCTCTTTGGCCTGGTCGTCCCAGTGCCGGAGCCGGACGAGTATTTCCGCATCGGGCTGCTGCTCGAAGGCCGCGGCTTCGGCGGCCTTCATCACGCCGCCCTGGAAGGCGAGCGTGGCCTGGCTGGCGGCGGAGAGCTGCCGCAGGTACTCGGGGTGTTTGAAGGTGAGGTAGCGCTTGGCCAGCACGTGGCTGCCGACCAGCGTGGCCAGGCGTTCTGAGAAGCCCCGGGCCCGCAGGTAGTCGGCCCCGAGCTGCTCGTGGTTCACCGCGCCAAAACCGTTCATCGACGCCGCCTCCCCCCGGGGGGCGCACAAGTGGCCGAGGTCGTGAAAAAAGGCGGCCAGCACCACTTCTTCCTCGTAGCCTTCGGCCTGCGCCAGCGCGGCGGCCTGCCACATGTGCTCCAGCTGCGACACCGGCTCGCCGATGTAGTCATCGTGGCCGTGTGCCTCGTAGAGCGCAAACAGGTCTGCTACCGTAGCCCGCGGGTTTTCAATGCCGGAATTCATAGCAAAAAGAGGATGATTGTGCTGCGGTTGTAGCTGCTTTCTCTCGTAGCTCGGCAATTCCTTTTCGGCTGGTCCGGGCTGGTCGGGTGCTGGCCGGCTCGTGCTTGCTTAAGCAGAGTGGCCAATTTTTGGGTGGTACTGCGGTACTGGGTGCAAGGGAGCGCGCGGAGGGGGGTTGCCCAGGCGCTGCGGTAGACCGTCGAGAAGTGATACTGTTGCTCCGGATAATGCCCGGAACAAGCGTAAAGGTCCCGCCTGCGGCCCGGAAGCAGGTCGCCAAAGCGTCATCAAATCGTTAACTAATTGTGCCGTATCGTTTCATATAAGGAAACGATACGGCAGTGCTATCCCTGGGCTGGAGTTAGGGCCGGCCGCTGCTCCTGGGTGCGGTAGAAAACCAGGGCGGCCCCCGCCGTGCCCGCCGCCACCAGGGCCAGGGCCAGGAAGGCCCGGCCCCAGCCCTGGTGTTCGGCCAGCGTGCCCGTGAGCCACAAGGCCAGCGTACCGCCCACGTAGCCCACGGCATCGACCAGGCCCGCCGCGGTAGCCGCCCCCTGCCGCCCGCCCGCATCCAGCGACATGGCCCCGGCCAGAAAGGAGTAGGGCCCCAGCAGCAGCAGGCCCGTCGCGGAAATGAGGACCATGGGCACGAGGCTCCAGTGCGCCGGCCGGGTCATCAGCAGCAGCACGGGTACCAACAGCACGCAGGCCCCCAAAATGAGCACGCCCCGCTTGCCCCGCAGCCACCCGTCGGAAAGGTAGCCGGCTCCGAGAATGGATACCATTCCAAAAAACGAGTACAAGGCACTGTACTGCGACGCCGCGCCTTCGGACAGGTGGGCCGCCTCCACCAAATAGGTGGGCACCCAGAAGCTGAAGGCTTCCCGCAACGCCGTCATCCCAAATGAGAGGACGAGCATGAGCAGAAACGCCGGGCTGCGGAAATAAGGCCGCAACAGGGCCCCCAGCGAAGGCGGCGCGCCGGTCGTAGGGTCGGGGCCGGTGAAGAGGTTGTCCGGGTTCACCGGCGGGGCTGGCAACCCGACGTCTTCCGGCGTACTTTTCAGGCTGACCCAGTTGATGAGTGCGACCACGGCCAGCACGCCCGCCGCGACCATAAACACGCCCCGCCAGCCCAGGCCCAGCACGAGCAGCTGCCCCAGCAGCAGCTTGGCCACAATATCCCCGAAGAGGTAGCTCAGGCTGAGCAGCCCCATCACCTTGCCGTAGGCCTGGTAGGAAAACCAGTTGGCCGTGGTTTTTACCAAGCCGGCCCAGCCCATCGACTGCACCAGGCGGTTGAGCGCCCACGTTACAAAAAACACGCCCACGCCCTGGCCCAGCCCGAATGCCACCGTGGCCACCACGGCCCCGGCCATGCCCAGCAGGAAAATTTTCTTGCCCCCCAGGAAATCGCCGAGCACGCCGTTGAACACCTTGCCGGCGGCGTAGCAGAGCACGCCCACCGATGCAATTTGCCCCAGCACTTGCTTGTCCAGCCCCCGGCCGGCAAACTCGCGCAGCAGCAGCGGGGCGGCAATGGCCAGGTTGGAGCGGCAGAGATAGTAGGCGCTGTAGCCCACGAACAGGTTCAGGCCCGTCCAGAACTGCCAGCGCGATAAGGAAGGCCGGGAAGTGAGGATTGGATGCATAGATAAACCCTTGGGCGCTGATTCAGGCTGCCCCGCTTGTGCGGCGAGCGTAGCCCCTTTTTCCAGACGGGGCAAGCTAAGCGCCTGGCCCAGTGAAAGCTGTCCGGTTGGCAAGGCATCAGGGCACAAAGTTCCCCGCCCCGACGGGGTAGGGCGTTGCCCAAATATTATCCTTGCGTTGGCAAACCGCGTTGTCCGGCACGCGGCGCAACCCCTGGCCCGCTTGGGCCGCCGGGCCGCATTTAGCCGGTGCCGCCGGCCGGCCTGGTTTCAAGCACCTGTTCGGGCGGCCCCCTTCTCTTTAACTTAATCCGGCAGCAACACCAATCCTTTACAAGGGTAATACTTTTGCGTTTTAATATCGCCCAGAGACTGCGCCCGACGTTACGATGAAATACGCCCTCATTACCGCGACTGTACTCGGCCTGCTGGCAGCATTGCCCGCCACGGCCCAAGTGCCCCAGAACGACCCCAAGGCCGCCCGCATCCTGCTGCCCAACGGCTGGTCGCTGACACCGGCCGGCACGTCGCTGCCCCTCGGCGACCTGCCGCTGAATATGCAGCTTGCCCCCAGCGGCAAGCTGCTGGCCGTGACCAACAACGGCCAAAGCCAGCAGACGGTGCAGCTCATCGACCCGGCCACGGCCACGGTGCTCGATGAAAAGCCCATTGCCAAGTCCTGGTACGGGCTGGCCTTCAGCCCCGCCGCCGACCGCCTGTACGTGTCGGGGGCCAACGACAACACCATCCTGGCCTACCCGGTGACGAACCGCAAGCTGGGCCCGGCCGATACCCTGCGGCTGGGCAAGCCCTGGCCCGCAGAGAAAATCAGCCCCGCCGGCCTGGCCGTGTCCCGCGAGCGCCTCTACGCCGTGACCAAGGAAGACAACGCGCTGTACGTGCTCGACCGCAAGACCAAGCGCACCCTGAGCCGGCTCGACCTGGGCCACGAGGCTTACGGCTGCCTCCTTTCGCCCGACGGCCTCACGCTCTACATCTCGCTCTGGGGCGGCAACGAGCTGCTGGCCTACGACACCCGCACCGGCCAAATTGCCCGCCGCCTGGCCACCGAAAGCCGCCCCAACGAGGTGATTCAGAGTCGCAGCGGCCGCTTCCTGTTCGTGGCCAATGCCAACGACAACTCGGTGTCCGTCATCGATGCCAAAAGCTGGAAGGTGCTCGAAACCATTTCCACGGCCCTCTACCCGACCCGGCTGGCCGGCTCGACCCCAAACGGCCTGGCCCTGTCGCCGGACGAGAAAACGCTGTACATCGCCAATGCCGACAACAATTGCCTGGCTGTGTTCGACGTGGCCACGCCGGGCAACAGCTCCTCGCGCGGCTTCATCCCCACGGGCTGGTACCCCACCTGCGTGCGCACGGCCGGCTCCAGAATCCTGGTGGCCAACGGCAAGGGTTTTTCATCGCTGCCCAACCCCCGGGGGCCGCAGCCGGTGAAGAAAACCGACAACAGCGGTTACCAGCAGGGCATCAGCGCGGCCGAGCCGGTGCAGTACATCGGCGGGCTGTTTAAGGGCACACTGTCGGTTATTCCGACGCCGACGCCGGTCCAGCTCAAGGCCTTTACTGCGCAGGTATACGCCAATACGCCCTTCACGCCCGCCCTGGCGCAGGAAGCACCGGGCCAGGCCGGCAACCCCGTGCCGCGCCGCCGGGGCGAAGTCTCGCCCATCAAGTACGTCTTCTACGTCATCAAGGAAAACCGCACCTACGACCAAGTACTCGGCGACGTGAAGGAGGGCAACGGCGACTCCACGCTGTGCCTGTTTCCGGAGCGCGTGACGCCCAACCACCACGCCCTGGCCCGCGAGTTTGTGCTGCTCGATAACTTCTACGTGAACGCCGAGGTGAGCGCCGACGGCCACAACTGGAGCATGGCCGCCTACGCCAACGACTACGTGGAGAAGACCTGGCCCACCAGCTACGGCGGGCGCGGCGGCACCTACGACTACGAGGGCACCCGGCCC
>JBBQSQ010000237.1:0-5380 GCA_038213745.1 Cytophagales bacterium
CGGGTGTTCAACAAGGTGAAGGTGAACGGCCGGGGCTTGCAGGCCGATGGCACGGTCACGTACCAGTCGGGCACCTTCACCTCCGATGCCTTCGTATTCTACCGCGACTCGGTGCTGGCCGTGGGCCGCACGGGCGTCATCGCGGCCCGCACCGAGGGAGCCATTGATGTGCCGCGTATCAGCATGCCGCCCAACTCCCTCATGCACTGGAACGTGAAGCAGGACTCGATGTTCCTGGCCACGCCAGCTGGCGGCGGCACGGCCCGCCTCTACGCCAACGCCGACCGCAAGGCTAAAACCGTGGCTAGCTACAACTTTTCGGGCACAGCGCTGCTCACGCCCAAAGGCACCGGCGGCGACGGCCGCCTCGACGGCCCGCAGTCGCTCATCAAGTCGCACAACTTTACCTTCAATTCCGACCACTACTCCGGCAACCACGCTACTCTGAGCGTGAAATCGGCCGAGGCCAACAAGCCCGCCCTCACCGCCAACGACGTGGCCTTCGAGTACAACCTGAAGAAGGGCACGGCCGACTTTACCCGCGAGAAAGACAGCAAGGCCAGCGTCGAGCTGCCGTACTCCACGTTCGGCACCACGCTCAGCAAGGGGCACTGGGACTTCAAGAAAAAGCAGGTGCAGCTGCGCATGGCCCAGGGGGCCGACTCCACCAAGTCGTTCTTCTACTCGACCAACCCCGTGCAGTTCGGCCTGAAGTTTAAGGCCACCAGCGGCCTCTACGACCTGGCCAAGTACCAAATGCAGGTGAGCGGCGTGCCCCACATTGCCGCCGCCGACGCCTGGATTGTGCCCGACTCGGGCCGCGTGAACGTGGGGGTGAACGGCAAAATCCAGCGCCTCAAAAACTCCGTCGTGCTGCTCGACTCGTTGGCCAAGCTTCACCGCCTCACCAACGGCAGCATCGAAGTGGTGTCGAAAGCGGCCTTCACCGGCAGCGCCGACTACGTGGTCAAAACCGCCAACGATTCGGTGTCGCTGCGCTTCAACAACTTTGAGCCCGACCCGGCCTTCCTGCTGGCCAGCGCCGACGTGAGCGGCGGCGGCATCAACCCCTTCCGCCGCGCCAAAACCGCCACCGGGGCCTTCGACGGGGCCGCGCAAGGCCCCGCCACCGTGGCCACCGCCGCCGTGAACGTGAGCAACAAAGTGCAGCTGCTGCACCGCATCGGCTACCGGGGCAACGTGCAGCTCAACTCCCGGCGGCGCGGCTTCGCCTTCACCGGGCAGGCGCAGCTGCAGTTCGGCAAGGACCACACCAACTCTTCCTGGGTGGCGCTGAAGGACTCCATCGACCCGAAAAACGTCCGCATCAACCTCCGCGATATCAAGGCACCTGACAATACCCCGCTCGTTATCGGCCTGTTTCGGGCCGAACAGAGCGGCAAGCTCTACCCGCTTTACGGGGCCCTCGCGCCCCCACCCGAGGACCTGGTCATGCTCAAGGTGGACGGCGACCTGCGCTACGACGCCCAAAAGGCCATTTACACCATCTCGCGCAGCGACCCCAGCGACGTGAACGCCTACGAGGGCGCGGCCCTCACCTACGCCGATTCCACCAACCGCATCACCTTCCGCGGGCCGCTGGCCCTCATTGCCCCTGGCAAAGACTACAAGATGATTGCCAGCGGCGTGGGCTCGGCCAACCCCGACAGCGCCCGCTACGCCGTGGATGCCTTGCTGGGCATCGACTTCACCATGCCCCCCAAGGCCGTGGACGTGATGGGCAACGAGCTGGCCAAAATCACCAAAAACGGGCCCGAGGCCCAGACCGGTGCCACCAACGAGCTTTATAAGTTGGCGCAATTCATCGGCGACAAGGCCACGCAAGGCTACGCCGCCCGCAACGGGGCCGCCGCGTCCATTCCGCAGCTCTCGCCCAAGCTGGCGGGCCACACCCTGCTGCTGAGCCAGGTGAACCTGCGGTGGAACGACAAGCAGCACGCATGGTACTCGGTGGGCCCGATTGGCCTGGGCGGCGTGGGCAAGCAGTCGCTCAACGCCCTGGTGACGGGCAGCGTCGAAATTCGCCGCGAAGACGGGGCCGAAGTGGTCGAGATTTACCTCGAAGCCGAGCCGCAGAGCTGGTACTACTTCAAGTACGCCAAAAACCTGATGCTCACGACTTCTTCCAGCGACAACTTCAACTACGAAATCAGCAGCAAGGCCAAGTACGACTACGAAACGGCTACCAGCTACGGCGTGTTTCTGGGCGAGCTGGCCGACGTGGATGCCTTCCGCACGCACTTCCAAAAAGACTACCTGGGCAAAACCGGCAAACAGATTACCCGTACCGTGGCCCCCGCTGGCATTGCCGAGCCCGCCGAGGCCACTGGTGGCAAAAAGAAGAAAAAGGGCAAGGCCGATGACGCCTTCGGGGCCGACCCCGGCGCTGACCCCAACGCCGCCACCGCGGATGCGGCCCCCGAGCCCGCTTCCAAAAAGAAGAAAAAAGCCAAAGCCAACGACCCCTTCGGCGATGGCGTGATGGACGACGCCAACGCCGCTCCAGCCGCTCCGGAACCCAGCAAAAAGGACAAAAAAGCCAAGGCCGCCGAAGCCCCCGCCGCCGCCGATGCGCCGGCCGCCGAGTCAGCTCCTAAAAAGGAGAAAGCAAAAGCCAAGGACGAAGCCGCCGACGCCGACGCTCCCGAAGCGGCTCCAAACCCCGCCCAGACAAAAAAGGAGGTCGACCGCCAAGCCAAAGAGGCTGAGAAGCTGCGCAAGGAAGAAGAGAAAAAGAAAAAGGAGGAAGACAAAAAGAAGAAGAAAGCCACCGACGACCCCTTCGGCGACAGTTGAACAAGCTCCCCTCCTTTGCAAAGGAGGGGAGTTTTGTTCTGCCCCCCAACCCTTACTTACCTGCATGAACCTCCTCTACATCTTACTGGCCCTCCTCGCCGCCTACCTGCTCGGCTCCATCCCCACGGCGCTGTGGGTGGGCCGTCGCTTTTTTGGGCTGGCCGATATCCGCGAGCACGGCTCCGGCAATGCCGGGGCCACCAATACCTTCCGCGTCCTCGGCCCCAAAGCCGGTTCCGCCGTGCTGCTGGTTGATGCCCTGAAGGGTTTCGTGGCGGCTTATTTCTTGCCCATGTGGCTGGTGGCGCAGGGTGCCATTGCCCCGGAGCACGCGCTCTACTACAAGCTGGCCTGTGGGGTGCTGGCGGTGGTGGGCCACATCTACCCGGTATTCGCGCAGTTCCGGGGCGGCAAGGGCGTAGCCACCATCCTGGGCATGATGCTGGGCGTGGCCCCGGCCACAGTGGGCGTGTGCCTGCTGGTTTTTATCGCGATGCTGCTGCTGTTCCGCTACGTCTCGCTGGCCAGCATGACGGCGGGCGTGGCTTTTGCGCTGCTCCAGCTGCTGCCGTTGTTCCAGCCGGCGCAGTCGTTCATGGTGTACGTGGGCTTTGTGCTGGCCGCGCTGCTCATCTACACCCACCGGGCCAATATCGGCCGGCTGCGGAACGGTACCGAGAGCCGCGTGCCGCTGCCGTGGGCGAAATAGAAACGTGCGGTTTGCTAGCCACCGAACACTGCTCCAACGTTCATGCTCCGATTTGTATTTGCGCTCATAATGCTGCTGCCTTTGCTGGGTGCGGCCGCCAAGGCCCAACGCTACAGCGTGCCGCTCGCTCCGCCGCCCGCCGGCTTCACCTGGCAGCCGCTGCCCGCTGCCAAGGCTGCCGTGCTACTGCCCACTGGCTGGTACTACAAAGCCGAAGACGAGAAAGGTGCGCCCACTTACTACCTCACCCAGGACCAAATCGGCGAAAGCGGCGAGTTTCAAACGGGTCTTTCGCTGCAAGTGGTGCGCAAGGCCACGGCCAAAACCAAGCGCCCCGCCGCCGAGTACGCCGAGCTGCTGATGCTGCGCACGGGCTTCGGCCGGGGCCAGCAGGTGCTGGAAAAGGTGGCTTCCGTGGAAGGCCCTTGGCACAAATGGACCGTGCGCTACCGCGACGCCCCACCCGATGCCGACCCGCGCATCGTGTTCCAACTGGCCCTGGCCAACACCAAAACCGACACGCTCTACCTGCTCACCTTCGAAAGCCCCGAACAAGACTGGGCCGACGCTTGGCCGCTGGGTGAAGTGATGGTGCGCCAGTTGGTGCTGGACGCGCACCTGTAGCCCAACCACGCGCTGCGCACCTCCGCGTTTTTTTCTCAGCGTACCGCTGCGGTAACTTCCCGCCGCAAACGCGCGCCGAACTACTTTTGCCCCACCCAATCCCCCACTCCGCATGACCAATTACCTCGCCGATAACCAAACCCGCTTCCTCAACGAGCTCATGGACTGGCTCCGCATCCCGTCCGTATCGGCCGACCCCAAGTTCCATGGCGACGTGCTGAAGGCCGCCGATTTCCTCAAAGCCCGCCTCGAAGAAGCCGGCGTGCAGAACCTGGAAATATGTCCCACGGCCGGCAATCCCATCGTATATGGTGAGTACATCGTGGGCCCCGAGGCCAAAACCGTGCTCGTGTACGGCCACTACGACGTGCAGCCCGCCGACCCCTACGAACTCTGGACCTCGCCGCCTTTTGAGCCGGTGATTAAGGACGAGAAAATCTACGCCCGTGGGGCTTGCGACGACAAAGGCCAGGTCTACATGCACGTCAAGGCCTTCGAGATGATGATGCGCGACGGCCAGGGCGGCGTGCCCTGCAACATCAAGTTCATGTTTGAAGGCGAGGAGGAAATCGGCTCCAATAATCTCGAAATCTTCGTGCAGGCCAACAAGGAGAAGCTGAAGGCCGACGTCATCCTCATTTCCGACACCGGCATGCTGGCCAACGACGTGCCCAGCATCGAGGTGGGCCTGCGTGGCCTGAGCTACCACGAAGTAACCGTGACCGGCCCCAACCGCGACCTGCACTCCGGTCTCTACGGCGGGGCGGTGCAAAACCCCATCAACGCCCTGTGCGAGATGATTGCCAGCCTGCACGACGCCGATGGCCGCATCACCATCCCCGGCTTCTACGACAACGTGGACGAGCTGAGCGCCGACGAGCGCGCCGAAATGGCCAAAGCCCCGTTCTCGGAAGAAGAATTCAAAAAAAGCATCGGCCTGCCCGATAGTTATGGCGAAAAAGGCTACTCCAGCATGGAGCGGACCAGCATCCGCCCCACGCTCGACGTGAACGGCATCTGGGGCGGCTACACCGGCGAGGGCGCCAAAACCGTCATCGCCTCCCAGGCCCACGCCAAAATCTCGATGCGCCTGGTGCCCCACCAGACCAGCGAGGAAATCAGCGCGCTGTTTCAGCAGCATTTCATCAGCATTGCCCCGGCCGGCGTCACGGTGAAGGTGATGCCCCACCACGGCGGCGAGCCCGTGGTGACGCCCACCGACTCGGTGGC
>JBBQSQ010000238.1:0-5372 GCA_038213745.1 Cytophagales bacterium
TTACCGCCGCCGCCGTGCCCAGGTTCTGGAAGTGGATGGTGTAATCCAGCGGTTGGCGCGCCGCCACTTGAGCGGGCGTGAGCCGCTCGTAGTTCACCTCCATGCTGTTGGGGTCGTAAGCTCCCACCACCGTTTGGGTTAGCGTGGCAACGTTGTCGGCGGGCGCTACGTCGCCGGTTAGCGGCGCGGCGGCCGTGGTTAGCATCACCGTGCCCAGCACAGTGTTGGTGGGCAAGCTAAACAGCAGGTCGTATTCCAACCGACCAAAAGGGGCCAGGCCGGCGTAAGGCCACGAAATAACCGGGCCCGCCACCGCGCCGCCGGGCGTGCTGCTAACGTAAGCCATGCGGCTGTCGAGGCTGGCGGTGGCCGTGCCACTGACCGTGGTGGTGCCCACGTTTTCCACCGTGAGGCGGTAGCGGGTGGTAAAGCCCGGCCGGGCCCGGCCATAAGGCGTGAGTGTGACGCGCACATCGGCTTGGTTGGCAATGGGGGCAAGGCCAAAGTCTTGCCCCGCCACCAGTTGGTTGTTGCCGCTGAACAGGCCGGCATACGACCCGCCGACGGGCTGCGTGAGCGAATAGTTCGCCGGTACCGAGGCCAGATTCAAGGTGTAAGCACCGGGGTTGGCGTAAATTTGCAGGGCGCCGTCGGTGTCCGTGGGCACATATACGGTGCTAGAGCCCTGAGTTAAAGCACCGGCAAGCTGGCGCGGGAAAGTCCCTTCGCCCGCATCGCGCTGGCCGTTGGCATTCTGGTCGAAATACACCTGGCCCCGCAGCGTGTTGGCGTAGGCGTTGAGCCGGCTCACGATGACGCCTTTGCCCACGGTGGTTTGGGCACCGAGTAGGATGACCGCGAAATTATTGAACGGGTTACTGGGTTGCCCGATGAGATACAAGTTGTCTTGCGCGTCGATGCCCAGGCCAGCGGGCGAGAAATTGGTTGTGGTAGAAACTGGCCAAGCGTCGGCCGCAGTCCATTGGGCTACTCCCTGTTCGTTGAAGTGCACATAGTTATAAGGTGCGCGCAAAGTGAGCGCGCCCACGGCTAGCGGCGGCGTAGCGTTAACCACCACCGTTGGGCCGGTGGCACCTACTACCAGAAAGTAGCCCGGTGAATTCGAAGGCGTTTGTCCTCCCCGCACCCATTGCAGCACCCCAGCGGCGTTGTACTTGGCCAGAAAAAGGCCGTTGACCATTGCGTTGCCGCCCATTTGCACCGCGCCAGAGCTGTTGCCGGTGACGTAGCAGTTGCCAGTGGCATCGGCCGCGGTGGCGTAAGGATTGACAAAGCCCTGAATGGTGGAGCCGGCTGTGCCCAGCAGTTGCGTCCATTCGTGGGTGCCGGCCGCATCGAAGCTAGTCAGAAAGCCATCGGTAAGCAGGCGGCCGGGGAGCAGCGCAGTACCCGTGCCCGTACCCAGGTAAAGCGGCGTGTTGGTAATGGTGCCGCCTATTAAACAGCCGCCGCTGGGCTTAGGTCCCAGGGTAACGTAGAGCGGAAAGATGGAATTGGTGTGCAGCACCCGCACCCACTGCATCGTGCCGGCACCGTTGGTGGCGAATACGTAGTTGTCGCCGGAGCCCACGGGTGTGGTGCCCACCATCGTGCCATTGCCTCCCGCTACGCCACTGAAATAAGCGTTGCCCGCGTCATCTGCCACAACAGTAGCAGTACGATTGCCAAAACCAGAACTCACTGGCAACGGGTTGGCCCACTGCAGCGCTCCGGCAGCCGAGCACTTGGCGTAAAAATTAGAACCCACCAGACTCGACGGTATGGCAACGCCTCCCCAGGTAGGAACGCTGCTGCCAAAGGTGGTTCCAGTCACAAATACCCCGCCCGCAGTGTTGTCGGCGGCCAGCTTCGTCACTTGAAGAAAATTTAAGCCCGTGGCCCATACCACTGCCCCCGTGGCGTCGTATTTGACCAAGGCTTGCGACCCAAAGCGCAGGCCGGTGAGCAGGATGCCGCCGACGCGTAGGCCGTCCTTGTAGGTCACGGCCACATACGTATTGCCGGCAGCGTCGGTGGCGCTGGCTTGCGGCCCGACGGTGGTGGTATCCACGACCCCGCGTAGCACGCGGGCCCAGGCAAACGACTGCGCCCGCGCCGAGCCGATGCCGGCCGCGAACAGCAAAGCCACCAACAGGTAGCAATGGCGTACAATTTTCATTAGCATAATTAAGGAAAGGACTGGCCAGAAGCGTGGCCGCGCTTGGGAAAGCCCCGGCACCGCCCCGGCCGGGCCGCGGCACCGCGTTTCAAAATCCCAGACCAGCGCCGCCCGGAAAAGGCTGCCGGCGGGCTAAAAAATATTACAGCCCGAACCGCACCCCGAACATCAGGCCCGTAGCGGTGGGCTGCTGAATGAGGCCGGTTTCAGGTTTATAGAGGGACAGCGCCTGCCAGCGCAGGCTCGGGGCCACGCTCACGCTGAGGCGATTAGTGAGGGCATAGTTTAGTGCCAGGGAGCCCGATAAGGCCACGTTCAACGCCCGGAACGGCCCGTCGCCCGCCCTAATAGTTTCGGTGCGGAAGTTCTCGCCGTCGTTCGTTACCACCTGCGTACCACCGAGGAAAAATTGCAGTTGCGCCCCGAATGCCACATCGGTCCAGAGGCGGCCATTGCCGGGCGTGAGGCGGTAGCGCAGCAACACGGGCACCGTGAAAAAGCGGTAGTTGGGCTGCAGCAGCTTGGTGGTGATGGTTTCTTTTTTGGTGATGAGCGGCGTGGTGGTTTGCCGGGTGGTGCGCACGGTATCGTGCTGCACAATGGTGGTGAAGACCGTGTCTTGCCGGGGCACATACACGGTGTCGTAGCGAATTACCTGGCCGCTGCCGTTGAAAATGGGCGAGAGCTGCGGCACCTGAACAACGCGGATGGAATACGTGTGGTTGGTGGAGGTGAAAACGTTGGTTGTGTGGGTGGTAGCGGTGTTGTAAGTCACGCGCACATCGGTGGTTTTGTTGGTAATGCGCACATCGGCCCCGTAGGTGCTGTAGCCCACGCCGCCGCCCACGTGCAAGCGCGGCGTGAGCTTATACTCGGCCGTGAGGGCGGCGCTGAAGCCGGCACGGCCGGTTTCGTGGTTGCGGCGCAAGGCCGTGAGGCTGTCGCCCTCCGGCCCTTGCAGGGCGAGAGTGTTTTGCTCGGGCGTGGCCGTGAGCAGCAGGCTCCAGCGGTGGGCCAGCGGGCGCGGCCGGGCGGTGTCGGCGGCCGGCGCGGTGGCCAGGGCCGGGGCCACCCGCGGCGCGGCGGGCAGGTCGCCGAGGGCCAGCAGCAGGCTGTCGGTGCGGCGCTGGAGGCGGAACAGCTCGGCCCGCTCGGTGCGCAGGTTGGCCACCAGCGCGGTGCGGCCGGCGGCCGGCGGCGGGCCGGGGTTCAGGGTGGAAATGCTGGGCAGCTGCTCCAGCGTTTCGCGTTCCAAGGCAGCCAGGGCGCGCAGGGTGGCAGGGACGGTTTCGGTGGGCTGTTGAGCGGCGACGACTGTGGCTGTTGTGGTGCGCGCCGCTTCAGTAGCGGTTGCGGAAGTCGCGGAATTCTCTAGGGTAAAAGTTGCAGCTGGGTTGCTAGCGTTCGGACTTGGCTCGGCTTCATTAGCAGCTGTGGCAGCCAATGCAACAGCGCGCAACGCAGGCATATTCAGTCTGCTTAAAACGCGGGATTGGCGGTTGGCCCCGTCGTTGCTATTGGTCGCTGTCGACGGCTTCGAAGGCTGTTTTTCGACCAATTTCAACCGTAGTGCAATGGCCAAAATCGCTGCCCGATGCTGATTAATATTTCGTTCAGTTATCCTCGCATTAGTCGACAAGCCTGCGCTTTGATGCCCTGGTTTGGCCAACGGCTTTGGGCTATGCTCAACCACTGTCGCGCTGCCAGCAACTGACGCCGGTTCGCCATGCGGCAGCAGCCAGCCCAGCAGCCCGGCCACGAAGGCCGTGAGCACCAGCAGCAGTGGCACCGGCCAGCGCCGCCGCCGCTGGGGCAGCACGGGCGGCGGCAGGTTGCCCAATTGCTGCTCAATACCGGTCCAGAGCCCGGCCGTGGGGGACAGGTCAAAATCAGTGAATTTATCGCGGAGCGACTGGTCGAGGCGGTTTTCTTCCGGTTCGGGCGTCATAGTCGTAAGTAGTTGGCCTGCCGCTGGTGCAGCAGGGTGAGTTGTTTGCGGGCCTTGCTGAGCTGGGCCTTAGAGGTGCTTTCCTGGATGCCCAGCAGCTCCGCGATTTCGCCGTGGGTGTAGCCGTCCACGGCGTAGAGGTTGAGGACCAGCCGGCAGCCGTCGGGCAACTGCTCCATCAGGGCCAGCACCTCGGCCACGTTCAAGCGGTCAAACGCGTCGGCGTCGGAAGCCAGGGGTTCGGGCACGTCGTCGAGCAGTAGTTGCTGGCGGCGGTGCTGGCCGCTTTGCCAGTGGTTGAGGGCGGTGGTCACCACAATGCGCCGCACCCAGCCCTCAAAAGAACCTTCGGCCCGGAACCCACTCAGCTGGGTAAATACCTTCACGAAAGCATCTTGCAGAATGTCTTCGGCCTCGGCCACCGAGTGCACGTAGCGCCGCGCCACCCCCAGCATGCGGCCGGCGTAGCGGGCATAGAGCGTCCGTTGCGCCGCGGGTTCGCGGCGGGCACAACGCAGGAGTAAATCAGCTAAGTCAGCGGGCGGAGCTGGCATGGGGGCAAGGTAAGCCCGCGCGTATCTGGCAGGTGCGGGGCAGACAAGGCCAGGCCGGAAAAGGCTGCTGGGGGCGCGAAAATAGTTTCGCGCCCGGCCGCTCGCGGCCAGGTCCCTACAGCGGTTTCTGCCGGTTGAGCAGCGACAAAAGTACCCCGTTGGTCCACCCGAAACCGTCCTGCAAGGGGTATTCGCCGCCCCCGGCCGGGCGGTTGATGTTCTGCACGTCGTACTTCTCCAGCAGCTTGCCGGTCTGGTTGAACACGCGGCTGTTGAGGCGTATCCAGCGGCGGGCCACGGTGTCGGCCAGGGCCAGCTGCTGGTAGCGGCCGAGGCCCTGCACGGCCAGGTATTGCAGCGGGGCCCAGGCATTGGGCGCGTCCCATTGCTGGTGGCTGGCGGTGGCCAGGGTGGTCACCAGTCCACCCGGCTTCAAGAATTTGGTTTTCAGACCCGTAGCCACCCGTTTGGCCTGCTCTGTAGAGGCCAGCCCAAAGGCCAGCGGAAACACGCCGGCCAGCGACCGCACGCCGGAGCGCTGGCGCAGCCGCCAGTTGTAGTCCTGAAACCAGCCGGCCTCGGGGTCCCAGCTCAAGGCCAGCAGGGCGGCTTTGCGCTTGGCGGCCAGGGCGTCGTACATCCGGCCCTGGGCGGGCTGGCCGGCCACGCGGGCGGCCTGGGCCAAGGTCAG
>JBBQSQ010000239.1:0-5284 GCA_038213745.1 Cytophagales bacterium
CGGGGCCACGCTCAACGCCGTGGAGCTCGACGATTTCCAGGGCGGCTACCAGTCCACCAGGCACTTGCTGGAGCAGGGCTGCCGGCGCATTGCCCACTTTGGCGGCCCGCAGCACCTCCAGATTTACATCAACCGCTTCGGCGGCTACCGCCAGGCCCTGCTCGAATACGGCATTGCGGTGGAAGACGAGCTGGTGATTTTCAGCGACATGTGGCAGGCCGATGGGGTGGTGGGCATGCGGCAGCTGCTGGCCCTGGCGCGCCCGCCCGAGGCCGTTTTTTCCGCCAGCGACTTTACCATGGTCGGGGCCTTGCAGGTGCTGAAGGAACGCCAGTTGCGCGTGCCGCAGGACGTGGCCCTCGCGGGCTTCAGCAACGAAAACTTCACCTCCCTCACCGAGCCCCACCTCACGTCCGTGGACCAGTGCTGCGAGGAAATGGGCCAGGCCGCCATGCGCCTGCTCTTGGAAATGGTGCAGAACCGCAGCCACGACATGCCGCCCCGCAAAATCGTGATTCAACCCCAGCTGATGACCCGCGAGTCGTCGCGCGCCGGGCGGGGGTGATTGAGAAGTCAAAAAAGAACGTCATGCTGAGCGCAGTTGAAGCATCTCTACCGCAGTAGTAATTAATGCCGTTGCAACGAAGCGGTAGAGATGCTTCGACTGCGCTCAGCATGACGTTCTTTTACTGCCCACTGCCCACCAAAAAATTGAAAGACTTTCTCCTCTTCGTCGACACCGAAACCTCGGGCATTCCGCGCGACTGGAGCAAGCCGTATTCCAGCCGCAACAACTGGCCGCACATTGCGCAGCTGGCCTGGGTGGTCTACACCCGCGACGGCCAGGAAGTGAAGGCTGAAACCCATTACATCCAGCCCAGCGACTACGACATGGACCCGGCCGCGGGCAGCGTGCACGGCCTCACGCTGGATTTCCTGCGCGAAAAAGGCGAATCCCGCCACGCCGTGATGCTGGCCCTGCACCGCGACCTGCTGCACTACCAGCCGCTGGTGGTGGCCCATTTCATGCAGCTCGATTTCCACATGGTGGCCGTGGGCTTCCACCGGGCCGGGCTATCCAACCCGCTGCTGGGGCTGCCCACTTTTTGCACCATGCGCGCCACCAGCCCGCTGCTGCGCCACGCCACGCAGGGTTTTCTGCGCCTGGGCGAGCTGTATCAACGGCTATTTCAGGAGCCCCAGCCCCGCGAGCACGATGCCCTGGCCGATGCCTACGCCGCCGCCCGCTGCTTCTTCGAAATGCGCCGCCAAGGCATCGTTACCGACGAAGTTATTGCCCAACAAGGGCCGCCGGTGGGCCTGCAACTGCCCGTGGCCGCCGCCCGCAAGTGGCAAATTGGCGTGGCCCCGTGGCTGCTGGTCGGGGCGCTGGTGCTGGTATTGCTGGCGTTTTTACTGATGGGATGAGGGGGCGGGTTCCCCGGTCCGACCGTCTTAGGCGGTCCGACCGGTCGTCGTTGTTTACCGAAACGTGCTGACGACAATCGGTCGGACCGCCTAGGGCGGTCGGACCGGCGGGGCTGCCTTCTGCCACCCGCCGTTCTACTTTTACCCCGCCCACTACTCCCTCCGTCCCCATGTCCGAAAAACTCGATTTTCTCCGCACCGTTACGCCGTTCAACCGCCTGCCCGAAGACGTGCTGGCCGAAGTGGCCGAGGGCCTGGAAGAAGTGCGCCACCCGCGCGAGGGCGTCATCTACCACCAGGACGCGACGAAGCTGCGGGGGCTCGACATCGTGGTGGACGGCGAATACGAGACGTTTTTCTACGACAGCCAGCAGAACCGGCGCGTGGTGGAATTTTCGCGCCGGGGCGACTGCTACGGCGGTATCTCGCTGCTGCTGAATAAGAAAAAGTCGCTGCGGACGGTGGTGGCCCGCAAAAACACCCGCGTTTATTTCCTGCATCGGCGCGAATTCCTGGCCCTGTGCCAGGGCTACGAGGGCTTCTTCCACTTCTTCACGGCGCGCTACGGGCAGCGGATGCTGAACGAGGAGTACGCCAACTTTGTGCGGCCCGCCACCAGCTCCAACCAAAGCTATTTGGCCTCCGACCAGCTGTTTTCGCGCCGCATCGAAACGTTGGAAATGCGGCTCCTGGACGTGTGCGCCGCCTACACGCCCATCTGCGAAGTGGCCCGGCGCATGGCCGCCGCCCGCACCAGCTGCTACTTCATCACCAACGCCGACGTGGACGGCCACATCATTGGCTACGTCACCGATATCACGCTGCGCGACAAGGTGGTGGCCGGCCTGGCCGATGCGCGGCTGCCGGTCGAGACCATCGTGGATGCGCCGGTGGTGAGCATCAGCTCGCGGGCGTTTGTGTACGAGGCCATTCTACTGATGTTCCGGACCAAGACGCGCTATTTGCTGGTCGAAACCGATGGCGAATACGTGGGCTTCCTGAGCCGCAACAAGCTGCTGACCGACGACCAGGCGCAGTCCCCGTTCATCTTCATTCAGTCGGTGAAGCAGGCCCAGGCCGTGCCCGAGCTCAAGCGCCGCTGGGAACAGGTGCCGGAGATGGTGTACCAGTTGCTGAACCGCGGCGTGAAGCCCGAAATCGTGAACCAGGTTATTACCACGGTGTCGGATACCATTGCCCTGAAGGTGATTGAGGGCGCTATTGCCGAGCTGGGCCCGCCGCCGGCCAAATTCGTGTACATGGTGCTGGGCAGCGAGGGCCGCAAAGAGCAAACCCTGCTCACGGACCAGGACAACGCCATTATCTACGAAGACAAGGCCAACGAGCAGCGCGAGCTGGTGCGCGCCTACTTCCTGAAATTTGCCGAAATGGTGAGCGACCGGCTCAACGCCATCGGCTTCAGCTACTGCGAGGGGGGCTTCATGGCCAAGAACGGCAAGTGGACGCACTCGCTCTCGCACTGGAAACGCAACTACGAGGCCTGGATGACCGATTCGAACCCCGAAACCGGCATGCAGTTCGCCGCCTCCTTCGACTGCCGCTACCTCTACGGCGACGCCACCATCATGGACGAGCTGCACGAATTCCTGGACGTGGAACTGCAAAAGCCCTCGGAGCGCTTCTTCCACCACATGGCCGTGAACGCGCTGCAATACGAGCCGCCGCTCACGTTTTTCAATAACATCCGCACGTTCACGGTGGGCGCGCAGCAGGTCTTCAACCTGAAGAAAACCATGTCGCCCATCGTGGATTTGGTGCGCATGTACGCCCTCCGGCACCGCATTTTCGCCACCAACACCGGCGAAAGGCTGGAGGCCCTCAAGGCGCTGGGCATCTTCACGGAGCGCGAGGCCCAGGAGCTGCTGCAATCCTATTACTACCTCATGGGCGTGCGCCTGAAAAAGCAAGCCGTGCAGATTATCAGCGACAACGTGCACCCGGATAACTACCTGGACCCCAAAATACTGACTAAGGTGGAGCAAGTCACGCTGAAGGAAATCTTCAAGGTGATTGCTGATTTCCAGTTGAAGATTAAGGTGGGGTTCACGAAGTCGTTAAGCTAAAAGCACGATGTAGAGACGCAATATTTTGCGTCTCGTCGTTGCTGATGTTGTTTAAACTGCGCGGTGTGAAACCACTCTGCGCGGTACTGGTCGTTCAACGACGAGACGCAAAATATTGCGTCTCTACACCGGTCAAGGAATTCAATTTTTTCGCATTTCTTCGCGCCGCATGGGCATTTTATCCACCGTGCCGAACAAATCGGAAGGCAGGATGGGCCGGGTGCTTTGCTCCTTCACGCCGCCGTCTTTGCCGATGAGCACGACCGCGAACGCGGGCGGCTTGAGGCCCATTTGCTGGGTTAGGAACTGTTTGTCGGCGGTGGTGAGCTGGTCGTAAAGCACGTCGAGCACCCGGAAATCGCGGGCGGCCAACGCCTGCTTCTCCCCGGCTAGCAGCGCTTTTTGCGTTTTGAAGTCGGCATTTTCGGCGTTGGGCGCGGCCACCAACAGCACACGCTGTTTCCAGCGGCTCGCGCGGATGGTTTGGGCCAGGCGCGCGGGCTTGGGCGTTTGGGCGGTGAGGACGAGGAGCAGGCCCGCCAGCAGGGCGTGGGGGAGCAGGGTTGAGCGTTTCATGGGGCCTTGTACGGAGTAGCGGCGCATACCCACGCCGCCACCGCCACCTCGCTCCCCCGAAAACGCCGTAAATTGCGCGTCTGTGCCATATCCGCCGCTATTTTTTTTGATGAAATTCTCACCCCTCGCCACCGGTTTCCTGCTCACCCTCGGCCTGCTCACTGCATGCCAGACCCAGAAAGCCGCCGTGGCCCCGGCCTCCACCGCCATGAAACCAATCTGGCAATCTGCCGCCTATACCTTGTATGCCGACCGCGTGGTACAGGGCCCGCACGAGGCCCGCGCCCTCTCGGCCACCGAGCTGGTGTCCAACTACGTGAGCCCGGCCAACGACCGGCTGAGCCCCCGAATTGAGTTCAAGTTCAGCCTAAATGGCAAGGACAACGAGATGGCCGCCGGCCTGAACCACGTGCTGCTGGCAGTGCCGCGGCCGGGCGGTGGGCCCATCGAAACGCCGCCCATCGTATTTGGCCAGTACTACGTGGATGCCACGCCGGCAGCGGCGGGTACCTACCTGGCCCCGAACACACCGGTTCGCATCCGGCTCGACTTGCGGCCGGTGCTGGCGGCTTTCAAAAAACAGGGTTTCTACACCACTTCGAAAGGCGACAAGCTGTATCAGCAGGATTTTAAGCACGTGTACGTGGCCGGCGGTACGGCCCCGCTGAGCTGGGATTTTGATAACCTGACCAACAAGCCGGAACTGGAAATGAAGGACCCGGACGGCGACGGCATCTACGAAGTGACGCTGACCCTGAACCAGCCCGCCGCCGCCAAAGCCACCGCCGCGAGCTGGAAAAAGACCACCAACACCGCTGATTTTCCGCAGTACAGCTCCGACTACCCGCTGGCCGATGCGCTCTACAACCTGGCCCTGGAGGAAGCCCGCCGCGCCGTGGAGCCCGACAGCACCTTTCGGACCGGCAAGGAGTGGGCCGGCGTCTGGACCCGCGACGTGAGCTACAGCATCATCCTGGCGCAGGCGTCGCTCCAGCCCAAAGTGGCCATGAAAAGCCTGCTGCGCAAGGTGAGCCCCACGGGCCGCATCATTCAGGATACCGGCACCGGCGGGGCCTACCCGTGCTCGACGGACCGCGTTATCTGGGCCACGGCGGCCTGGGAAATCTACCAGGCCACCGGCGACGAGGCCTGGCTGCGCCGGGTGTACCCCATCATCAAGCAAAGCCTGGCCGACG
>JBBQSQ010000240.1:0-5264 GCA_038213745.1 Cytophagales bacterium
TAAAGCGTATACTTCAAGCAATTTACTTGAACGCCTGAATCCCCGTAATGTCCGCGCCCGTAATCAACAGGTGAATATCGTGCGTACCCTCGTAGGTCACCACCGATTCCAGGTTCATCATGTGGCGCATGATGGGGTACTCGCCGGTGATGCCCATGCCGCCGTGAATCTGGCGGGCTTCGCGGGCGACGTGCAGGGCCATTTCGACGCTGTTGCGCTTGGCCATCGAAATCTGGGCACTGGTGGCTTTGCCTTCGTTTTTGAGCACGCCCAGGCGCCAGGCCATGAGCTGAGCCTTGGTGATTTCGGTAATCATCTCGGCCAGCTTCTTCTGCTGGAGCTGGAAGCCGCCGATGGGCTGGCCGAACTGCTCGCGCTGGAGGGAGTATTTCAGGGCCGACTCGTAGCAGTCGATGGCCGCGCCGATGGCCCCCCAGGCAATGCCGAAGCGGGCCGAATCGAGGCAGGACAGCGGACCTTTCAGGCCGTCGATGTTGGGCAGGATGTTCTCCTTGGGGATTTTCACATCTTCAAACACCAGCTCGCCGGTGGTGCTGGCGCGCAGGCTCCACTTGTTGTGGATTTCGGGCGTGCTGAAACCTTCCATGCCGCGCTCCACGATGACGCCTTTGATGCGGCCCTGCTCGTTTTTGGCCCAGACCACGGCCACCTGGCACTCGGGCGAGTTCGAAATCCAGAGCTTGGCCCCGTTCAGCAGGTAATGGTCGCCCATGTCCTTGATATTGGTGGTCATGCCGCCGGGGTTCGAGCCGTGGTCGGGCTCGGTGAGGCCAAAGCAGCCCAGCCACTCGCCGGAGGCCAGCTTGGGCAGAAACTTACGGCGCTGCTCTTCCGAGCCGTAGGCGTAGATGGGGAACATCACCAGCGAGCCCTGCACCGAGGCGGTGGAGCGCATGCCGGAGTCGCCGCGCTCAATCTCCTGCATAATCAGGCCGTAGCTGATGTAGTCCATGCCGCCCCCGCCGTATTCTTCCGGGATGGTGGGGCCGAACGCGCCCACTTCTCCAAACTTGCGCACGATTTCGCTCGGGAAGTGCGCGTCCTGCGCCCATTTCTCGATGCTGGGGCTGATTTCCTTCTTGACAAAGTCGCGGATGGACTGTCGGATGAGCTTGTGCTCCTCGGTCAGCAGGCCGTCAAGGTCGAAATAATCGGTGAAGCCGTTGGCGTTGGTGCTGCCTTTTTGGGCGGTGTGGGCTTTGGCTTCGGGGGAGAGAACGTCGGCTTCGGAAGACATGGGGCGGAATTTGGGGTGGGAGTTTCAGCAAAGATAACAGGCTGGACCGAGGTGCTGTTTTGGGAGGCACTTCTCCGATAAGCAGCACCAAGGGCTTACCTTTCGTTCCGCCAGCCAACTTATTAGCACCGGATTTTTTACTAAAGCCAATGGGCCATGGTGGCCGGGGGTTGATTTTTTCTCCGCCGCGCGGCCTTTTATGAGCCATAAAAGAAAATTATCCGAGCTGGAAGCCACTGCCATCTGCGGCAACGACATTTCCTCCTCCTGCCTCTACGTGTCGGCGCTGGCCATTTCCTACGCCGGGCAATACGCCTGGCTGGCCCTGCTGCTGGTGGGCGCGGTGCTGTTTCTGTTTCGCAAAATCTACGGCGAAGTGGTGGGGGCCCTGCCCCTGAACGGCGGGGCCTACAACGTGCTGCTGAACACCACGAGCAAGCACAACGCCGCCCTGGCAGGCTGCCTCACGGTGCTCTCGTACATGGCCACGGCCGTGCTTTCGGCCAACGAGGCCATGCACTACCTGCACACGCTGTGGGCGGCGCTGCCCATCATCGGGGCCACGCTGGGGCTGCTGGGGCTGTTTCTGCTGCTCACCATCCTGGGTATCTCCGAATCGGCGAAGGTGGCGGTGGTCATTTTCCTCACGCACCTGGCCTCGCTCACGCTGCTGGTGGGCGTGGCGGGCTGGTACATCATCACGCACGGCATGCCGCACCTGGCGCTCAATTTCCAGGTACCGCCGAAGGGTGGCAGTATTGTAGGGGCGTTGTTTTTTGGGTTCAGCGCGGCCATGCTGGGCATTTCGGGGTTCGAAAGCTCGGCCAACTTCGTGGAAGAGCAGGCCCCCGGCGTGTTTCAGAAAACGCTGCGCAACATGTGGGTGGTGGTCACGGTGTTCAACCCGCTGCTGGCCTTCGGGGCCATTGCGCTGCTGCCGCTGGCCACCGTGGGCCCGCACGCCGAAACGCTGCTCTCCTACCTGGGTACCGTGGCCGGCGGGCGCTGGCTGGGCACGCTGATTTCGGTCGATGCCGTGGCCGTGCTCAGCGGGGCGGTGCTCACGTCCTTCGTGGGCGTGAGCGGGCTGATGAGGCGCATGGCCCTGGACCGCATCCTGCCCGCGTTTTTTCTGCGGGAAAACAGTCGGCAGAGCAACTACGTCATCCTCCTCACCTTTTTCCTGCTCTGCGTGTCGGTGCTGCTCATCACCCACGGCGAGCTGGGGCCGCTGGCGGGTGTGTACACCATCTCGTTTCTGTCGGTAATGTCGTTTTTCGCCTACGGCAACTTCCTGCTCAAGAGCAAGCAGCCGAATTTGCCCCGGCCAATCCGGGCCAGCATCATCACGGTGGGGCTGGGCCTGGCGGGCGTGCTAGTGGCCCTGTTCGGCAACATCAAGCTGCACCCCGAAGACCTGGTGGTGTTCCTGGAATACTTCCTGCCCGCCATGTTTTTGGTCTATTTCATGCTGAACCGCACCACCGTGCTGCAAATGCTGCTGATGGCCGTCGAAACCCTCACCAAGCCCCTACCCCGGGCCGCCCGCATCATCCGCCTGCTGGTGTGGCGCGAGCTGCGGGCGCTGGCCCGGCAGGAATACATTTATTTTACGAAGGATGACAATGTGGTCAACCTCAACAAGGTGATGGCCTACGTGGTGGCCAACGAGTTTACCAACCGCCTCAAAATCGTGACCCTGCTCAAGTACGATGAAGAGTACCCAGCCGAGCTGCTCAGCGACATCGGGGTGCTGAGCCAGGCCTACGAGCAGATTACGGTGGACGTGGTCATCATGACGGCCCACCTCGGCCCAAAGTTGGTGGATGACCTCTCGAAGCAATGGAACATCCCCAAAAACTTCATGTTCATCGGCTCGACCGGCGACTGGGCGCCCTACCACATTTCGGAGTTGGGCGGCGTGCGGCTCATCATCTGACCCCGGATTAGAATTTTAATCCTACCGAGGCCAGGTAGTTGCGGGTGGCCTGCGGGTAGAACCAATTGAAGGTTTCCTGCCGGCCGCTGTAGCCGATGTAGCTGTAGGTGTAGCCGTTGGCCACATACTCGCGGTTGAGCACATTATTCACGAGTAGGCCCAGCTCAATTTCCTTCATAAAAGACGGATGCAGGGCGTAGCGCAGGCGGAAGTCGAGCGTCTGGTAGGGGTTGATGCTGCGGTTGCTATTCTCCGAGTTGTCCAGGTACTGGCGGGCTACGGTTTTCAGCAGCAGGGCCACGCGCAGGCCTTTCAGCGGCTGGCCTTCCAGGGTGTGGGCCGATACCACGGCCGGCGAATAGGAGATGCTGGACGTGCGCGGCGCGGCCCGCACGGGCTCATAATTCGCGTCGTAGGTCACGTCCTGGTAGTCCAGAATGCGGTTCTGGCTCAGGGTGAGGGTGCTGCTGAGGCTGATTTTGTCGTTGGCCGAGAGAAAGGCCGAGAGTTCTACGCCGCGCCGGTCGCTGCGGGCCACGTTGGTGCGGATGGCCGTGCCCACGTCGTTGAGCTGGCCGGTGGCCACCAATTGGTTGCGGTAGTGCATGTAGAAACCGTTGGCCTCTAGGCGCAGCGCGGTATTGGGGCCGAGGAAGGTGAGGTCGGGCCGGTTGAAGCGGTAGCCGCCTTCGAAGTCTTCGAGGCGCTCGGCCCGGGCCGACTGGTCGCCCACGGGGCGGTCGGTAAAATCGGAGCGCACGGGCTCGCGCTGGCCCACCGCGAAGCTGCCGTAGAGCTGCTGGCCCACGCCCAGACTGAGCGTGGCCCCAGCTTTGGGATTGAAGAACGTGTAGCTGGCGCGGGTGGTCACGTCCTGGTTGCCGGCCTCCAGCCCATCAATGGTGTACTTGATGTGGCGCACCTGCACATCGCCGTAGACGCCCAGCCGGTCCAGAACCTGCCAGGTGGCGCGGGCGTAGGCGTTGTAGTCCGTCTTGACCGCGTTGTTAAAGTAGTAGCGCTGGCCGAGCTGGCTGTTGGAAGCATATTGCGCCCAGATAATTTCGCCGTAGTGGTCGCCGTCGTAGCGGTTCCAGGCCCCGCCGAGGGTGGCTTGCAGCTTGCCATCGGCGGGCTGGTAATTCAGGGCCAGCGTGCCGCCGTAGAAGTTATTATCGAGCCACTTGCGGTCGACCAAATTGGTGCGGGTGATGGTGTCGCCGCCAATAACGACGTTATTCAGGCCGTAGTCCGCAAATTTGCGGCCGGCGCGGTAGCTCTCGTAGTAGCCGAAGCCGCGCGTGAGGTGCAACGCGCCCGCCAGGTTCCAGTTGTGGCCCAAGCTCTGCGAGAGGTGCAGCTGGTAGTGGTTCTGCTGGTAGTTGTCGGTCTGGTTGCCGTAGGTGTAGTAGCTGTAGCGACGGCCTTCCCGGAGCACGCGGGCGGCGTCGGCTTCCGATAATTCGCCGTTGTCGACGAAGGTCTGGAGGCGGGCGCGGTCGCCGGAGAGGGCCGGCTCGGGTACGCCGTTCCAGGCCTGATAGGTTTTTTCGCGGCCCGAGAAGGTGATGAATTTCAGCAGCGTATTCTTGGCCTGGTAGCCGGCGGCGAAGTAGTACGACTTCAAATCGGAAGCTGCCCGGTTCATGTAGCCATCGGAGGCAATGCGCGAGAGGCGGCCATCGACGGTGAAATGGCCATTTATAAGACCCGTACCGAACGACACGTTGTTTTTCCAGGTCTGGTAGGAGCCGTAGGTGTTCTGGGTTTCAGCGTAAGCCTCGCGGCGGTTATCCAGGGTGCTGATGTTGATGCTGGCCCCGAAGGCCGCCCCGCCGTTCTGGCTCGTACCCACGCCCCGCTGAATTTGCAGGGAGTTGATGGAGGACGCCAAATCGGGCAGGTTAATCAAAAACGCGCCGTGCGACTCCGGGTCGTTCAGCGGCACGCCGTTGATGGTCGTGTTGATGCCCGTATTGCTCGTGCCCCGGATGCGGATATCGGTGTAGCCCACGCCGGCCCCGGCGTCGGAATTCACCACCACGGAGGGCGTCTGGTTGAGCAGAT
>JBBQSQ010000241.1:0-5198 GCA_038213745.1 Cytophagales bacterium
GCGCTGGTGCCCACGTACACGGTGCCGTCGGGCCCCACGGCCAGCTCGCGCGCACCGGGCACATTCTGCGCGAAGTAGCTGATGCGAAAGCCCGCTGGCAGCTTTATTTTGGCCAGGTTGGCTTCGGCCGTGGTAGCGGCGGGGGCCGCAGGGGCATTTTTCACCGGGGCCGGGACAGTGACGGCCAGCAGCAGGGGCGCGGCCAGCAGCGGTGCCAACAGTTGCGACAGGTTCGTTTTCATACCTGCCCAAACTGCCGGCCGTCGCCGAAGGTTGCATCGGCTAGCGGTAGCGGTCCAGGGTGTCGCCGCCCTGCTCGCGCACCAGCCGCTCGTATTCGCGCTGGGTGCGTTGCTCCTGGTTGAAGCCGCCGTAGGCCGCCACGCCGCGCATCACCAGCCCAATGCCCCAGAACACTGAAACCCACAGGGGCCAGGGAATTTCGCCGTTGTGGTGGCGCTCAGTCAGGGCCCACAGCACCCAGAGGCCGCAGTTCACCACCACGTACGTTACAAGGTGGGCCTGAAACTTGGTGCGGGCTTTGGCCTTTTGCCACAGGAGCGGGTTGCGTTGCAGGGGTTCCATGCGCGGGGAGATTGGGGTGGTTGAAATGATTGATTAAATATAGTGAATTGCCGGAGGGGTTCGTCACTTTCTGTTGCCCAAGCAGCAGGCGCGCTTTCCGAAGCATCAATTACCACGGCTGGAGCGGACGCACGGCATGAATCGCGCCTGCCCGCGCGGCATTACAATGGCCGGCTGTCAGAAAACCCAGGCCCGCCAGAGCGGCTGCCAAACCGGCACAACCAGCATCACCGCGGGCATTTGCAGCTACCCCAAAAGAGAAGCCGCCAGCCCCTGCCGTGCACGAGGCACGGCAGGGGCTGGCGGCGCATAAGCCCTCCCCAACGAGTAGTCTTCGTGGTAATTAATGACGAAAACCGGGGGCTTTACGAGCAAGAACTGGCGTGACTACGCCAGCTCGCCCACGCCTTCCACGCGCGCGGCCACTTGCTGCATCAGCCACAGCGGGGTGCTGGTGGCCCCGCAAATACCCACACTTTGCGCCTCGGCAAACCACTCCTCCTCGACTTCAGCTTCGTTTTCGATGAAGTAGCTGCGCGGGTTCACCGCATTCACCACCGAGAACAAGGCCTTGCCGTTGGAGCTTTTGCGGCCGCTCACGAAAAGCACCACGTCGTGTTCGGCCGCGAATTTGGCCAGGGCGGGCTCGCGGTTGCTCACCTGCCGGCAAATGCTGTCGTTGGCGTCGAAGCTATCCAGAGTACCGCCCGCAGCCTGGATGCGGGCCTCCATCAGGGCTTTCATCTTGTAGAAGCCAGCCGTGCTCTTGGTAGTTTGGCTGAAGAGTGTGACGGGCCGGGCGAAGTCAATCTGGTCCAAATCGGCCTCGTTCATCACGATAAGGGCACGGTTGCCGGTCTGGCCCGTGAGGCCGGCCACCTCGGCGTGGCCAGGCTGCCCGTAAATCACAATCTGGCCCTCTTGGCGCTGGCTCAGGTCGAAGGCGTGCTTCACGCGGTTTTGCAGCTTGAGCACCACCGGGCAACTGGCGTCAATCAGCTCCAGGTTGTTGGCAAGGGCCAGCTGGTAGGTTTCCGGCGGCTCGCCGTGGGCTCGAATGAGGACCTTGGTGTCGTGCAGCTCCGCCAGTTGCTCCCGGTCGATGATGCGCAGGCCCAGCTGGTGCAGTCGCTCCACTTCCATGCGGTTGTGCACAATATCGCCTAGGCAATACAGGTTGTGCCCCAGCGCTAACTCGTCTTCGGCCATCTGAATGGCAAATTCTACGCCGAAGCAGTAGCCGGAATTTTTATCAATCGTGACCTTCATGCTGGGAGTTTAACACCACGCGGTGGCAAGCAGTTCGCCGGGACAAAGGTACGGCCTTGCCGCCAGGCAAGTAGCAAACCTACGCCCAACTTCCCAGCCGCTGCCGCAAAACCAATGCCCACCGCCACCCGCCAGGCCCTACCTTCACCCCCTCTTTCCGCATTCGTTATGAAACTAAAACACGCGCTCGTTCTAATTGTCCTCGGGCTGAGTGCCTACGTCGTCGGGGCGCTATTCAAAATTGAGCACTGGGCTGGTGCCGACGCGTTACTGATAGTTGCCGCGGCCCTTATCGTAAGCGGCTTGCTATTGGCTACCATTAAGCTGCTCAGGCATCCCAGAACCAGGCGTTTACTGAATTCTTAGCCTACGCCTAGCCCGCCGCAAATAGCGCGGCCGAAACCCTATCGAGCACAAAATCAACCTGTTCGCTGATGGTGATGTGCGTGGTATCGAGCAGCACGGCGTCAGCAGCGCGGCGCAGGGGGCTCTCGGTGCGGGTCGAGTCGAGGTGGTCGCGCTTGCTCAGGTTTTCCACAATGTCCTCCAGGGGCACCATTTCGCCTTTTGCGGCCAGCTCGTCCTGCCGGCGGCGCGCGCGCAGCACAATTTCGGCGGTCATAAAAATCTTTACCTCCGCGTCGGGAAACACGGTGGTGCCAATGTCGCGGCCGTCCATCACCACGCCGCGCTTGCGGCCCATGCGCTGCTGCTGGGCCACCATGGCGTGCCGCACCATCGGAATAACCGAAACCTCGCTCACGGAGTTGGAAATGGCCATCTGGCGGATGTCGTCTTCGCGGTTTGCGCCGTTCAGAAACAGCTCGTTGCGGCCCGTGCGGCGGTGGTGGCGGAACGAAATACTGATTTCCTGCAGGGCCTGCTCAATGCGCGGCAGGTCATGGAAGGCAATCTGTTGTTCGAGCAGGTGCAGGGTCACCCCGCGGTACATGGCCCCGGTGTCCACGTAGGCGTAGTGCAGCAGGGCGGCCACGGCTTTGGCGGTGGTGCTTTTGCCGCAGGAAGAGTAACCATCAATGGCGATAACGAGTTGTTTCATAACGACGCGGGCGGCCATTGGCCCCGCAAGATTACGAAATCCAACCCTTACGAGCAGCAGGTGGCGTCTTCAACCGGCCTGGAATGGAGGCAAAAAAGGCCGCTACCGAGGCGCTTTCTCCCTCATTCAGTTGCTCATCGACCAAATGAAAGGGGTTAAAAAAAAATCGACTAGCCAGCCCAATGCCGGTCGTGCCATCGCGGCCGGTGCCCCATTCGCCCCGGTACACCCGCACGAGGCATTCGCCCAAAAAGCAGCCCAGCGCCATGACGATGCCCGGCCGTTCGGCCGCCCCCAGCGCGCCCCGCTGGGCCTGAATAAAATTGGCCAGGTGGGCCACGCCTTCGGCGTCGAAGGCCTTCAATTTAAGCTGTTGCCGCACCCCTTCGGCGGCGGCAGCAATGGATTCGAGTGGGGTGGGCGTGGTATCAGGCATGGGGCAAAGTAAACCGGAAACGAGTGGCCGGCGGGCGATGAACGGTTGCTAGTGCCCGCAGGGGCAGGGCTCCGCTTTGCCGCCGCTGTGGTGCTTGTACCAGCTGGTTTTCTTCTGCTGGGTGGTGCGGCGGGCGCAGCCGCTCAGCAGGCTGCCGCCCAGGGTGAGCACCAGCGCCAGCAGCAGCACCCACGACAAAGATTTTCTCATAGCCAATTCGTTTTAATCAAAGTTAAGGTTCTTTGCACACTGTCCCATCCGCCCTTTGCTTTTTTAGCCTCCCGCATGACGCCTGCTTTTTCGCTCACTGCCAACGTTGTTGATATTTTTGCCCGTTCCATTCGGCCCGCCATTATTTCGGTCGAAGCGGGCCGCATTACCAGCATTACGCCTACTGGCGCGGCCGCGCCCGACCCGGCCCTGCCCTACGCCCTGCCCGGTTTTGTGGATGCCCACGTGCACGTGGAAAGCTCCTTGCTGGTGCCCACCGAGTTTGCCCGCCTGGCCGTAACGCACGGCACCGTGGCCACGGTATCCGACCCGCACGAAATCGGCAACGTGCTGGGCGTGGCCGGCGTGGAATTCATGCTGGAAAACGCCAGCCACTCCCCTTTCAAGTTCTGCTTTGGCGCGCCCAGTTGCGTGCCGGCCACGCCGTTTGAAACGGCTGGGGCCGAAATCACGGCGGCAGACATCAAAAAGCTGTTCGAAAACCCCAAAATTGGCTACCTGGCCGAGGTGATGAACTGGCCCGGCGTGCTGCACCGCGACGCCGACGTGATGGCCAAAATTGCCCTGGCCCACGCCGCCGGCCGCCCCGTGGACGGCCACGCCCCCGGCCTGCGCGGCAACGATGCCGCCCACTACGCCAGCGCCGGCATCAGCACCGACCACGAGTGCTTCACGGCCGCCGAGGCGCTCGACAAGCTGGCCGTGGGCATGAAAATCCTCATCCGCGAAGGCTCGGCGGCCCGCAACTTCGACGCCCTCATCGGGCTCATGCCCGAGCACTACCACCACCTCATGTTCTGCTCCGACGATAAGCACCCCGATACGCTCGTGCTGGGCCACATCAACCAGCTGGTGCAGCGCGCCGTGGCCCTCGGCAACGACGTGTTCAACGTGCTGCGCGTGGCCTGCATCAACCCCGTGAAGCACTACCACCTGCCCGTGGGCCTGCTGGGCGAAGGCGACCCGGCCGACTTCATCGTGGTGAAGAACCTGCGCGATTTCGAAGTGCAGCAAACCTACCTGAACGGCCAATTAGTGGCCGAGAACGGCCAGTCGCTACTGCCCACCGCGCCCATTGCCGTGGTCAACAATTTCCACGCCCAGCCCGTGACAGCTGCCGATTTTCAGCTGCCGGCCCCCAGCGCCCAGCCCACGCTTCGGGTCATCGAGTGCTTCGATGGCCAACTCATTACGGCCCGCGTCGATTTGTCGGCCACGGTGGAAAACGGCCTCGTCGTGCCCAACGTGGGCGAAGACGTGCTCAAGCTAGCCGTCATCAACCGCTACCAGCCGCACATTGCGCCGGCCCTGGCCTTCATTCGGGGCTTTGGGCTGACGCACGGGGCGCTGGCCAGCAGCGTGGGCCACGATTCACACAACATCACCGCCGTGGGCTGCGACGATGAGAGCCTGGCCCGCGCCGTCAACCTGGTTATCGCCGCCAAGGGTGGCCTGGCCGCCGTGGGAGCCGACGGCCAGGAAATCCTCGTGCCGCTGCCGGTGGCCGGCCTCATGTCGGACCAGGAGGGCCCGGCCGTGGCCCGTGCCTACGCCGCCGCCGATGCCCTGTCCAAGCAAATGGGTTCGCCCCTCGGCGCGCCGTTCATGACGCTCTCC
>JBBQSQ010000242.1:0-5187 GCA_038213745.1 Cytophagales bacterium
GCCCTTTGAGCCCACGTACTGGCGCACCCAGGGGCTGGCGCTGGGCGTGCAGGCGGCCCAGCTGCTGTGCGCGCTGGCCCTGCTCGCCGCCACCCACACCGCCACGCAGCAGCCGGCGTACCTGCTGGTCTTTCTGGCCTCGTCGGTGGCGGCGGCCTTGCCGTTCACGGTGGGCGGGGCGGGGGCGCGCGAGGTCGTGTTTCTGCTCGGGGCGCAGTGGCTGGGGCTCGATGCGGCGGTATCGGTCAGCCTCAGCCTGCTGTTTTACCTAATATCGGCCGCGGTGGCGCTGCCGGGCGCATTGGTGGGCGAAGCGAGCGTAAGGGAAACGATTGGACCGGGTTGAAAAACCGGAGTTTACAACCCGTATCCCTCAGAGTTCGTCGTACCGAATCAAGCGCCCGCCCAGCCCCGCCAGGTGCTCGCGCCAGGTGCCGCCGCGCCAGAATTCGTATTCCGCGCGGCGGGCCAGGTACGAGCCGGGCCGGTCGGCCAGGCCGGGGTGCGTCATAAACTCCACGGTGGGGCCGTGCTGCCGGGCGCGGGCCAGGCCCTGCGCAAATAGCGGCAGCGAAGCTGCCTGCGCCGCCGAAAAATCGGCCACCAACCCGTTGGGCGTGTCAAAACCCCGCAGGCCAGGGGCCGAAATTCGGCCAAACACGTTCAGGATGCGGCCGCGCTGGCCGTAGCTGGGCTGGGGCGTCCAGCGCCGCAAGCGCCGCACGCCCAGCTGGCCCAGCAGGCGCATTAGGGCGGGCCCCAGGCGGGGGTAGAGGTGCAGGTGCCGGTGCGAGTCGGCGTGGCTCAGGGGGAAGCCGTGGGCGCGCAGCCGGTCAATCTGGGCGGCCAGCTCCACGGCCAGCTCGGCGGGGCGCACCTGCCCGCCCAGGTAGCGCAGCCAGAGCTGTTGGGCAGGCCAGAAATGGCCATCGGGGCCCAGCAAACTGGGCACGGCGGCAGCCGGGGCCACCGGCGGGCCCAGAATCAGGTTCAGGTGGTAGCCGACCGATACGCGGTCGGCGAGCTGGCGCAGGGCGGCCAGGTCCACTTCGGTCGCCAGGTTGGCCATCACGGTGGTGCTGCTGAGGCAGCCCTGCGCGGCCAGGTCGAGAATGGCGGCCGTGGCGGGCGCGTCCCAGCCAAAATCGTCGGCGTTGATGATGAGGCGGAGGGCCATCCGTTACAGCGGTGGGGTGGGGGCCCGCAGCTCGTGCCGCACCACGTAGGGCGCACGGTTGCGGCGGGCGTAATAAGCGTGCGTACCGATTTCGGCCAGCAGGCCGAAACAAATCAAAAAGATGCCACTCATTATCAAAAACAAACTGAAAATGAACTCCATCGGGAACCGATGAGAGATGTTTACCCCAAAGAAAACGGAGCCCACCAGCAGGCTGCCGGTGGCCAGCAGGCCCACCCCCAGCGTCAATATTCCCAACACCCCAAACAGCCGAAACGGCTTGCGGGAGTAGCGCAAAAAAAAGCGCAGCATTACCAAGTCGACCAGCACCGAGAAGGCCTTGCTCAGGCCGTAATTGCTGGTGCCAAACTGCCGCTCCTTTATTTCAATCGGGAACTCGCGGTAGCGGATGCCCTTGCGCGCCACCAGCGCCCCCAGAAACCGGTGCGCGTCGCCGAGCAGCTCCACGTTGTGCAGCAGGTAGCGGCGGTAGGCCTTGTAGGTGGCCCCAAAATAATCCAGCTGCACCCCCGATAGGGCCGCAATGAGCTTGTGGGCCGTGTTGGCGAGCAACGAATGGGCGCGGCCCTCGGGGCGCTTGGCCTTGGCCCCGCTCACCATGTCGTAGCCCTCGCGGATGTAGGCCACAAACTGCGGCAGGTAGGCGGGGTCGTGCTGCAGGTCGCCATCCATGGCCACCACGATTTCGCCCCGGGCCCGCTCGAAGCCGGCCCGTAGGCCAAGGGTCTGGCCGTAGTTGCCGGCCAGGTCGATGCCCACCACGGCCGGGTTCTCGGCGGCCAGGGCGGTAATGCGCGCCCAGGTCTGGTCCTCGCTGCCATCGTTCACCAGCAGCAGCTCGTAGGGCAGCCCGTGGGCGGTCATCACGCCGGCAATCTGCTCGGCCAGGGGGCGCACGCTGTCCTGCTCATTGTAGAACGGCACCACGATGGATACCAATTCCGCGGCTTCCGCGGCTGGTTCAGCGGCGCGGCGGACAGGGGCGGGCGCAAGAAAATCAGTGAGCATGGCGTGCGGACTGTTCAATGGGAGTTATTTGCAAATGTAGGTTTTATTTAAACTGTTATTCCAAAAGCACCACCGTATTGCACCCGTAGCAAAGCCCCATCCGGCGCATTTCCCCGGGTTCCAGGATAACGGGTGTCTCCCGCCGCACCCACGGCCCGGCCCGGTTGGTCGGCCAAAGGGGCCAGGTGGGACGGCCAGCGTACCCAAAGGGCACATAGTAACAGGCAACCTAGCCACAGGCCACTTTGCCGCTCAAAACCGGAGTGCCTAAACGCATTTTTAACCCATGACAAGGCCCCGGCCGCTTGCGCACCCGCAGCCTTATCCCTGTCAGAATTCCAGCCCGTAGCCCAGCGCCTTACAGGGCAGCGGTTGGGAAAGTCGTCAACTGGTCATTAAGCCGTTATGCTGCACGCCAGCCCCATAGGTTAGCTAGCCCGCAGCGGGACGCTGGCGGCCAGCCGGCGCGCGGCGTTGGCATCGTGCGAGGGCAGGTACACCAGCGGCTGCTGCGCAGCGTAATGCTGAATCGCTTGGTACGTTTCGCGCGATTTACGCAGGCTGGCGTTGGCCCCGGGCAGGTCGTTGCTCAGCAGCTGGGCTTGCGTATAGGACACGTCGCCGGCGAACAAGTAATGGGCCCGTGGGGTCTGCAACAGCACCGAGCAGTGGCCCGGCGTGTGGCCCGGCGTGTGCACCAGCCACAAATCGTGGGCCTTGGTTAGGGGGTAGGCTCCGCGAAACGGGGCCACCGGCCCGGCTTGCAGGTCTACCAGGGTGGGGGCGAAGGATGCGGGGTAGAGCGTGGGCAAATCGTTGTAGGGGTGGGCGGCTTCGGCCCGGTTCACCAGCACCGGCGTGCCGGGAAAGTGGCGCAAACCGTCGGTGTGGTCCAGGTGCAGGTGGGTGAGCACCACGGCGCGCACGTCGGCGGTGCGGATGCCCAAGCGGCCCAGCTGCCGGTCAATTTCCTGTTCGCGGGCCACCTCGAAGCGGAAGAGATGGGTGTTGACGTATTCGTTGAGTCGGCCCACGCCCCGGAAATAATCGGGACTCGTGACGGCGCTGTTCTCGCCCGTGTCCACCACAAAAATACCTTCCGGGTGCTCGATAACCCACACGTAGATGGGCATCCAGCCCGCAAACTGCCGGTTGAGCAGGATGTTGGCTTTGCGCAGGAACCCGGCCGAACCGGCGTGCAGAAAAGCGTTGGTCACGGCCACCTGCCCCGTTGAGATGGCGTGCACCCGGATGCCGCCGGGCAGCACCACCGACGTAACGGGTACGGCGGGTGCCCCGGCCGCATCGGCCGCCGCTGCGGGAGCGGTGGCCAGCAGCCGCTGCGAAGGAGATTGGGCAGTGGCCAGCAGCGGCACCAGCGACAAGCCCGCGGTGGCCGTGGCGGCTTGTTCCAGGAAGAATCGACGGTTCATGACGGGGGCATTTAGGGGGTTAGAAGATGCTGCAAATCTCCTTTCGCCCCTTCCCGCGTGCATTAACAAAAGATAAGAAACGCCATCAGGAACGCACAATCCGCTTGCGGATGCGGCTCAGCGAAATGGGCGTGATGCCCAGGTAAGTGGCCAGGTGGTGTTGGGGGATACGGCGCAGTAGGTCGGGCCGCTGGTGCAGCAGGTGGCGGTAGCGGGCTTCCGGGCTGTCCAGAATGAAGGCGGTGAACAACTGGTGCAGCTCGACAAACCGGTGCTCCACAATTTTGCGCACCAGCTCGTTGGTGGCCGGCACCAGGCTATACAAACGCTGCAAGCCGTCGTGCGAAACCCGCAGCAGCCGGCACGGCTCCAGGGTTTCGACAAAATGCGGGCTGGGCTGCTGGGTGATGAAGCTGTCGTAGGCCCCGGCAAACTGTCCTTCCGTGAAAAAGAAGGCCGAGCGGTCGGTGCCGTCCTGCTCGTAATACAGCCGGACGCAGCCCTCGGCCACGAAATACATGTCGCGCGCCACTGCCCCGGCCGTCACCAGCACGGTTTTGCGGGGCACCAGCTGCTCGACGAAAGCGGCGGCCACCAACTCCCATTCTCCGGCCGTGAGCGGCAGCAACGATTCCACGACCTGCCGAAGCAGCGCGTGGGGCGGCAAAAACGCAGGTGCGGCGGATGGCATCGGCACGTAAGGCGACCAGCTTTGTAGCAGCGTTCCGGCCTGGAACCGCCGTCAAGAGCAAGTGAATGTAGCGAAGACGAAAGATGTGGCCCATCCTTGCGGTTGCGTTGTCCCTCTTCTTCGAATGTTCCGCCGCGCCAGGTCGCATCGCGCCATTGGCGGGCCGGTTTCCGCATTTCACGTCGTTGGGAGCGAAAGGAGTGGTCCTCGAAAAAAGTTGTCAAAAAAAACCAGCCCCCTTGTAAGGGTGCGTTCCGTGGGGCGTCAGGCAGGTTGTGGCTCCCGCCGTGGAGTCGTTGGTTGTTCCCTTTGCCCGCCCCTCGCCATGAAGCACACCGCCCGCACTTTCCGCCGCCTTTTCCCCTTTGCCGTGGCCGTGCTATTGCTGCCCACGGGCCCGGCAGCGGCGGGCGCTTGCTGCGCCGCCACTGACCCCGCTACCCCGGCCGCCGAGACCTCCGCCCGCCGCCTGACGCTGGCCGCCGCGCCCGCCACGCCCTGGATGTTCATGAACCCGGCCCTCAGCCACCTGCCCCGGCGGGCGGGCAGCCGGCAGTTCGATTACATGGTGGAGCACCACCTCTGGCTGATGGGCGGTGTGCAGCTGGTGCCCACCGGCCTGCCCCTCACCCCCGAAACCAGCGCCGCCGACCGCACGTCGTTTTCGCAGGCCGGGGTGGGAGTTGGCTATAGGCTTTCGCCCACGCTGCGGGCCACCAGCAATTGGAATACCGGGCTAGGCCGCTACAACGTGTCGCCTGGCAGCCAGTTTACGCTGGGCATTGCCGTGCGGTATTAAGAAATTGGTTTCTGAAATTGGTTTCTGGCCTGACCCTGTTGCTGCTGCCTGGAACACC
>JBBQSQ010000243.1:0-5147 GCA_038213745.1 Cytophagales bacterium
AACGTTCTGCGACTTCTGCGCAACCCTCCGCGCCCTCTGCGGGCTAAAAAATCAAACGAGCTTGTCCATGTTTTTGAGGTACGTCTCCAGGTCCTTATCGCCACGGCCGGAAAGGTTCACCACCACTACGTCATCGGGGCCGGCCCCGAGCTGGCCTAGGGCCGCCAGTGCGTGCGCCGTTTCCAACGCCGGAATGATGCCTTCGAGGCAGCTGCACTCGCTCACTGCCGCCAGGGCGTCGTCATCGGTGATGGATAAAAACTCGGACCGGCCCACTGCGCCCAAGTAGGCGTGCAGCGGCCCGATACCGGGATAGTCCAGCCCCGCGCTCAGCGAGTAGGGTTCCGTAATTTGGCCGTGCTCGTCCTGCATCAGCAGCGTGCGGCTGCCGTGGATGATGCCCGGCGTGCCCAGCACCGACGTGGCCGCCGAGTGCCCGGAATGGATGCCGTGCCCGGCCGCCTCCACCGCAATCAGGCGCACCGCCGGCTCGTCCAGAAAGTGGTAGAACGCCCCGGCCGCGTTGGAACCGCCGCCCACGCAGGCCACCACAAACTGGGGCAGCTCGGAGCCGGTTTTTTCCAGCAGCTGCTTCCGCATTTCTTCGCTGATAACGGCTTGCAGGCGGGCCACCAAATCGGGGTACGGGTGCGGGCCCACCACCGAACCGATGATGTAGTGCGTGTCGACAGGATTGGCAATCCAGTCGCGGATGGCCTCGTTGGTGGCGTCTTTCAGGGTTTGGCTGCCGCTGGTCACGGCCCTTACTTCGGCCCCGAGCAGGCGCATGCGGGCCACGTTGGGGGCCTGGCGCTCGATGTCGGTAGCCCCCATGTACACCACGCAGGGGAAGCCCATCAGGGCGCACACCGTGGCCGTGGCCACGCCGTGCTGCCCGGCTCCGGTTTCGGCAATGATGCGCGTTTTGCCCAACCGCTTGGCCAGCAAAATCTGCCCCACCGTGTTGTTGATTTTGTGCGCGCCGGTGTGGCAGAGGTCCTCGCGCTTCAGGAAAATACGGGTACCGTATTTCGCCGATAGCCGCTTGGCTTCGAACAGCGGCGTGGGCCGGCCCACGTAGTCGCGCAGCAGCAGCTGCATTTCAAGCTGAAAATCGGGCTCGGCAATGATTTCCAGGTACTGCGTGCGCAGCTCCTCCACGTTGGGATAAAGCATTTCGGGCACGAAAGCGCCGCCGAATTCGCCGTAGTAGCCGCGGGCCGTGGGCTGCTGATAGGAGGTGGTGAGGGTGGGGGTCATATCTGTTCTGTGATTTATTTCGGCTCGTCCTGCGGAGCATTCTGCGCGTTAAACAGAAACCGGAGCATGACGTTTTTTTATTTTTTTAGTGCCTTCAGCATCTCCCCCAGCCGGCCGGCGTCTTTCACGCCCGGCGCGGTTTCGAAACCGCTGTTTAGGTCGACGCCAACCAAGCCGGGCAGGCGCAACGCCGCCAACTCGGCAGCATGCTCCAGGGCCAGGCCGCCGGCCAAAAAGTACGGCACGGGCAGGTTGTAGGCTAATAACAAATTCCAATTGAAAATGGCCCCGTTGCCGCCCGGCGCGGCCCCTTTAGTGTCGAAGAGAAAGAAGTCGCAATACGGCACATAGGGCAGCAGGGCCGCAAAATCAACCACCTCCCCTACCGAAAACGCTTTTATCACCAGCAGGCCGGCGTCGTTCAACTCTTCGCACTGCGCGGCGGTTTCCTGGCCGTGCAGCTGCACGGCCGCCAGGCCAAACCGGTGGGCCGTGGCGAGGATGTGTTCGGTGGTTTCGTTGACGAAAACCCCCACTTTCCAGATGGTCGACGGCAGGGCGCGCACCAGCTCGGGTGCCAGCACATCGCCCACGAAGCGCGGCGACTTCGGCGCGAAGATGAAGCCCAGGAAATCCGGGGCCAGCGCGGCGACGGCCGCCAGGGCCGCCGCGTCGCGCATACCGCACACCTTCACCAGCAGCCGCGACGGGGCCTCCGGGTGGTGCTGCGCGGGCCCAGCCGCAGCGGGCAAGCCGGCGGCCAGGGCTAAATCGGGCAGGGCGGGACGGGGCGTTTTCATTTTTTTATCAATTAGGCAACGACGGCGGCAGGCGTTGGCAATGCCGCAATTTCCTGCACCAGCAGGGCGCAGGCACTCTCGGGGCGGGCGTGGCGCATGAAGGCTTCGCCGAGCAGGAAGCCCCGGTAGCCCACTTCGCGCAGCTGGCCGATGGCCTTGGCGGTGGAGATGCCGCTTTCCGACACCTTCACGAACTCATTCGGAATGGCCTCGACCAGGGCCATCGATGTGTCCAGGCTAAGGCTGAAGTCGTGCAGGTTGCGATTGTTTACGCCGATAAGGTCCACCGCGTCGGCATTGGTCGAGCGGGCCAGCTCGGCGGCGTCGTGCACTTCGAGCAGCACCTCCAGGCCCAGGGAGCGCGCCAGGCGGCCCAAGGCGTCAATTTCGGCGGGCGTGAGTACGGCGGCGATGAGCAGCACGGCATCGGCCCCCACGCTCTTGGCTTCGAGAATCTGGTACTCGTCCACCACAAAATCCTTGCGCAGGATGGGGCAAAAATTGAAGCGGCGGGCGGTGGTCAGGTCCTCGTTTTTACCACCGAAGAATTCGGTATCGGTGAGGATGGACAGCGCCGCCGCGCCGGCCTGCATGTAGCCCAGCGTGGTGCGCTCCACCGGCGCATACTGGTTTATCCAGCCCTTGGACGGGGATTTACGCTTGAACTCGGCAATGAGGCCGCTGCTGGTAGCGCGCAGCAGGTACTGGCGCAGCGACAGCGGCTGGGAATTGAAATACAAGCTGGTTTCAAGTAGCTTAATAGGCACCAGCTCGCGGCGCTGGGCTATTTCCTGGCGCTTGTGGGCAACAATGGTATCGAGAATGGTGGACATGACGCTTCGCTTAATAAAGAATTGGGAATGAGGAATGAAGAATTGGCGGAAGAATTATTGAACACATGAAATGAAGCGCCCGTGCGGGATAATTCTTCATTCCTTATTCTTCATTCTTCATTTCTAGTTGATGGAAAGCATGGTTTCAAAAGCTTTTCTGGCGGCTCCGGAATCCAGCGATTCGCGGCTTTGGGCCAGGGCCGTTTCCCAGCTCAGGCCGGGGCGGGCGCATTGCAGGGCCAGGGCTGCGTTGGCCGTCACCACGTTGCGCTGGGCGGGCGTGCTGTTGCCTTTCAGCACCTCGTAAAACATTTCGGCGGCGGCGGCCGTCGTGCTGCCCCCGGCCAGGTCGGTGGCCGTGCAGGTGGGCAGGCCCAGGGTGTCGGCCGTCAGCAGGCGTTCGCCTTCGAAGGACGACACGACTTTGGCCGGACCGGTGAGGGCCAGCTCGTCGTAGCCATCCAGGGCGTGCACCACGGCGTAGCGGGTGCCGGTGGGCTGCATGAGGTAGTGGTACACGCGCTGCAGCTCCAGGTTGAACACGCCCAGCAGCTGGGCCGCCGGCCGGGCAGGGTTCACCAGCGGACCCAGAATGTTGAAGAACGTGCGCAGGCCCAGCTCGCGGCGCACCGGGCCAGCGTGGCGCATGGCTGGATGAAACGCTGGCGCGTGCAAAAAGCAGATGCCCGCTCGGTCGAGCTGCCGCCGCAATTGGTCGGACCCGGCCTCAAAATCGTAGCCAAAATGTGCTAGCACATTAGAGGCCCCCGACACCGACGACACGCCAAAGTTGCCGTGCTTGGCCACCTTCTCCCCCGCCCCAGCCACCACAAAACAGGCCAGCGTGGAGATGTTGAGCGTGTTTTTACCATCGCCCCCGGTGCCCACGATGTCGAGCACGGCGGTGGTGCCCAGCTCCGGGTTGCGGCTCAAATCGAGCAGCGCCTGCCGGAAGCCCGCCAGCTCGGCCACGGTGATGGGCCGCATCCGGTACACGGCCAGGAAGGCCGCCGTTTCGGCCGGGTTGGCCCCGCCCTCGCCCAGTTGGCGCATGGCGGCGTGCGCCTCGGCGTGCGTCAGGGGCTGGTGGTCAAATAATTTGGTGAGAATGTGTTTCATTTTTAGCTGTGAGCTAATAGCGGTTAGCTACCAGCTGTCATTCAAAAAAAGCTAACGGCTATCAGCCATCAGCTAATAGCTTCCTTTTGCCAACCAATTCTCCAACATCTTCGCGCCGTGCTCGGTCAAAATACTTTCCGGATGAAACTGCACGCCGCGCACGTCAAATTCGCGGTGGCGGAAGGCCAGCACCTCGCCGTTGGCGTCGCGCGCCGTTACCTCCAGTTCGGCGGGCATCGACTCGGGCCGCACGGCCCAGGAGTGGTAGCGCCCCACCTGAAACTTGCTGGGCAGCCCAGCGAAGAGTCGCTCATCAGCCACTGTCACTTCCGCTTCGTTAGCCACGCCGTGCAGCACCGCCGGGATGTTATACAGCTCGGCCCCAAAGCTTTCGGCCAAGCCCTGATGGCCCAGGCACACCCCCAGAATGCGCTTAGTAGGCGCATACCGCTGGATGATGGCCGGCATCAACCCCGCTTCGGCCGGAATGCCAGGACCGGGCGAGAGCATGATGGCATCGTAGGCGTCCACGGCTTCGAGGGGGAGCTGGTCGTTGCGGGTCACGGTCAGGTTGGGGCCGTGGCCGAGCTCGCGCAGCAGGTGCACCAGATTGTAAGTGAAGGAGTCGTAGTTATCGAGAACGAGGATTTTCATGGGGATTGAACTTGAAAAAGAACGTCATACCGAGCGCGGCCGAGGTATCTCGCGTGCAGCAGTAATCCAATCGGTGCAACGATGCAAGCGAGATGCCTCGGCTGCGCTCGACATGACGTTTAGGCAATTACTCTACTCATCGCACCTCTGCCGCCGAGCGCAGCGCCGCCCGCAAAGCCCCCAGCTTGTGATGCACTTCCTCCAGTTCTGACTGCACCTGGGAAGCCGCCACCACACCGGCACCGGCCTGGAAATACAGCTGGTTGCCGGTGCTTAAAAATGAGCGAATCATAATGGCGTGGTTGAAGCTGCCATCGAAGCCCAGGTGGCCCAGGCAGCCGCCGTAGTAGCCGCGGGCGGTGGGTTCTAGCCCGTCAATTAGTTGAATGGCGCGGTGCTTGGGCGCGCCGGAAAGTGTGCCGGCCGGGAAGGTATCGGCCACCACTTGCAGGGTATCGGTGCCGTGGTCAAGCTCGGCCGT
>JBBQSQ010000244.1:0-4974 GCA_038213745.1 Cytophagales bacterium
GGAGAGGGGGCCGGGGGGTGAGGTGAACGTCAGAACGGCCCTGTTTCTCCTATTTCTATCCCTTCCTATACTCAGCCAGGCGCAGGCCCCGCTCACCCTCCAGCAAGCCCTGCAAACAGGCCTGCGCCAGAATCTTTCCATCCAATCCTCAGCCCTGCAGGTACAGCAGCAGCGCGCCCTCACCCGCACCGGCTACGACATTCCGCGCACGGTGCTCGACTATCAGCGCGGCCAAATTTCGGGCCCGCTGACCGACCAAAGCTTCACCGTAATTCAGCAAACGGCCCTGCCCAACGTGTATGCCGCCCAGCGCCGCCTGCTCGAAAGCCAGGTGCTCACCGCCGAGCAGCGTGGCCGCGTGCAGCGCCGCGAGCTAAGCCAGAACATCCGCAGCAGCTACTACCAACTGCTGCTCAGCTACCGCCGGGCGGCTCTGTTACGCCAGCAAGACAGCTTGTACCGCCGCTATGCCCGCGCGGCCCGCATCCGCTACCAGGTGGGCGAAACCAACCGCCTGGAGCAGGTTTCGGCCGAAGCGCGGTCGCGGGAGCTGCAAAACCGCCTGGCTACCACCCGCACCGAAATTGCCGTGCAGCAGCAGCAGCTGGCCCTGCTGCTGGGCACGGGGGTAACCCGAATTGACACGCTGGAAAACGTGGTGGCTCCGCTCAGCCCCGCCGATACCGCCGCCCTCTCGGCCGACTCGAACCCTACGCTGGGCCTGCTGCGCCAGCAAATAGCCCAAAGCCAGCGCCAAACCAAAGTGGAGCAGCTGCGCCGCCTGCCCGACGTGCGGGTGGGCTATTTCAACCAAAGCATCAACAAGGAGCGCAACTTTCAGGTGGCGCAGGCGGGCTTGTCGCTGCCGCTGCTGGGCGGGGCGCAACGGGCCCGCATCGCCGCCGCCCAAATTGGCGAGCAAGTGGCCGGTAACCAACTCACCTACGCCACCACGCAGCTCAACGGGCAGCTCAGCGGGTTGCGGCAGCAGCTGGCCCGCGCCCGCGCCTCGCTCACCTACTACGAGCGCGACGCCCTGCCGCAAGCCCGCCTCATCCTCAGCACCGCCGAAAAAAGCTTCCGCGCCGGCGACATCGACTACGTGACCTACGTGGTGAACACCGAGCCCGCCTGGCAAATTCAGCAGGCTTACCTCGACCAGGTGCGCCAGTACAATGAGTTCGTTATCGGCCTGCAAGGCCTGACGGGCGCTGATTAAACGGCTTGCGTGGCTATTTCTATTTCCTGCTTTTTGCGTTTCGACGCTTTTTCAATATGATGCTAGGCTCTGATTTTATTGGTTTGCGGGTGGTGTTGGTAGTGCTGGCCGGTTCGCTGGCAGCCTGCGGTGGCAGCGCGACTTCCAAGCCCGAAGACGCCAAGGCCGCGGCCCCGCCCGCCGCCCCCGCCAACCCCGACCAAATTACGATTTCGGCGGCGCAAGCGCGGGCGGCGGGCATCGTGCTGGGCGGCTACACGCGCCAGAACATGGCCTCCGAAGTGCTGGCCAGCGGCATGATTGACGTGCCGCCCCAGAATATCGTGTCGATATCGGCCGTGCTGGGTGGCTACGTGCAGGCAGTGCGGGTGCTGCCCGGCCAGTTTGTGAAAAAGGGGGCCGTGGTGGCCGTGCTGCGTCACCCCGATTACCTGAAGCTGCAACAGGACTACCTGCAAAGCCGCGCCAAGTCCCAGTTCCTGGCCCAGGACCTGGAGCGCCAGCGCATCCTCGACGCGGAGGATGTGGGCGCGAAGCGCAAATTCCAGCAGGCGCAGGCTGATTATAAAACTGAGCAGGCGGCCCAGCGCAGCCTCGCGGCCCAACTGGCACAGCTCAATATCTCGGCGGCGCAGCTGGGGGCCAGTGGCCGCATTCAGCCCACCGTCGCGCTCACCACGCCGTTGGGCGGCTACGTGAAAAAGGTGAGCATCAACCCCGGCCAGTTTGTGAACCCGGCCGATGTGCTGGTTGAAGTCGTGGACCGCTCCGACCTGCACTTGCAGCTGAAGGTGTTTGAGCGCGACATTGCCCGCGTGCAGCTTGGGCAACCCATTTTGTTCACGGTGCCGGCCCGGGGCCCGGCCAGTCCGGTGCTGCGCGCCCGCGTGTTTCTGGTCGGGAAAGCGTTTGATGACAACGCCCGCACCGTGGCCGTGCACGCCCACCTCGAAGGCCGCGACGCCGACAACCTGCTGCCCGGCCAGTACGTGGCCGCCCGCATCCAAACGGCCGGTGCGCAGGTGCGCACCCTGCCCGAAAGCGCCATCATTCAGGCCGGCGAGCTGAGCTATGCCTACGTGCAAACCGCCGCCACCGACAGCAGCGCCACCTTTCGCCGCGTGAAGGTGCGGCCCGGCCCCACCGCGCACGGCGACGTCGCCATCACCCCCCTCGAAACCGTGCCCGATACCACCCGTCTGGTGCGCCAGGGCGCTTACTTCCTCGATGCCGAGCGCGGCAAAGGCCAGGGAGGAGGTGAAGAGTAGGCAGCCTGCTGATAGCGTGTTTTTAGGGCGTGAAAGCAATTTCCGGGGCGGTTTGGCGTTCAGCTAAACACTGGTCTCCGCTGCCAGTTGTAGCCGCAACCCTCCCAATTTTTCACTCGACTTCTGCTTTCTCATGCCAAACCCCGCCGAAATGAACCGCAAAGATTTCCTGCAGCTTTTTGGGGCGGGGGCCGCCGCGCTGGTGGCTTCGGCCTGCCTGGGCGGTTGTGGCAGCGGCAAAGGCAGCGACCCCGTGCCGGGCGCATCCAACGTCGACTTCACCGTGGACCTCACGGCCGCCAGCAGCGCCGCCCTCGACAGCCCGGCCACTGGCTACATCTACAACGCGACCCGCGACGTGATTGTGGCCAAAACCACGGCCGGCACCTACGTGGCCCTGCAAGCCCCTTGCCCGCACCAAGGCACCAGCGTGTACTTCGCGCCCGCGCAAAACCAGTTCGTGTGCCCCAATCACAACGCCATCTTCAACCTCAGTGGCGGCGTCATCAGCGGCCCTTCGCCCAGCGCCCTCAAGCAGTACACCGTCGCCCAGACCGGTACCACCCTGCGCATCACCGGTTAGTAGGGGCTGCGTAAAGCAAAGGTCCGGGCGGGGCCGCTACCAACGTAGCGGCCCCGCCCGGACCTTTGCTTTACACTTATGTAAGGCTACTTCAGGTTGGTGCTGCGATTGTTGAGCCGGATAACCTGGCCGGCGCGCTTACCTTTTTGCTTGATGCGCGCGCCAGCGGCTTTTTCCAGCACCAGCCGCGGCAGGGTGCAGTCGGTGAGGGGCACGTCTTGCGGCGTGTAGCCGGCCGCGCCCACGGCCAGTACCTGGCCTTCGTACACGGGGTCAGTGAGTTGGAACTTGCCCTCCGAATCGGTTACGTACACTTGGTGGGTGCCTTTCACGAGTAGGGTGGCACCGCGCAGGGGCCGGCCATTAGGGTCAAATACCTGGCCGATGAGCGGGGCGCAGGCCAACCGCGCAGGCTTGGCGGCCGAAGTCGTCGGCGGGGACGACAGGGCAATGCGGTCCTGCGCGTTGCTGGCCGTGGCCGCAGAACTGACCTGCTGAGCCACTGCCACTTGGGCGCTGCACAAAATGGCAAAAGCGGATGTGAGAGAGAGTAAACGCATAGTGCAATATATACAATAAATACTGATAGTTTAAGAAAATGCCAGTCACTTTTTCAGCACCAGGGCGGCGGTGCGTTTCCTAACACGAAAAAGGGTGGCCAAAAGTTTCCTGCCCACCGGCCACCAGGTTCGCCGCCCGCTGGGCCGAATGTGGAAACGGTCTGATGTTACCAAGGCATTGCTCCTGCCTTTACTGGGTGTTCAAGTCAGCTAGCTGAATTAAGCTTGTGCAGTTGGCCCGCCGCGAAACGGTGACGCGTTGGTAGGCTGGCAGCTGCCGGCGCACGTTGAAGCGTAAAGTGGCGGCACGCTCATCCTGGAACAGAAAAGAACGGTCATGCCGAGCGCAGCCGAAGCAAGAACGTTTGCAGATAGAAACATAGCATTTCCATTCAGCCGCCTTTTAGCCCATCCAGCCGGCTGGATTACCGTTCGTGGAAATTGTGTTTTGGTCCCTGAAACGGGCCGGTAAGTTTGGGTCATTCAATCACCAATTACCCTCCTTACATCATGAAAACGTCTGCTTTCGCCCGCCGTCTCTCCCTTTCGCTGGTGCTGTTGAGCGCCGCCGGCTCGGTGCTGGCCACCGCCCCAGTTCCTGCGCCCGCCGCCAAAACCGTGGCCGACAACCCCACGCAGCATCCCACCTTCACGGTGCGGGTGGTGGGCAAGGGCCGCCCCATGCTGCTGATTCCCGGCCTGACCTGCCCCGGCGCGGTGTGGGACGAGGCCGTAGCCCACTACCAGCAGCAGTACCAGTGCCACATCATTTCGTTGGCCGGTTTTGGCGGGGTGGCTCCGGCGGCTACGTTGGCCGACCCGCTGCTGCCCGCCGTGCGCGACCAGCTCCTGGCCTACATCAAAAATCAGCAGCTGAGCAAGCCCGTGGTGGTGGGCCACAGCCTGGGCGGCTTCCTGGCGCTGGCCCTGAGCACGGCCCAGCCCGAGGCCATCGGTCCACTCGTTATCCTGGATTCGCTGCCCTTTCTGGCGGGCGTGCAAAACCCCGCCGCTACCGTGGAAACGGTGAAACCCCAAGTCACTGCCCTGCGCGCCGAGGTGCGCCAGGGTCATTTATCGCTGGCCGCCCAGCGCCAGATGGCGGCTGGCATGGTCACCGACACGGCCCGCATCACGCAGGTGGCACGCTGGGGCGTGGCGTCGGACCCCGCCACCACGGCCCAGGCCATGTACGACCTTTACACCACCGACCTGCGCGCCGACCTGGGCCGCATCCGGCAGCCGGTGCTGGTGCTGGGCACCTGGGCCGCGTACCGGCAGTACGGGGCCACCAAGGAAAGCACCCGCGCTATTTTCACCCAGCAATACGCCAAGTTGCCGCAG
>JBBQSQ010000245.1:0-4968 GCA_038213745.1 Cytophagales bacterium
TGGCGGTGTAGGTGCCCGGCGGCAAGGCCGTGAGGTCGAGGGTGGCGGGGCCGGGGCCGGCTGGGTTGGGGTACAGCTGCACGGTGGTTTCGGCGAAGCGTACGGCCCGCACCGGCGAATACTCGGCGCTGCCATCGGCATCAACTTGCCGCAGGCGGTAGTAGAGCACGGTGCCCAGGCGGCCGGCGGCGGGGTCGGGCCAGCGGTACGCATGGGTTTCGGTGGTGGTGCCGTGGCCGGGCACGGTGCCCACCAAGCCAAACTTCTGGCCGTCGGCGCTGCGCTCGACGTCGAACCGGGTATTGTTTTTCTCCGAAGCCGTGGCCCAGGTCAGGAGCGCATCGGAGCCGTGGGTGGTCACCTCAAAGGCCGTGAGGGTAACCGGCAGCGGAGCCGTAGGGCCGGAAAGCCTGAAAATGGTGCCGCTCAGGTCGTCCGAAATCAACAGGTTGCCTTGCGGGTCCACGGCGGTGTCCACGGGCCGGGCCCACACGTTCTGGGTGGCCTCGTCCAGGAAACCGGCCACCAAATCGGCCTGCACGCCGGGCGTCTGGGCAGCCGCGTTCCAGGGAAAATAGACCACTTTGTAGCCCGTCCGCAGCTGCCGGTTCCAGGAGCCGTGCAGGGCCACCACGGCCCCGCTGGCGTAGGCGGCCGGGAAGCCGGTGCCCTGCAAAAACGTGAGCCCCAGCGCCGCCGAATGCGCCTGAATGCCTTTGCTGATGCGGTCCATACCGGCCGGGTCCACGGCCCCGGTGCGGTTCCAGTCGTAGTCCAGGTCGAAGGGCATGTTGTCGAGGCCCGCGTCGGGGGTGGGGTTGCAGAAGGGCCAGCCGTAATTGCCCCCGTCGCGCACCCGCGTAAACTCGTCGGGCGGGTGGTTGTCCACGTAGCCCGGCAGCACCTGCCCGTAGTTGCCGGTGGCGTCGTTGTACGGGTAGGGCGTGTTGTCGCGGTTATTCACCGTCACCCACAGCGTATTGGTGCCGGGAATAAAGGCCAGTCCCTCGGCATTGCGCAGCCCGCGGGCGAAAAGGCGGCCGTTGCTGCCATCGGCGTCGTACTGGTAAATGGCACCCCGCACGGGGTTGCTTTGCGTGTCGGACAGGCAGGCGTTGCAGGTCGACGCGATGGACACGTAGAGCTTGTCATTGCCATCGAGCGCGATGTTTTTGAGCTGGTGCCCGTAGGTGCCTTGCAGCTCCGGGGTGCTGGCATCGGGCAGGCCGGTGAGGATAATCTGCCGGTTCTGGCCGGTGAGGCCGCCGGGCTGGTACACGTAGCGGCTTATCTGGTGGCTTTCCGACAGGTAGAGATACACCACGCCGCCGATGGTGTGAAACACCAAATCATGCGGGTTGCGCAGGCTGGTCGCAAAATCAGTAACGACCGGCGCGCCGCCCCCGCTGCCGGGGCGCACGAGCGCCACCTTGCCCGCGCCGGGCTGCGACACCAGCAGGTTGCCGTCGGGCGTGAGGGCCATGAACCGGGCCCCGGGCACGCGGGCGTACACGGCCAGCGCAAAGCCCGCCGGCACCTGTATGGTGCGGGGCACGTTGAAGGGCGCGCTGGCCAGCGCCGCCGGCACCGTGAGCGCGACGGTGGTAGCAGCGGGCAGGACCTGGGCCGGGGCCGCGCCGGCCAAACCCACGCAAAGCCCGGCCACCGCCCAGCAACGGCCCAGGCGGCCAGCGCCGGCCAGGGCCAGCTTCAGCAAAGTAGTTTTCATGCGAATAGCCGAAAGTGCGTAGGACAAGGGTTGTGACAACAATTTACCGCTTTTTGCGGGAATTTTTCAAAAGCCCACCCGTAGGCCTTCCACGGCATTGCCGCGCGTTTCACCGGTTCCCGCGCCCTTGGTTTTGGCGGCCTTGCGGCTATCTTGCCGCATCACCTAACCGAGGCGGCCCATGCCCACTCCTACCCTATCTACCGCTCCCGTCTTCCCCCGCGCCGTGCCCTTCATCATTGGCAACGAGGTAGCCGAGCGGTTCAGCTACTACGGCATGCGGGCCATTCTGCCCACGTTTCTGGTGGCGCAGTTTTTCAACCCGGGCCACAGTGCGGCGCTCACGGCCGTGGCCGAGGCCCGCGCCAACGACTTCGTGCACTCGTTCGCGGCTCTGGGCTACGCGCTGCCGGTGCTGGGCGCGCTGCTCGCCGACTGGGTGCTGGGCAAGTACCGCGTCATTCTGTGGCTCTCGATTTTATATTGCCTGGGGCACGCGCTGCTGGCGGCTTTTGCCGATGATTTGAACGGCTTTCGGCTGGGGCTGCTGGTGGTGGCGGTGGGCATGGGCGGCATCAAGTCGAGCGTCACGGCCAACCTCGGCGACCAGTTTACCCGGGCCAACGCCCACTTGCTGCCCAAGGCCTACGGCTGGTTTCAGCTGGCCATCGATGTGGGCGCGGCGCTGTCCACGGCCTTCATTCCCGAACTGTACGCCCGCTACGGAGCCGCCGTGGCGTTCGGCGTGCCGGGTTTGCTGATGGGCGCGGCGGCCTTCACCTTCTGGCTGGGCCGGCGGCACTACGTGCGCGTGCCGCCCACCGGCTTGCTGCGCGGCCTGCGCGAAACCCTGGGACCGGGCGAGAGCCGCGCCGCCCTGCGCCGGGTGGGCGTGGTGTTTTTGTTCATCCCGGTGCTGTGGGCGCTGTATGACCAAAGCGTGAGCGAGTGGGTGTTGCAGGCCGGCCACCTCAACCTTGAGTTGTGGCCCGGCTACGCCCCGCTGCCCGAGCAGCTCCAGATTCTGGGCATTGTGTTCGGCATCGGGCTGAACCCGCTGCTCACCTACCGCATCTACCCGGCGCTGGAGCGGCGCGGCATTCGGGCCACGCCGCTACGCCGCATGGGCACGGGCATGGTGATTGTGGCCAGCTCGATGGTGATTATCGCCGGGGTGCAGCACGGGCTCGATGCCGGGGGCAGCCCCTCGGTGTGGTGGCAGGTGCTGGCGTATTTTGTAGTGGCGGGCGGCACGCTGATGGTGGCCGTTACGGGCCTGGAATATGCCTACACGCACTCGCCGCCAGCCATCAAAACCCTGGTTACGTCGCTGTGGCTGCTCACCATCGCGGGCGGTAATTTTTTTCTGGCGTTGATGAGCAGCAGCATTGCGGCGGGCGGCTTTTTTGCCCGGTTTCAGGGCGCGAACTACTACTGGTTTTTTGTGGGACTGATGGCCGTGAACGTGTGCCTGTTCGCCCTGGTGGCTTCGCGGCTGAAGGAAAAAGTTTATATTGGACTCGAACCCGTTGAGCCTTTGTTAGCCTAACCAGTCATTTTATCCATTTTCCATTTTTCATGACGAACCTATCCCGCACCGCCCGGCACTTGCTACTGGCAGGCCTGGCGCTGGCTGCGCCGTTGGCCGCTTCGGCCCAAAAAAAACCAGCTATCAAACCGGCCGCTAAAGCCCCTAACGCCGAAAGCGCCATCCGCGAAAGCGACATCAAGCGCGACCTGTTTGCGCTGGCCGGCGACCATTTCCGGGGCCGCGAGGGCGGCACACTCGATGAGCTGAAAGCCAGCGTGTGGCTGGCCGACCAGATTCGGACCACCGGCATGCTCCCGGCCGGCGATGACGGTACCTACTTCCAGTGGTTCAACCTGCAGCGCACCCGCCTGAGCAAGAGCAGCACGCTCCGCATTGGCACCCACGAGATTAAGCTGAACGAAGACGGCGCGGTGGTGGCTCCCACCAATGCCAGCATCACGGCTCCGCTGGTGTACGTGGGGACCGGCTCGGCCGCCGAGCTGGCCAAAGTCGACATCAAAGGCAAGGCCGTAGCCGTGCAGATTGCCGGTGCACCGACGGACGGCATCAGCTACCGCCGCTATGTGTTTGGCAAGTTTGCCGGGCAGGCCGGCGAGCTGGTGAAAGCCGGCGCGGTCGCCGTGGTCTTTGTGTCGGATGCGCCTTCGCAGGCCCTCTACGACCACTGGAGCCATATTTATGAGCGGGGCCGCTACAGCCTGCCCGGCGCGGCCAGCACCAAAGTGGTGAGCACGCCGCCCGTGGTGTGGCTGCCGGCCAGTGCCGCCAGCTGGGTGCAGCAGGCCGGCCAGCAATTCACGACCGACTTGAAGGTGGACAGCTTCCAGTACCCGTCCGTGAACATTGTGGCGAAAATGCCGGGCACCGATGCGCAGTTGAAAAAAGAATACGTCCTCTTCAGCACCCACCAGGACCACGACGGCGTGCGCGCCCCCATCGCCGGCGACTCCATCTACAACGGGGCCGACGACAACGCCACCGGCTGCGCGGCCCTGCTGGCCATCATGCGCGCCTTCAAGCAGCAGCCGGGCCGACGCTCGGCCCTGTTCGTATACCAGGGTTCGGAGGAACGTGGGCTGATTGGCTCGACCTACTTCTCGGCCCACCCCACGGTGCCGCAAGCCAGTATCGTCGCCGTGCTGAACGCCGAGATGATGGGCCGCAACGCGGCGGATAGCGCCGCCCTGCTGGGCTCGACACCGCCCCACCTGAACTCGTCGGACCTCGTGAAAACCGCACTGGCCGCCAACCAGGCCGGCCCCAAATTCAAGCTCGACACCGAATGGGACAAGGCCACCCACCCCGAAGGCTGGTACTTCCGCTCCGACCACTTGCCCTATGCCCGCCTAGGCATCCCGGCCATCATGTACACCTCGCTGCTGCACCTGGATTACCACACGCCCCGCGACGAGCCCAGCCGCATCGACTATGCCAAGCTCACCCGCATGACGCAGTGGATGTACCTCACCGGCTGGGCCGTGGCTAACCGCACCGCCGCGCCCGCCCGCGAACCCGGCTTCAAGCTGGAGCGGTAGCCCAGGTTTAGAAATCGACAACATTTCCCGGCAGCGCCCGTGGGCCCCCGCCGGCGGCGGCGTAAAACTTTTATACGCTTCCGGCCCGGGCCCCCCGGCGGTTGTTGCCCCATTAAGCGGCGATGCAGTTCCCTCCATTCAGTACCGGGTCC
>JBBQSQ010000246.1:0-4950 GCA_038213745.1 Cytophagales bacterium
CATAGCCACGTGAATGGCTGGGTCGGAATATGCCGCAAAGTAAAGGAGCCCCGCGGCAAAGCGGGGCTCCTTTACTGTTTTGCACTTTACTTATCCTACGCAATCAAGGCAAAATTCGGCAATCCCAGTGGAGTGCTAAACTGGTGGGACCGTACTTGCACCATAGCCGCACCGTACCTGAAGCCAGTTTCGCCCGTACCTGTGTCGGGGCCCAGATAGCCGGCATTGGCTTGGTTTCTTCATAAAAATCATCAACTGCTGCCGTTAAGTTTTTTTGAACTTAACTCAGTTGAAGACTTTCTAAGAGCAGGTGTCCGTGACTGTCCGGCCCATCAAAGCTACTTCACGTGCTCCTTAAAGTACTCCAAGGTACGGCGCAGGCCTTCGGCGCGGTCCACTTTGGGCTCCCAGCCCAGAATCTCCTGGGCCTTGGTAATGTCCGGGCGGCGCTTCATGGGGTCGTTTTCAGGCAGGGCCTGGTAAGTGGGCTTGAACTCGACCCCGGTGAGGCGGGCAATTTCTTCGCCAAACTCCTTAATGGTAATTTCCGAGGGATTCCCAATGTTCACCGGCAAGTGGTAGTCGCTGAGCAGCAGGCGGTAAATGCCTTCCACCAGGTCATCCACGTAGCAGAACGAGCGGGTTTGGGAGCCGTCGCCGAATACGGTCAGGTTCTCGCCGCGCAGGGCCTGCGAGAGGAAAGCCGGCAACACGCGGCCGTCATTGAGGCGCATGCGAGGGCCATAGGTATTGAAAATACGGATGATGCGCGTTTCCAGGCCGTGGTGGTTGTGGTAAGCCATGGTGATGGCCTCTTGGAACCGCTTGGCCTCGTCGTAGCAGCCGCGGGGGCCCACGGGGTTCACGTTGCCGAAGTACTCCTCCACTTGGGGGTGAATTTCGGGGTCACCGTACACTTCCGACGTGCTGGCAATGAGCATGCGCGCCCCTTTCACCCGGGCCAGGCCCAGCAGGTTGTGCGTGCCCAGCGAACCCACTTTCAGGGTTTGAATCGGAATTTTAAGGTAGTCAATGGGCGACGCGGGCGAGGCAAAGTGCAGGATGTAATCGAGCTTGCCGGGCACGAAGACGAACTTGCTCACATCAGCGTGATGGAATTCAAAATCCTCCTTACCAAACAGGTGCTCAATGTTTTGGAGCGACCCGGTAATCAGGTTATCCATGGCAATGACGTGGTAGCCTTCGGCCAGGAACCGGTCGCAGAGGTGGGAACCCAGGAACCCCGCGCCGCCGGTGATGAGAACCCGCTTTTTTTCTTCGGAATTGTTAGTCATGGTATCGTTGTAAGGCTAAAAGTACGGTCATGCTCCATCTGGCGTCCGCGCAGCCGAAGCATGACCGTATTTAAACATGATGCAAAAAATTAAGCAGGCTCTTTATGCTCGGTCTTAACCCCGATGCAATGGTATGCAAACCCAAGTTCCTTCAATTCGCTGGCTTCGTAAATATTTCGACCATCGAAAATAACTTGCTGCTTCATCAGTCGGGCCACCACATCAAAGTTGGGCGCGCGGAACTCGGGCCATTCCGTTACAACCAGCAGCGCATCCGCATCAATTAAGGCCGCAAATGCATCTTTGGCGTAGCTAATGGTATCGCCCAGCGAATGTTTGGCTTCGGGCATCGCCACGGGGTCGTAGGCCGTGACGGTGCAGCCGGCCGCGAGCAGCTTCTCGATGATTACCAACGAGGGCGCTTCGCGCATGTCATCGGTCTTCGGCTTGAAAGACAAGCCCCAGACGGCAATTTTCAGGCCGCGCAGGTCGCCGCCGAAATGCCGGGACAGCTTATCGAAAAGCACGGATTTCTGCTGGTCGTTCACGCTTTCGACGGCGCGCAGCACTTGCATGTCGTAGCCATTTTCCTGGGCGGTTTTTATCAGCGCTTTCACATCCTTCGGGAAGCAGGAGCCGCCGTAACCAATGCCGGGGTAAATGAACTTGGTACCAAGCCGGGCGTCGGAGCCAATCCCGCGGCGCACCATGTTCACGTCGGCCCCCATGATTTCGCACAGGTTGGCCACGTCGTTCATGAAGCTAATCTTGGTGGCCAGCATGGAATTAGCCGCGTACTTCGTCATTTCGGCCGACGGGATGTCCATGAAGATAATCGGGTGGCCGTTAAGCAGGAAGGGCTTATACAGTTTGGTCATCACGTCTTCGGCCCGCTCCGACGCGATGCCCACCACAATGCGGTCGGGTTTCAAAAAGTCGTCGATGGCGGCCCCTTCCTTCAGGAACTCGGGGTTGGACGCTACGTCAAACTCGATGTTAGCCCCCCGCTTGGCCATGGCCTGCGCAATTTCGGCGTGCACTTTGGCGGCGGTGCCCACCGGCACCGTGCTTTTGGTCACGATAACCCCGTAGCTGCTCATGTGCTCACCAATGCCACGGGCTACTGCCAGCACGTACTTCAAATCGGCCGAGCCATCCTCACCAGGAGGCGTGCCCACGGCAATAAAGGCCACGTCGCACCCCTCAATGGCTTCAGCCAGGTTGGTGGAGAAGTGCAAACGGCCCTTTTCTACGTTGCGGCTCACCATTTCTTCCAGGCCAGGCTCGTAGATGGGCAGAATGCCTTGGTGCAGATTATCAATCTTTTTCTGGTCAATATCAATGCACGTTACGTCGATGCCAACTTCGGCAAAGCAAGTACCCGTGACCAGACCGACGTAGCCGGTGCCTACAACTGCTATTTTCATTATCAAGTACGTGAAGTGGTGGAATCAGAAATCCAACCAGGGCAAATTTAGTCTCTTACGGGTCTTAAAGGAGAATTATTCGTGCGAATGTAGTGCCTAGACAAGCGCCCGCTCTACAATAAACGGAACAAAGCGGACAACTCTACTGCGCACTTATGATTTGAAAATCATAACGATACCTGCGCAAGAGCGCCCGTTCCGCCGGGCTATGGCCTTCAAATTGGTAAGCTGGATATTTCATGAAGTAGGGCACGGCAGCAATCAGCTTTCGGCCATCTTTCACAACGGGTTGATAGCAGCCGAGCGGGTAGAGGTACGCAAAGTTCACTACCTCGTACTGCGGATACGCAGCCGTGCGCTGGTCACGAATCAGCGGTCCAAACGTTCGATAAGCAATAAGGTTTGTGCTACAGCCCGTGGTTTTTGCCCTAATTATCTGCCGGCTATCGATTATGCCATGGCTATAGGCCACATCGCACGGGTAGGATACCGCCCGGTAGGTGAGCGTGAAAGCGGCAAAATGCCACAGCGCCAGCCCCCCACCAACCCCCAGTACTGCTTTTTGGCGCGATGGCCAGCGCTGGGCCAACGCTCGCAACGCAACAACGGCACCGAGCACAATAAAAGGCACAAAGAAGTGTAGGATACGCCCGTAGAAAACCAGCTTATGGCCAAACTGCACCAAACCCGCGTACCCTAACCAAGCCAGGAAGCTAATTATTAGCAAGTTCTTAAGCGGTAGTACCACTATAGCAATTTGAAATTGCCTTGCTTGGCAAGCAGCCAAAAGCACCCCAACGACGAACAGTACCAGGAGCCCCACTCCCATCCAGCCTTCAACCTGCCAGAGATAGGTACCGATGAAGCTGAACCCTTCCGCGAAACTGCCTTGCGTGACGGTGGTGGCAATGTAGCGGCTGCTGGCCAGGTACGAAGTGCCAGCGAGTTGAGCGAGCAGCTCGAATACTCCAAGCACGGCAACCAGCCCAGCCAGCTGCCCCGCAACGGGCACGAAGCGGCTATAAGCCCGGCGTGCGCCTGCTGGCACGCCCGGCGCAACAGCCTGCGCCATGCCTAGACCGAGCAGCAGCAGTGGCCCCATAAAATACCCAGGGTACAGCGCGTAGCTGAAACCGGAAAGCACGCCTATCCACCAATACCGACGGTGGCTGAGCGCTGGCGATGACAGGAGCAGCCACAACGCCACGAGAAACAAAAAAAGCGCGTGGTCATAAGGCAGCAGGTGCCGCAGGTACACATTGGTATTGACGAGGCTGGCGTAGAGCGCCACGCCCAGCAAAGCGAAACCGGCAGCGAAAAACTGCCGGTAAATCCGGTACAGGAGCCCGATATTCAGGCCCATGACGAGGACGTTGAATACCTGCGGCACCTGCAAAGACACCGGCGAATTGGGATTCAGGTGAAATACGGCGAGTAGCAGAGCTTGCCCCAGGCCGGGAATGGCCCGCCACAGCCCATCGCCGGGCCGCGCCCCCATCGAATTGATGGCCTGCAGGAAATCCAGCCCGTGGCCTTCGCCCAACGACCGCAGGCCCAGCATGGCGGTGATGTAGCGCCGCTCATCAATGAAGGCCATGGTGCCGGTGCCCACCAGGCTCAACCGCACCAGCGTAACCAGCAGGAAGAGAATTATAAATTGTGAATTATGAATTATAAATTTCCGGACTGCAAACTTGCTTTCCGAAGTAAGGACAGCCATGCTTTCCAGAATTTATAATTCAAAATTTATAATTGACTTAGCTCATGTACTGCTTCCACCACGTCTGGAATACGATGAGGCCCCAGATGCGGGCGTGCACATCGCCGGGGCTGCGGGAAAACAGCTGCGTTTTGAGCGCGCGAATGGCCGTGACGTCGAAAATGCCCTGGCTTTCGATGAAGTCGTCGCGCAGCAGGTCGTCCTCAATCAGGGAGCGGAGCTCGCCGCGCATCCATTTCAGCAGGGGCACTTCGAAGCCGTGCTTGGGCCGGTCGTAGAGCTCGACGGGGAGCTCGGAACGGAAGGCGTCCTGCACGATGCGCTTCTTCATGGTGGCATCGACCTTGCTGCTCACGGGGATGGAGAAGGCGAAATCGACCACTTTGTAGTCGAGGAAGGGGGTGCGCACTTCCAGGGAGTTTGCCATGCTCATCATGTCCACTTTCGTGAGCATGTCGTAGGGCAGCACCAGGGTCATGTCGGTGAGCAGCACCTCGTTGAGGTCGCC
>JBBQSQ010000247.1:0-4908 GCA_038213745.1 Cytophagales bacterium
TCCGGCAAGGCCGCCCGGCCCAAGTCGGTGGCGGCCCCCAACGTGCAGTGGCTGCGGGTGGCCGGCCAGTACTGGGAAGTGCTGCGCAACGGCAAGCACGACGACGGCAACCTGGCCCAGCGCCGGCAGGCCGGGGCCGTCGAGCTGTTCCTGGTGCAGGCCTCGGCCACGCTCATGCTCACCGCCCTGGGCCCCAACCCGGTAATGAGCTCGCCCGCCGGGGCCTCCGTGCCCCAAATGAGCTCCTCGCCGGCCAGCTGGTACCTGCGGCGGCCCGCCGGCCCGCCCGTGCTGGTGGTGCCCACCAATTTTGCCAGCCAGGTAGCCGCGTTTCTGCGCGACGATGCCGAGTTGGCCCGCCGCGTGGCCGCCGGCCAGCTCGGCTACCGCTACGACGAGCTGGAAAGCATCATTCAGCAGTATAACCAGCGCACGCGGCACTAGCCGGGCTACAGCAACTGGTGCCGGGCGGCTTCGCGCATGAGCAGGGCGGTGTTGCTCACCTCGAACTTGGCCAGCAGGTTGCGCCGGTGCGTTTCGACGGTGAGGGCGCTGAGGAACAGCTGGTCGGCCATTTCCTGGCTGGTGAGGCCCTGGGCAATGAGGCCAAGAATCTCCTTCTCGCGGCGGGTGAGCGGGGGCACGGCCGGGGCCACCGGCGCGGGCAGCAGCAGCAGCTCCTGCACCTCTTCGCTAAAATACTTTTTGCCGGCCTGCACCCGGGCAATGGCCTCGGCCAGCTCGTCGGGCGAGGCGTTTTTGAGCACGTAGCCGGCCGCGCCCTGCGCCATCATGCGCGTCACGTAGCTACGCTCGTTGAGGGTGGTGAGGGCAATGATTTTGAGCTGCGGATGGGTGGCGAGCAGTTGGCGGCACACGTCGAGGCCGCTTTGGTCGGGCAGGTTGATGTCGAGCAGCACCACGTTGGGCTGGTGGGCCGCCACGGCGGCGTAGGCCTCGGCGGCGGTGGCGGCGGTGGCCACCACTTCCAAGCCCGGCAGCGGCGCGAGCAGGGCCCGCAGCCCGGCCAGCACCATGGGGTGGTCATCAACGAGCAGCACGCGGGTCGGGTTCATGGCGGAAAGGGGAAGTTGCGGGGGTAAAGATGCAAGCGTGGAAGATACGCAGCCCCCGGCGGCTTCAGCCATGCGCCGGCACGCGCAGCTCCAGGCTAAAGGAGGCACCCTGGCCGGGGGCGGCCTGCACGTCGAGGGTGCCGCCGAGGTAGCGCGCCCGGGCCTGCACGCTGCGCAGGCCCACGCCGGTGCCGGCCACGGCGGGGTCGAAGCCGCAGCCGTCGTCTTCCACCACCAGGTGCAGGGCCGGGCCGTGGCGCATCAGCTGCACCAGCACCTCGCGGGCCTGGGCGTGCTTCAGCACGTTGTTCAGCAGCTCCTGCACCAGGCGGTAGAGCTCCACTTCCAGGGTTTTGGGCAGGCGGGTTTCGAGGCCGTGGAGGTGCAGCTGCACGGCCACGCCGCTGGCCTGCTGGGTGCTGGCGCACAAATCCTGCAGGGCCTGGGCCAGCCCAAAGGCCAGCAGCGCTTCGGGCATGAGGTTGCGGGCCACCCGCCGCAGCTCGCCAATGGAGCTGTCGAGGTGCCGGATGGACTGGCCCAGCAGCTCGGTGGCGGCGGCTCCCCCGGTGGGCTGGGCGGCGCGGCCCTGGGCCGTGGCCAGGTAGTGCTTCACGGTGGAAAGCATGCCGCCCAGGCCGTCGTGCAGGTCGCGGGCCAGGCGGCGGCGCTCTTCTTCCTGCCCCTGCAGCACGGCCTGGGTGGTGAGGCGGGTTTTTTCCTGCGCGCGCTGCTGGGCGGCCAGGCGCTGGCGCTGGCGCAGCAGCGCGGCGGCCAGCAACCCGGCCAGCACCAGCACCGCCAGCAGCACCAGGTAGGCCACGTTGAGGCGCTGCTCCTGGCGCAGGGCCAGCTGCTGGGCGGCCTGGGCCTGGCGCAGCGCACGCAGCTGCCCGGCTTGCTGGCGGCTGCGGTAGCGGGTTTCGAGCTGGTTCACCTGGGCGCGCACGGCCGTGCCGGCGAGGGTGTCGCGTAGCTCGTGGCTGCGGCGGTAGTAGAACAGGGCTTCGGGCCACTGGCCGGCCTGCTCGGCCAGGCGGGCCAGGCCTTCGAGGCTGGCGGCCAGCTGGCGGGGGTCGCCGAGCTGCTCGGCCAGCGCCAAGCTGCGCTCCAGGGCGGCGCGGGCGGCGGCGGGCTGGCCGGCCTGGGCAGCCAGCTGGCCCTGCTCGAACAGCAGCTTGGCCTGACGGCCCAGCGCCCCCTTGCGGGCGGCGTAGGCGGCGGCTTGGCCAAACGCCTGGCCGGCGGCGGCCAGCTGGCCGGTGGCGCGGTAGTACTGGCCCAGCGTGCCGTAGTATTCGTCGGCGTAGAGGGTGGCGGCGGGCAGCAGGGACCGGGCGGCGGCCAGGGCCGGGCGGGCGCTGTCGGGGTGGGCCTGCTGCAAGTGCAGGCGGGCCAGTTGCAGGTACACCGGCAGCAGCTCGGGCACGGGGCCGGTGCGCGGGCGCAGGGCGGCGGCCAGCCGCCAGTAGTAGGCCGCCTGGGCGGGCTGGTCTGAGCTCAGCAGGCTGTTACCCAGGTTGGCGTACACGGTGAGCTGGGTGCCGGCGTCGGGCAGGCGGGCCAGGTAAGTGGCGGCCCGCAGGTAGCGGCGCACGGCCTCGGCGTACTGGCCCCGGTGGTCGGCCACGGTGCCGCGGTTGTTGGCGATGGCGGCCAGCAACCGGGCCAGGCGCGGGGCCGGCCGCTGCCGGTAGAGGGGCTCGGCGGCGGCCTGGGCCAGCGCGCCGTAGCGGGCGGCGCGGGCATTGTCGTTGCCGATGATGGCCAGCGCGCTCAGCTGCAGCCAGCCGTGGGCCAGCCCATAGCCGAAGCCGGCCGCGCGGCTCCAGTCGAGGGCCTGCCGGGCGTAGCGGCGGGCGGCGGCGGTGTCGGTAGCGGCCAGGGCGGCCGAGAGGCGCAGGGCGGTTTTGGCGCGGCTGGTGTCGGGGGCGGGAGCGCGCAACGCACGCCGCAGGCTATCAGGCCCCGCCTGGTTTGCTTGCAGCGGGTGCCCTGGGCCCGCCAGCAGCGCCAACAGCAGCCCCAGCAGTCCGGCACGGCGGCGGCAGCTCAGCAAGCCAACAAAGGAGATTGGGGCGACCATGCGCTGGCAAACTTGGGCAAAAATCAACGAAAAACCTGGGTTCGGCGGCAAACTACTGGTTTTCTGGTAGCGAGAATTACCGTTTTCCGGCGATTTCGCCGCGTGGGCGTGGCGTCCACCTTTGTGGCATCACTTCTCCCTCACCCCTCATCCTTTTTTCAACCCTTTATTATCATGAAAAACATCCTCTCCGCCCTCCTGCTGGCCGCCGTTTTGCTCCTGGCGGCCAACCCCGTTTCGGCCCAAACCAACGCCCTGAAGGTAAACCTAATCAGCCCGTTGTTCAAGACGGGCTCGTTCTTCTACGAGCACCAGCTCAACGACGCGAGCAGCTTGCAGCTGGGCGGGCTGTTCACGTACTGGGGCATCGGCGACACCAAGATTTCGGGCTTCGCCATCACGCCCGAATACCGGCGCTACCTCTCCGACAACCAGCCCGCCATGGCCGGTTTCTACGTGGCTCCTTTCGTGCGCTATCAGCAATTGGGCCTCAGCGTGACCGATACGCAGGACGACGGCACGGCGGTAACGGCCAAGGCCACGCTCAACACCTTGGGCGGGGGCGTAGTGGTGGGCCACCAGTGGGTTTTCCAGAAGCGGGTTACACTGGACACCTTCTTCGGCCCGTCGTACAACCGTAATTTTACCAAGCTTAACGCCAGCAACGACGATGGCTCGGCCAGCTTCGACGCGGGCTCGTTCCAGGGCTTCAGCATCCGGACCGGGATTACGCTTGGGGTGGCTTTCTGAGCATAATCAGGCCAAAAAACAATTTGATTCAACCCAAAAACCGCCCTGCCAGTAATTGGCAGGGCGGTTTTTGGGGTTGAATTGCATCTTCGCCCTTACGCCGGCTGCATCTCCTTCAGGTGCAGCAGCATGTCGGCGGTCATCTTATCCAGGTCGAAATCGGGCTGCCAGCCCCAGTCCTGGCGGGCTCTGGCATCGTCGATGCTAGCGGGCCAGGAGTTGGCGATTTGCTGGCGGCCATCGGGCTTGTAGGTAACTTCGAATCCGGGCTCGTGCTGCTGAATGCTGGCCGTGATTTCGGCCGGCGAGAAGCTCATCGCGCCCAGGTTGTAGCTGGTGCGCACCTTGATTTGCTCGGCTGGGGCGTGCATGAGGTCCAGGGTGGCTTTCAGGGCGTCGGGCATGTACATCATCGGCAGGTAGGTGTCTTCTTCGAGGAAGCACTCGTAGTTCTCGCCGGCCACAGCGCGGTGGTAGATGTCCACGGCGTAGTCGGTGGTGCCGCCGCCGGGCAGGCTCTTGTAGCCGATGAGGCCAGGGTAGCGCAGGCTGCGCACGTCCAGGCCGTGCTTGCGGTGGTACCACTCGCACCACTGCTCGCCGGCCAGCTTGCTGATGCCGTACACCGTGTTGGGGTTCATGATGGTGACCTGCGGCGTGTGGTCGCGCGGGGTGTCGGGGCCAAACACGGCAATGGAGCTGGGCCAGTACACCTGGGCCACGCCGTGGGCCACGGCGGCTTCGAGCACGATGAGCAGGCCGTCCATGTTCAGCTGCCAGCCAAAGAGCGGGTTTTTCTCGGCCGTGGCCGAGAGCAGGGCGGCGAGGTGGTAAATCTGCTTGGGGCGGTACTGACGGATGAGCTTGTCGAGGCGCGAGCGGTCGAGCACGTCGAGCAGCTCGAAGGGGCCACCGGCCAGCAGGTCGGGATTCTTGGGCGGGCGCACGTCGGCGGCTACCACCAGGTGGGGCTCGTAGCGCTGGCGCAGCGCCGCC
>JBBQSQ010000248.1:0-4883 GCA_038213745.1 Cytophagales bacterium
GTGGCGCTGGAGCGGCGCCTCGTCATCACGCGCGACGCGGCGGAGGATGCCTTTGTGCAGCAGATTGAGCGCACGTTTGGCGACCACCTCAACCCCAACGACGACCCCGACACGCTCTACGACAACTTTCAGCTGAGCCGCACCCTGCTGCAAGCCCTGCCCTGGGCCGAACAGCACTTTCCCGAGCGCCTCACCGCCGCCCGCGCCCAGTTTGCCGCCTACCTGGCCGACCTGCACCGCCACGGCCTCACCGACGAAGCCCTCGACAGCCAGCGGCGCGGCTCCATCGCGGGCCTGCTCAACCTGGTGCTGGGCGCGCCGGTGTGGCTCTACGGCGTGCTCAACAATTATCTGCCCTACATTCTGCCCTCCTTGGTGGCCCAGCGCGCCACCAAAGAAGCCGAGTTTGTGGCCCCCATCATGCTGGTAATGGGCATGCTAACCTTCCCCTTGGCCTACACCCTGCAAGCAGCGGCCGTGCAGCACTGGCTCACGCACGACTGGCGGCTCACCGCGCTCTACGTGCTGAGCCTGCCCCTCACCGGCTTTTATGCCCTGGGCTACTGGAACACACTGGCCGCCCGGCTGCGGCGGCTGCGGGCGGCGCAGCTGTTTCGGCGCGCCCCGGCGGTGGGGGCCGATTTGCTGCGGCAACGCGCCGACCTGGTAACCGAACTGGAGGAAGCCCGCACGGCTTACCTGACGCGGGAAGGGGGTTAAAAGAAAAACAAATTAAAAGTGAAGAGTTGAAAGTTAAAAATTTGATGGACTGAATTTTAACTTTCAACTCTTCACTTCTAACTTATTTGCCCTACCAGCGCCCCCGCCCCCAGCGCTACCACAATAATGACCACGCTCGGCACTTTTTCCCACAGCAGCAGCAGGAACGTGGTGCCCACCAGCAGCGGGTTCAGCGGCAGCGTGTCGATGGGGCCGAGGTGGAACGGCAAGTCCAGGAGCCGGTAGGGCAAGGGGTGGTAAAGCAGAAAAGTGGCCGCGCACACCAGCCCCGCGCTCACGGCGTTGATGCCCTCCAGCGACGCCTGCACCACCCGGTACTGCCGCAGCCGGTCCCAGAAGCGAATGACGAAGAATATCAGGAACGTGCCGGGCAGGAAGATACCGGCCACGCCCACCAGCGCGCCCAGCACCTGCATGCCGGTGCCGCCCGCTGGCCGCATGGCCAGCGCCCCAATGTAGGCCGCCAGCGAAAAATTGGGCCCCGGCATGGCCTGCACCAGCCCCAGCCCCGACAAGAATTCCGTGCCCGTGAGGTAGTGCTTGAACTCCACAAACTCGGCGTAGAGCAGCGGGGCCAGCACCTGCCCGCCGCCAAACACCAGCGAGCCGTTGCGGTAAAAATTCTCGAACAGCCGCACCGGCAACAACTGGGTGTAGTGCCCCAGCACGGCCGCCCCCGCCAAGGTACCCGACCACAGAAAGAAATTGGCCCATTCCACGCGCAGCGGTTTTTTCTCCTGAATGATGGCGTGCTTGCGGTAGCGTACCGTAGTCACGGCCCCGCCCGCCAGTAGCAGCAGCGGCAGCATCCAGGGCAGCTGAAAGAAGTAGGCCAGCATGGCGGCGGCCACCATCAGCCCCACCGCCATTTTGGTGTGAATAACTTTCTGCGCAATCTTGTAGGCCGAGAAGGCCACGAAGCCCACGGCCACCGGCTGCACAAACTGCACCAGTGCCGCCACTTTGGCCGGGTCGAGGTGGCTGAGGGTGAGGGCCGCCAGCGTCATCAGCACCGCGGCGGGCGTTATCCAAAGCAGCAGTGTGAGGTAGGCCAGGTTGGGCCCGCCCAGCCGAAAGCCGATAACGGTGATGGTTTGCGTGGAGGTGGGCCCCGGCAGCAGGGCGCACAGCGCTTGCAATTCCAGCAGCTCGGCCGCGCTGATGTAGCGGCGCTTCTCCACCAGCAGCCGGAAGAACATGGCCAGGTGCGCCTGCGGCCCCCCAAACGCGGTGAGGGCCAGCACGGCCACGTCCTTCAAAAAAATAATGCCCCGCACCCGCCGCGTGCGCTTGCCCGAGCGCCGCGGGGGCGGCTCCAGGGAAACGGGGGCAGGTGGGGACGGGGCAGGATTTGTTTGGGGCGTTGGAACGGTCATAAGCAGAACGTCATGCTGAGCGCAGCCGAAGCATCTCGCGTGTGGTAGTAATCAATATTATTGAACGATTGATTTACTGCTGCACGCGAGATGCTTCGGCTGCGCGGACGCCAGATAAAGCATGACGTTCTACTTTTTAAAGCTCCCTGCGGCCCTCACTTTTTCTTCAGTCCCAGCTCAATCAACCGCTCGTTCAGGAATTCGCCGGCCGTGATGTCGGCTTCTTTCTTGGGGTTGTCGGGGGTCACGCAGTGCTCTAGCGCGGCCAGGCTCATGTCGGAGCGCGGGTGCATGAAGAACGGAATGCTGAAGCGCGAGGTGTTCATTTTCTCGCGGGCCGGGTTCACCACGCGGTGAATGGTGGACTTGAGCACGCCGTTGGTGAGGCGCTGGAGCATGTCGCCCACGTTCACCACAATCTGGTCGGGCAGGGCCGTGATGGGAATCCACTGGCCATCGCGGCGCTTCACTTGCAGGCCGTCGGCGCTGGCCCCCATCAGCAGGGTAATGAGGTTGATGTCGCCGTGTTCGGCGGCGCGCACGGCGTCGGCGGGCACCGCGTCGGGGTCTTCGATAGGGAAGTAGTGGATGGGGCGCAGAATGCTATTGCCGTGCTTCACCTTGTCGTCGAAGTAGTTTTCGGGCAGGTGCAGGTACAGGGCAATGGCGCGCAGCACGTCCTGGCCGGCACTTTCCAGGGTGCGGTAGGCCGTGAAGGTGCTTTTCTGAAAGCCGGGCACTTCCTCGGGCCAGACGTTGGCGGGGTACTCCTTTTTAATGGGGTCTTCGGTTTCCACCTCCTGGCCCACGTGGTAGAATTCCTTCAGGTCGCCAGTGTTGCGGCCCTTGGCGTGCTCCTTCCCTTTGCTGATGTAGCCGCGCTGGCCCGCCAGCTCCGGGTTTTCGTAGCGCTGCTTGGCTTCGTCGGGCAATTGAAAGAACGCCTGCACATCGGCGTAGAGCTGCTTGGTCTGCTCGTCGTTCAGACCGTGGTTTTTCAGGGCAATAAACCCAATACTTTGGTAGGCCTCGCCCAGCTGCTGAACGAAGCGGTTCTTACGCGCGGGGTCGCCGGAACGGAAGTCGGCGAGGTCGAGCGAGGGGATGTGGTCAAGAAGTTGGTCTTGCATGGGAAAAATAGGTTTACTTTGAGGCCAAACGGGCCGCTTGGTGGGTAACGACGCAAGTTAAGCAAAACCTTGCACCGGGGCTTAGCCGTAAATAACCCGGTTTGGGCTTGCTAGTTCAAATAAATCAACACCAAATTACCATCCTTTTTTTGAGTTTTTTCCATGAAACACCCCATCCGACTGCTGTGCAGCACCACCCTCACCCTGGCGCTACTGGCCAGCTGCGAAACGAGTAAGCCTACTACCGACGTGAGCGCCACGGCCGGAGCCGGCACCGCCGCCAGCCGCACCGCCACCAGTGGGGAGAGCATGGAATCGAATGGTATTCGGCTGACGCCCTTCGGCGATTCGCCCAAATTCGCGGTAGCTCAGGTGCAGCTGGTTTCGCCGGTTACCAACTCCGTTGTGCCAAGCGGTGAAGTGCCGTTCAATTACCAGATTACCAACTTCCAGCTTACCAAAATGAGCGGCGGCCCCCACATGGCCGAAATGGCCAACTCGGCGAAGGGCCAGCACATCCACAACATTGTGGATAACCAGCCCTACACGGCCCATTACGATACTAAATTCAGCAAAGCCATTCCTGATGGCCAGCACGTGGTGCTCTCGTTCCTGTCGCGCTCCTACCACGAGAGCCTCAAGCACCGCGGGGCCTACGACCTGCGCATTATCAACGTGGGCAACGCTCCGGCCCCGGCCACGCCTGTCATCGACGTAAAGGCCCCAAACCTGTTTTACAGCCGCCCGAAAGACACGTATTCCGGAGCGGATGCCAAGCGCATCATGCTGGACTTTTACCTGGTGAACACCACGTTGGAGCCCGGCGGCAACCGCGTGCGCGCCACCATCAACGGCACCGAGTTTATGCTCGACCGCTGGATGCCTTACCAGATGGAAGGCCTACCGGCCGGCGAAAATACGGTGAAGCTGGAGCTGGTCGACAGCAGCGGCACGATGATTCCGGGCCCGTATAACTCGGTAACCCGCACGTTTACGGTAGCCCCTTAACGTTTTAGTCGTTATTTTTTCGGTACGGTTTCCCCCAAAACAGTCTCCCGGCCCGGCCGGGGGACTTTTTTTGCTTCTCCACGCTTGTTTTCCCGCCGCTACCTTGCCCGCCATGCCCCCCGCCCCACCCGATGCCTCCGCTCCGGCCCCGCTGCTCACCCGCGAGCAGGTGCTGCGCGCCCTGCGCCAGATAGCCCGAGAAGGCCGCCCGCTGCCCCCCGGAACCGTGTATGAGCTGGTGTACCGGGGCCGCCGCTACCCACCCCGCGCCGTGGCCGAGCTGGCCTACCGCCTGGCCACCGGCAACCCCCGCGCCCACTGGCCCCGCGCCGCCGGCGCGCCCACCAACGCGCTGCTGGAGCACCTCGACTTCACCATCAGCACCCGGCGGCCGGTGCTCACGTCCGGCGCGGGCCCCGACGGCGAAGAAACTGCCCATCAGCAGGCCGAGGACTTGTATACCGGCCTGCCCAAAGCAGCCACCATTGCCGCGCCCACCCAAGCCGCCGAACCCGGCGCCCCCTACGCCGCCCCCGCCTACACCCGCACCGAAGCGCTGGCCGAGCTATTTGTTACCGAACCAGAACTGGATGCCGCCCTGGCCGGCCTCACGCGCCGCCGCAACTTG
>JBBQSQ010000249.1:0-4819 GCA_038213745.1 Cytophagales bacterium
AGGTAGAAGCTGAAGGTTTCGCCCTCGGGCTTCACGATGATGAGATTGTACTGGTCGGCCAGGCGGTGCAGCAACTGCTTGTGGGGCGTCTTGTTCAACCAGTCGGAAAAGTGGATATACGCGCCATGCAGCAGATAAAGCACGGGGTAATTAGCCTTTTTATTTTTGGCGTAGGAAGCGGGCAGCACCACGGCGGCGCGGTAGTTTTAGTGCGTAGCCGCGCTCGGTATGGTCAGGGTATCGACGCGGGCGGCGTGGGCCGCGGCAGCGGTGGCCAGCAGGAGCAGGGCCAGTAGCAGGGGACGTAAGCAAGCCATCGGATGAACAAAAAAAGTGGTTGGGAGCTGCGCAAATATCCGGTAAACTCAGCGAGTTGATGCCGCCGGCAGGCGAATAGAAAAACCACTCATTCGTTGAGAAATAGCTGCTGGTCCGGTAGTCGGGCGGCATACCTTTGTTGACAGGTCTTTCACCCATCAATATCCAATGAAACTTCGCTTACTGATTCTTTGCCTGCTTGTTGTTGGTGTTGAAAGTGCCCAGGCCAACCAGCTCACCTTCCGGGTTGATATGGGCACCACAGCCGTGCCCACCGGGGGTGTGCACGTAGCCGGCACTTTCCAAGCCGCCGCTGGCTTTCCGGCCGACTGGAACCCCGCCACCACGGCCCTGGCTGACCCTGACGGCGACCACGTATGGGAAGGTACCGTGAACGTGCCGGCCGGCACCTACCTCTACAAATTCGTGAACGGCAGCGCCTGGGGCCGCGACGAGCTGGTGCCCACCACCTGCGGCATCACCGACGGCGGCGGCAACGTGAATCGGCAAGTAGTGGTGGGTGGCTCGGCGGTGCGCCTGCCCATCGTGGCCTTCGCCGACTGCGCCCCGCAGCTGCGCTTTGCCGTGGACATGACCGGCCAGGCCGTGGCCCGCACCGGCGTGCACGTGGTGGGCAATTTCCAGGCCCTGGCAGGCTACGGCGCGAATAACGACGCCACGGCGCTGCCCCTCACCGACGACAACAACGACGGCATCTACGAAGTGACGATTGCGCTGCCGGCCCCCGGCCTGTTCCAGTACCGCTTCGTGAACGGCAACACCCTGGCCAGGGCCGAAACCGTGCCCGCCGCCTGCGGCACCGCCGATGCCAGCGGCACCCTCACCCGCGTGGTGAGCGCCACGGACGCCGTGAACACCACGCCCAGCTATTGCTTCGGCACCTGCGCGGCCTGCAACGGAACCCCGCTCACCAGCTACCCCACGTACTGGTGGAACGATGCCGTGTTCTACGAGGTATTCGTGCGCAGCTTCTACGATAGCAACGGCGATGGCCAGGGCGACTTCGCCGGCCTGACCCAGAAGCTCGACTACCTCAACGACGGCAATCCCGCCACCACCACCGACCTGGGCGTGACCGGCCTCTGGCTGATGCCCATCATGCAATCGCCGAGTTACCACGGCTACGACATCACCGATTATAAGGCCGTGGAGCCTGATTACGGCACGATGGCCCAGTTCGATGCCTTCCTGGTTGCCGCCCACCAGCGCGGCATCAAGGTGATTCTGGACATGGTGCTGAACCACTCCTCCAGCCAGCATCCGTGGTTCACGCAGTCGGCCGCCAGCCCCACCAGCCCCTACCGCAACTGGTACCTATGGTCGCCCACCGACCTGGGATTTGGGCCGTTTGGCGGCAGCGGCTGGCACCCGCGCAACGGCAACTATTTCTACGGCGCTTTCTGGGAAGGCATGCCCGATTTGAACTGGCGCAATCCCCAACTCAAAGCGGCCATGTGGGATGCCGACCGGTTCTGGCTGCGCAGAGGCGTGGATGGTTTCCGGCTGGACGCCGTGCGTCACCTCATCGAAACCGGCACCAACGCCTCCGATACGCCCGAAACCCTCGGGCTGCTGGAAGAATTTCACGACTCGCTGAAGGCCGTGAACCCAGCCGCCTTATCCGTGGGCGAGGCCTGGACCAACACCAGCGCCGTAATCCCCTACGTCAACAACCGCCGGCTCGACCTCTGCTTTGAGTTCGACCTGGCCAGCAGCATCATCGGGGCCGTGAGCCAGGGCAACCCTACCGCGCTCCGCACCCAGCTCAATCTCGTCACCAGCCTCTACCCGCGCCTTCAATATGCCACCTTCCTCACTAACCACGACCAAAACCGCGTGTTCGACGGCCTGGGCAGCAATGTGGCCCGCATGAAGCAGGCGGCCTCCCTCTACCTCACCATGCCCGGCGTGCCCTTTCTCTACTACGGCGAGGAAGTGGGCATGGCCGGCACCGGCCCCGACGAGGACAAGCGCCGCCCCATGCAGTGGACGGCCGGCACCCAGTCCGGTTTCACAACCGGCACGCCCTGGCGCGCCCTCAACGCCAACTACGCCACCTACAACGTAGCCACCGAGCAAGCCGACCAAAACTCGCTGCTGAGCCACTACAAGAAACTCATTGGCCTGCGCACCGCCAACGAAACCCTGCGCAAGGGTTACTACCTGCCCGCCACGTCGTCGGCCGCTGCAGTGCTGGCCTACGCCCGCGTTTTCGGCCAGGAAGCCACGCTGATTGCCGCCAACCTGGGCAGCACGGCGGTCAGTAGCTCCACGCTCTCGCTCACCATGTCAACGCTGGCACCGGGCAATTATCAGGTCACCGAACTCTACAGCGGCCAGGCCGCCGGTACCGTCATGGTGAATGCCCAGGGCGGTTTCAGCAGCTTTATGACGACGCTGCCGGCCCTGGCCGCCAACCAAACCTGGGTGTTGCGCCTGCGCTCGGCCACGGCCACCAGCACGGCCAGTGCTCAGCCATCCTTCGCTGTGGCGCTCTACCCGAACCCGACGGCGGGCGCGGTACGCCTGGCCCTGGCCGCCGCCCCGGCTACTCAAAGCCAGCTGCAGGTGTTTGACCTCACCGGCCGCCTGCTGCAAACCCGTAGCTTCAGTGGCAGCAGCTACGCGCTGGAAACCAGCGGCTGGGCTGCCGGGACTTATTTTGTTCGGGTGCAGTCGGGTACTGCCGTGGCCATGCAGCGACTGGTGGTGGAGTAGGGGGGCATCACCTCACCCCCCGGCCCCCTCTCCAAAAAAGAGGGGGAGCCTGACGGTTTTTCGTAGTTAAGAAATTTCTCATTTGAGAAATAAAGCAAAACCCCACTGCGTCCAGCAGTGGGGTTTTGCTTTTTGTGCGTTAGGCTCCCCCTCTTTTTTGGAGAGGGGGCCGGGGGGTGAGGTCGCCCGCTATTTCATAAACACCGGCCGAATCAGATTCTCAAACGTGAAAATCTCGTCCCATTTTTCCTGGGTCAATAAGCCGCGCTCCGTCACGGCGATGGCGTGCACTGACTTACCAGTTTTCAGGGCTTCCTTGGCAATCTCGGCCGAGGCCTCGTAGCCGATAACGGGGTTGAGCTGCGTGACGATGCCGATGCTGTTGCGCACGAGGCTTTCGGCGTGCTCCTTGTTGGCCGTGATGCCGATGACGCACTTGTCGCGCAGGGTGCGGCAGGCGTTGGTCATGTAGGAAATCGAGGTGAACAGGGCGAAGCTGATAACCGGCTCCATTACGTTCAATTGCAGCTGGCCGGCCTCAGCGGCCATGGTCACCGTGAGGTCGGCCCCGATGACGTAGAACGCCGTCTGGTTCACCACCTCGGGCACCACGGGGTTCACCTTGCCGGGCATGATGCTGGAGCCCGGCTGCAAAGCGGGCAGGTTGATTTCGTTGAAACCGGTGCGCGGGCCGGAAGAAAGCAGGCGCAAGTCGTTGCAAATTTTGGAGAGCTTCACCGCCGTGCGCTTTAGTACGCCGGAGAGCTGCACGTAGGCCCCCGTGTCGTAAGTCGCCTCGAATAAGTCGCCGGCCAGGCTCAGGTTGAGGCCGGTGATGGTGCGCAGGTGCTCGGTCACCAATTCGGGGTAGCCGGTAGGGGCATTGATGCGCGAGCCAATGGCCGTGGCCCCCATGTTGATTTCGTCAATCAGCCGGCGCGAGTCATCGATGCGCAGCAGTTCCTCGCGCAGGTTGGTGGCGAAGGCGCGGAACTCGTCGCCCATGCTCATCGGCACGGCATCCTGGAGCTGGGTGCGGCCCATTTTGAGGATGTCGCGGAATTCCTCGCCCTTCTGGGCGAAGGCATCGGCCAGTGCACCCAGGGTCTCGCGGTAGCCCACTAGCTTGTTGTTGAGCGCGATGCGGAAGGCGGTGGGGTAGGCGTCGTTGGTGCTTTGCGAGCAGTTGACGTGGTTGTTGGGGTGGCAGAACTGGTAGTCGCCCTTGACGTGGCCCATGATTTCGAGGGCTACATTGGCAATTACCTCGTTGGCGTTCATGTTCACCGAAGTGCCCGCGCCGCCCTGAATCATGTCGGTGAGAAACTGATTGTCAAACTCGCCAGCCGCCACCCGGTCGCAGGCGGCGGCAATGGCGTCGGCGATGTTGGCGGGCAGCACACCAAGCTCTTTGTTAGCCAGGGCCGCGCCTTTTTTCACGTAGGCCAGGGCCTGCACAAACAGCGGCTCGTTCTTGATGGGAATGCCGGTAATGTCAAAGTTTTCGAGTGCGCGCAGGGTCTGGATGCCGTAATAGGCGGTGTCGGGCAGGCTGCGTTCGCCGAGGAAATCGTGTTCGATGCGGGACATAGTGGAGGAGGGGGAGTTGTGGGGGGCAAACCTACTGCGGCGTGCTGCAACTAGGTGAGCTTCGCGGTGTTTCTTTACGGCGTTCTAATAAAATTTCACGCAGTGTTGCGCGGTGTTAAAATCGCAGTGTTCCGCAGTGCTGTTCGGGGAAAACACTGCGGAACACTGCGAT
>JBBQSQ010000250.1:0-4809 GCA_038213745.1 Cytophagales bacterium
TGCGCGCTGGGGTGCGGGGTGTTAAACCGCGGTGGCCCGATGAGGTTGCTTAATACCCTCTGCAACCCCCCGCGTTTTCCCCCCGCGAACCTCTGCGAGAAAGGTTGATAGGAACCCTAATGTGTAAGTCCTGTCAAAGTATTAACCGTTAATCACTAACCGTTAACCATTATCATCTGAGTTTCTCGTTGTCCTGATGGCGTTGGCTGTCGCGCTGGGTTTTCTTGGCCAGGTTGCGGGCCAGGGCTTCGGTTAGGTCGACGCCGGTTTGGTTGGCCAGGCAGATGACCACGAACAGCACATCGGCCAGCTCGTCGCCCAATTCCCGGCCTTTGTCCGACTCTTTGAACGACTGTTCGCCGTACTGCCGGGCAATGAGCCGGGCCACTTCGCCCACCTCCTCGGTGAGGATGGCCATGTTGGTTAGCTCATTGAAGTAGCGGACGCCAGTGGTGGTTATCCAAGCGTCAACGGTTTTTTGGGCGTCTTCGATGGTCATGGGAAAGGACGTAAAAGGAGAGGGTTAAGCGGGTGAATCGAGCACAATGGTCACGGGCCCGTCGTTAAGGAGGCTTACCTGCATGTCGGCCCCAAAAATACCGGTGGGCACCGGCTTACCTAGCTCCGCCGCCACCAAGGCCACAAATTGCTGGTACAGCGGCTCGGCCACGGCCGGTGGAGCCGCCCCGACGTAGCTGGGGCGGTTGCCCTTGCGGGCATCGGCCAGCAGCGTAAACTGGCTCACTATCAGGATTTGGCCATCGGTATCGAGAACGCTGCGGTTCATCTGCCCGTTTTCATCGTTGAAAATGCGCAGCTGTACCAGCTTGCGGCTCATCCAGGTGAGCGAGGGGGTACTATCGGTGGGGGCGAAACCGGCTAGGACTAACAGCCCGGAGCCAATCTGGCCCGTAAGCTGGCCGTCGACGGTAACCTGGGCTTCGCGGACGCGCTGGATAACGAGGCGCATAAGGGAAAGGGAAATAAATGCGGAGGATGATATTGGATAGGGTGTGCCGACCTTCGCGCCGGCTAGCGCCGCATTCATGTTGCCATCTCCCGCTACAAATAACGCTTCTCTGCCCGCGCACCGCACGTTGTGGCTTCTGGCCGCGCTGCTGGTCGTGGCGCTTCTGCGGCTGTGGCGGCTACCCGAGGCGGGCCCGGCCGACTACGATTCGGTGCGCAACTGGCAGGTAGTTGAGGAGTTGGCGCAGGGAAATTTTGCGCACCTGTTTCACCACGGCAGCCCGGGATTTTTATTGGTTTACGTGCCCGTAGCTGCCCTGACGCCCGACTTCTTGGTGTTCCAAACCATCAATGCCTTGCTGGGGCTGGCGGGCCTGGGCTGGTTCACGGCCTGGGTTGCCCGGCAGGCGCGCCTGCGTGGCCCGGAAGCGGCGGGGCTGACTTTGCTGGGCGGCACTTCGCTGCTACTTACCTTTTCGGGCCGCGATTTTACCATGAGCTCCATCAGCCTCGTGCTGTACGCGGGGCTGCTGCGCAGCCATTTTTCCCGGTTGCAGCGGCCATCCAGGGCGGCCGTTTTGCGAACGGCGGGCTGGCTGGCCGTGGGGTTGTGCTTCAACTACAAGTTTCTGTTCGCGCTGCCCATTCTGGTGGTGCTGGAAGTTGCGCAGGCCGATGGCTTGTGGCGGCTGCGTAACCTGTGGGGCCAGGTCTTGCTGATGCTAGCGGCACCCTACGTGCTTTTTGGGCTGGTGGGAATGGCGGTGGGCCTGCCGTGGTACCGCTGGCTGGGATTTTACTACCGCACCGTGGTGCCGGTGGCTGCCAACGTAGCCGGCCGGAAAGCCACCTGGCACCTTGATTTGCCGTATTATTTCCGTTATCTGGGGAGCTACGAGTCCCCGTTGCTGCTGGCGGGCCTGGCGGGGGCCGTGTTTCTGGTCTGGCGTAGGTGGCACCTCACCCGGCGGGTGCAAGTGGCGGAGATGCTGCCATACTTACTGGTGTGGGCGAGTTGTTTGCTGGCGGGTATGTCGCTGCTGATAAAAGCCCCGCGCGGGCTACTGTTCGCCTATTTGCCGTTGGCCGCGCTGGCGGTGCTGAGCGGCCGGCGCGTGCTGCCGGGTTGGGTGCTGGCGGGCACGCTGGTAGTAGCGACAGGTTTGAACATCAGTCGAATTCAACAAAAGCTGTACGCGCCGCTGCCTAACCGGTATCCGGTGGTAGCGGCTTGGCTGCGGCAGCACCACGCCACCAAGGTAGTCAGTACGGTGGGCCTTGGCTTGGCTCCGTATTTAGCTGAAAATCAGTCCTTATTTGTAGTAAACGACGAGCGCCAGCTTGCCGGCCTGCGCCGGCTGGGCTGTCAGTACGTGCTGCTCGACGGTTACTGGCGGGTGGCGGGGGTGGCCCGGTTCGATTCGCTACGCCGCCAAGCGCCGGTCGCGGCCTGGCCTGCGCCGCAGCTTCAGCAACCGCTGCTGTTTCTGGAGCATTCGGAGTTCACCGGCCTGGGGTACGCCGAAACCCTGGCGGCCAGCCGGGAAGCTGCGGCCGACAGCCTGCCGCTACGCCTCTACCGGTTGCAATAGCTCCAGGAACTACCGGGTCGTGGGGGGTGGCTTATTCACGGCGATGGCCGCGATATTGGCCCGGCAAACCAGCTTCCGACCCCCTTCAGCGCTTCACGCCCAGGCTGTCGAGCCGGTGCTGATAGCGGCGGGCATTGCGCTTGTGCTGGGCATAGGTTTCGGCGAAGTCGGAAAACCCGCTGCCATCGGGCCGGGCGCAGAAAAACAGGTTTTTGTTGTGCGCCGGCTTGAGCACGGCCAGCAGCGAGCCGGGCAGGGGCGTGGTGATGGGGCCGGGCGGCAGTCCCTTGTGGCGGTAGGTGTTGTAGGGCGAATCCACTTTTTTGTCCACGTTCAGCACGCGCTTGCGGGTGCCCAGGCCGTGCAGGGGCCAGAGCAGGGTGGGGTCGGCTTGCAGGGGTTGGCCGTTGCGCAGGCGGTTGAGGTACACCGCGGCGATGAGCGGCTTGTCGGTGGGCTGGGCGGTTTCGCGCTGCACAATGCTGGCCAGCACGCTCACCTGGGTGCGGGTCATCTTAAGCGAGTCGGCCCGGCTTTGCCGCTCCCTGGTCCAGAAGCGGCGGTAGCGGGCGGCCATGGTGTCGAGCAAAACCGGGGCGCTGGTATTCCACAGCAGCCGGTACGCGCCGGGAATAAACATGGTGCGGACGGTGCAGGTATCAAGGTGGTAGCGCCGTTGCAGGCCGGCGTTGTCGCCCAGCAGCAGCTCCAGCTTAAACGAGTCCGTTTCCAGCTGCCGGCTCACCTGGCGCGGCAGCCGGTCCAGGTAATGAAAGGGCTTCAGCTCGAAGCGCACGGTATCCTGCCAGCCAAAGAGCAGCATTTTTACCAGGTCGATATTTCCCATGCCGGGGTCCAGCCGGTAGCGGCCGGCCTTCACGTGGGGCGGGTAGTCGTGGTGCTCCGCCACCCAGCGGAACGTGCCGGGCTCCAGCAGCAACTGATAACGTTCCAGCGAATCGAGCACCGCCGCGTAGCCCGTGCCCGAGCGGATGTAGAGGTAGGCCGGGCCTTCGGCAAAGGCCGTCACATTGGGCCTGTACAGCACGCGCCAGGCGGCGTAGCTGCCCGCACCGAGCAGCAGCGCCAGCAATATTCCCGCGATTAACAACCCGCGCCGCATCAGGAATTACCCGCCACGAGTTCGGCCACGGCGGCCTCAAACGCAGCTTTTTCGGCCAGCCGCACTATTTCCGTAGGCGCGGCGGCCCGCGATTCGCAGTCGGGGATGGGGCAGCGCTCGCACGTTTCGTTCACGATGCGGAAGGGTAGGGCCGGGTCGGCCAGGAAGCGGACGTGCTGCTTCAGGTTGTCGTCGCAGCGCAGGCCCACGGTCACGCTCAGGGCCACTTGGGTGGGGGTGCCGGCGCGGGCCAGCGTGAAGCACAGGTACTCGTCGTCGGTGCCGAAGTAGCGCGATTTCTGGGCTCCGGCCACGGTCACGGGGGCTTCGGCGGTGTCGGGTAGGGGCAGGGCGCGGGCCTGGTCGATGAGGCGCAGGCTCACCCAGCGGCGGCAGTAGTGCTCGTTCAGCTCGTTGCCGTGGGGGTTGTGCAGGCGGGCCAGGTGCAGCTCCTTGGTCAGCTCGTAGGGGGTGGTGGCGTCGGTTTGGTCGAAGCGCAGGAAGAACAGGCTTTGCAGCCCCAAGTGGCGCGGCAGCAGCGTGGTGAGGCGTTGCATAAACATCTCCGGGCTCACGTCGTACTGCGTCATCAGGCTCAGCAGCAGCTCGGGCTGCCACTTTTTGGCCCCGAAAAACTTCTTCACATCGCGCAGCAGGCTTTCTTCCTCCATCAGCAGCGCCCCGGCAAAGTAGGAGGCCTTAAAGTTGTTCAGCACCTCATCGAAGGAGCTCACCTGCGTACTGCTGTTCACGTAGGGCCGTTCGGTCAGCTTCAGATAATTAAAGGCCACCTCGCGGCCCAACACGAAAGCCTGCTGGCCCTGGCTCAGGCCCGGCCGTAGCAGTAGGCGTTTTTTCTTGGGCTGAAACACGCTCCGCAGCCGCGCTTGCGCAGCCACAGCATGCTGGCCCAGGGTAGCGCGGTCGATGGTGTAGCCGTATTCCTCGGTTAGCACCCGCTCCAGCTGGCCGAGGTCAAACGGGGCGGCGGTGCTTAGCTGGTGGCTGCCCACGAAAGCCCGCACATCCTGCTCCAGGTCCTCGAAGTAGTTGTCGTGCATCTCCTGAAACGAGCGCAGCGCGGCAAGGAACAGGTGCTCCTGGCGCATCTCATAGTTGCGCGCA
>JBBQSQ010000251.1:0-4795 GCA_038213745.1 Cytophagales bacterium
CTCCTACCCCCAAGTTTTTTGCCGTGTTGCGACGCGTGGGCCTGGTACTGGCCGGCGTGGGCGCGGCCATTGTGGCTAGTCCGGTGGCGCTGCCGCCGGCCGTGGCGGCGGTCGGGGGCTACCTGATTACGGCCGGGGCCGTGGCTGCGGCCGTGAGCCAGCTCACGACGCGGTCGGAGCCCTGAGCTTCCGGCCCTTCCTACTGCCCATTTGGGCTGTTTATTCACCTTTTTATTTTTCAGAACATGGCCAGCTTAACTGCCTACCAACTACAATTTCGCCGTCGCATGAAGCGGGCTATCAAGCTGCGCGCGACGGCTGACCGCAAAGCCCGCGGGTACGCACAGAAGCTGATGGATGCCATCGGGGCCGGCGACGATGCCGCCGAGGTCATCAACGAGCTGAACCGCGTGTACAACGTGGATTTGAGCACCCAGACCATTCTTATGCACTCGCTGTGGGAGAATTCCGGCCAGGAAGTGCTGCTCTACAAGCTTAACCAGAGCACGCCGGGCGAGGAGGTTTTGCTTCAGGTAATGATACCGGACGGCAACGGCGGTGTAGCACTGCCGGCGAATGGCGTGCTTGACTGAAGCCAGGCAGTTACCGGCTGACGCGGTACGCGAAAGAAGCCTTAACTTCCTGTAAATTAATCAGTAATACATAATGGCAACCAACCCACCAATTGGCGACGGGGCCCGCAAAGGGGCCGTGCGCAAACGCTCACAGACCTTCAATCCCGTAACGGAGCAGTTCGTGAAGCGGGACGCGGAAACTGGACGCTTTATGGACGTGAAGCAGGACGGCAAGCCGTTTAAAGGAGTTCGGAAGGAAAAGCCGAAGTCTACTTGATAGACGGCGCAAATAACCCATTTTTAAGCCCGCAGCATTCAGCTGTGGGCTTTTTTGTTTTTTTGTGCACTGGACTATGTTTACATGAACGTGCTAATGCACTTACCCCCAACATCCGCTTCAGGTGTTTTCGGACAGAGGCTTCGCGCTACCGGATTCGGCATCAGGATTCATGCGAATTCCTGAACATGTAGCGGCTCGGCTGAGATGCTTGCCCAGTTTATCTTGGAACGATGGACTGCAACTACATCAATGCCTAACAAGAATACCTGGCCGATAACGTGGTGGTGAAGTTCAACAACGAATCGCCCGCCGTCGGCAAAGCAACTGCCCTGGCTGCCCTGGGGCCCTGTTGGCAAAGCTTCGCCAGCATCGAGCACGAACCGACTAACATCTACGGTGCCGACACTGGCAACGCGGGCCACGCCGGCAAAAAAAATGACGGTGTGGGCCGTGGCCTTCACCGATGCGGGTGCCGAGAGGCAAGTCGAGTTGATGTGGATTTACCACAACGTGGTGTCGGTGTTTGACAGTAAGCTGTCAGCGGACCCAAAGACTAGCTTGCGTAATAGAAGCTAATTTTTTGTGGCCTGCTGCGGCAATCATACCAGGTCTGGGCAATTGGTGTAAGCGGGATTGTAATAAATACTGGGGAGCGTTTCGGTACCAATGGAAATTATTTACATCATTATGTTGTAAATATACAACAATGTGTTTTATGTTTGCATCATATTACCAACGATAATGAAAGGAGACAAAATCTACAACCGCTTGTCGGTGCTGCGCGAAGAGCGTGGCCTGTCCCGCAAGGAACTGGCCGACAAAGTGGGGGTCAACTTCCAAACCATCGGCTACCTGGAGCGGGGCGAATACAACCCCAGCTTGGACCTGGCCCTGGACCTGTGCGCCGTGTTTGGCCTGCCCGTCGAGTTGGTGTTTTCACGCCAGCCCCTCCGGCCCCTGAGCGAAGAACTTCACACCCTCAAACAAACCCCCTGATGTCCCGTTCGCTGACCCTCCCCCAGCGCCGCACGGCCGTGGTCGTGCAGCTGCTTAGTTATCCCCTGGTGGCCCTGCTGGGCCACTGGCTGGCCCTGCCCGGCGCGCTTACGCTACTAGCGGGGCTGTTCGGCTACGCGGTCGCGTCGTTCTACCTCTACTGGGGCACCGGCCTCTGGCACTACGGCAACGCCCCCGACCCGGAACTGGACGAGCGGCAGGTGCAGGTGCGCAACCACGCCTACCGGCTGGCCTACGTCACGGTCAGCGCCCTGGTCATTTTGCTGTTGGCCTATGCCATCGCGGCACCCATTCGGGGCTGGGCTACCCCGGATATCGGCGAGCAGGGCAGCGGGTTGCTCTGGGCGGCGCTGGTCTTCCTGCCCAGCCTGCCGTCGGCGCTGCTGGCTTGGAACGAGGTTGACCTGTAAAGCTTACCACCCAAGCTGTTTTCTCTTTTATCTATGAGGCCTTTCCGGCTGTTGCCAACCGCCGCGGGCCGCCCCACAAGTGGACAGCGGAGAACCTGCGGTACAAGTATCCTTCCAGGTCGGTCAACCCGGAGGTGGCCAACATTTTGCTTCGGGCGGGCCACATCGAGTCGTGGGGCCGCGGCACGCTGAAGATGATAAACGAATGCCGGGCACATGGGCTGCCTGCCCCGCGCTATGCGTTTGAGGCAGGGGGGGCTTTGGCGTAGAGTTTCTGCGCTACGCGGTGCAGTCCCTGACCGCCCAGCGCCTAGGGCCCGAGCTGGCAACGCTTGTGCAGTATGTGCAGGACCACGGCACGGTGAATCGACGGTGCAACGACTGCTCAATGCGAGTAAGCCGACGGCTACGCGCTACCTGGCGGAACTGGAGAGGGCCGGCTACTTGCAAAAAATCGGCACGAAGGGGGTGGACACCGCCTATACACTGTGGGCTTTAGAAAAGTCTCAAGATTAGTTGAAGCCAAGCTGCCGTCACTGTCTAAAAAGTTCATAGCGGGCCGGAAACGAGCTTTCTTTGATTCGACCAAATAGACTCAGCAGCTTCGCCTGCAATGCGCGGCTCTTTGAGAGCAGCAGGTGTTGACCAAAGAAAAACTTCTGGTAAGTCCAACTGGGCCTTTTCGTAGCAGCAAGGGTACGAACTTACCTTAAGGACAAATCAAAAAATTTAGGTTTAATAAGCCCCATGGTGCTTTAAGTTCGGGCTGACGGTGGCCATGGCGCTGCGCAACGCCCTGGTAGTTGGCGCGGTGCTGGTCCTGTCAGGGAGGGTAGCCGATGCCAAGCCATCCCGAATTTTATCACCTTCGGAAGCAGTGCCTGGTCCATGGCAGGTAACAATTTCTTCATGAACCAACTATGCTCTTCAGCTCTGCGTTTCCGTTGGGGAAGAAACGTGTGCTTTCCCGCGTTACCTGCTCCGTATGAATTCTTCCATCACGTCTATTGTGCTGCTGGCGCTTAGCGGACTGGTGTTGTTTCTCTACGCCGTCAGCCGGTTGGCGCTGGCGCTGCGCCAGGTAGCCGGCGACCGGGTGAAAGGCATTCTGGACCGGTTTACCAAAACGGTGCCGATGGCCATTCTCACCGGCACCGTCGTCACCACGCTGCTCGATTCCTCCTCGGTGGTCATCATCCTGACCATCGCCCTGGTCAGCGCCGGAGCGCTGCCCTTCCGCAATTCGCTGGGCGTGGTGCTGGGCGCCAACATCGGCACCACCATTTCGAGCCAGCTCTTCGCCTTTGACCTGGGCCAATACGCCGTGGTGGCCATGCTGCCGGGCCTGTTGCTGCTCTCACTCAGCAAAAAGCGCAAGGGCCGCACGGCAGGCCGGGCGCTGTTTTGTTTCGGCCTGCTGTTTTTCAGCTTGTTTCTCATCGGGGAGGCGGCGGCGCCGCTCAAGGAATACCGGGGCGTGGAGGCGTGGCTACTCAAGCTGGAAAACCCGCTCCGGGGCGCCGCTGCCGGGGCCTTGCTAACGCTGGTTATTCAGTCGTCCTCGGCCACGCTAGGCATGGTCATAAAGCTGGCTGCCAAAGGGTTGGTTACGCTGCCGGCCGGCATTGCCGTCCTGCTCGGGGCCGAGCTGGGCACCTGCGCCGATACCTTGCTGGCCACCCTTGGCCGCGGCCGGCCGGCGCTCAAAACCGGCCTTTTCCACTTGCTGTTCAACGTCATTACCATTACGCTGGGCCTGCTGCTCATCAGTCCCTTCACGGCGCTGGTGCTGCGGCTGGCCGGCCAGGCCGAGGTATCCCGCCAGATTGCGCACGCCCACGTCTTGTTCAACGTCGCGGGCGTGCTGCTGTTCGCGCCGCTGGTGCCCCTCTGCCAGCGCCTGTTCGACGCCTGGCTGCCGGACCAGAGCCCCGAGGCCCGGCGGGTGCCTGCTCCGGCGTCCTAGTAACAGGAAGCATGGGGCACTTGGTAAACAGCCGGTTGCCGAACGGCTACAATCAGGCTGCGCGCTTCTTCATCGCCGAAACGGGTCGCCAGCTGCACGTAGTATTCTACCGGCGTATCGGCGGCAAAGACCTCCGCGTCGAGGTAAGGCGAGCGGGCGTTGGCGGCCAACCGGGTCCAGGTGCCCGCCGCCCCGCCAACCCGACGGAACAGGTGGGCCACTTCGGACCGCTCCTTGCTGAAGGCCAGGTGCCGGCCGGCCGGCACGAGTGAGAGTACGAGCGAAGTTGGTGAGACCATTTCCATGCTCTACACTTCGACCACCGTGCGGCCCGTGGTAGTGGTGGCGTTTTCCGTTTCCAGGCCGGCCACGTAGCGGTACTCGGCGGTGGCGTTGCTGGCCGTGAAGGTGGCCAGCACGTAGCCGCGCTTGGAGGCGTCGAGGTACTGCAAATCGTCAATCAGCAGCGCGTTCGACTGCTCGAAGCCCGCGATGGCCGTGGCGTTGCCGGCCAGCAGGGCCTCGAAGCCGGGCGACGACACGGAAG
>JBBQSQ010000252.1:0-4762 GCA_038213745.1 Cytophagales bacterium
CCACACCACGATGATTCCTACAGACCCGCGGCCCCGGCCGCCCCCCCCCCCCCCGGGGGGGGGGCCCGGGGGTGGGGTTGAACTTCGAACAATGAAATACCCTGAATACAAGCAGCCGCTCAACTACGGCCAGCTCGGCGAGGACATCCTCGCCTGGTGGAAGGAGCACGGCATCTTTGAGAAGAGCGTGAGCAGCCGCGAAGGCCAGCCCACGTTCGTGTTTTACGAAGGCCCCCCGTCGGCCAACGGCGCGCCCGGCATCCACCACGTGATGGCGCGCACGGTGAAGGACATCTTCTGCCGCTACCAGACGCTGCTGGGCAAGCAGGTGCCCCGCAAAGGCGGCTGGGATACCCACGGCCTGCCCATCGAGCTGCAGGTGGAGAAGGAGCTGGGCATCACGAAGGAGGACATCGGCCACAAAATCAGCATCGCCGACTACAACCAGCGCTGCAAGGAAACCGTGATGCGCTTCAAGGCGCAGTGGGACGACCTGACCGAGAAAATGGGCTACTGGGTCGACCTCGACGACCCTTACGTGACCTTCGAGCCGGAATACATCGAGAGTTGCTGGGCGCTGCTCAAGAAGCTCTACGACAAAGGCTTGCTCTACAAGGGCTACACCATCCAGCCGTACTCGCCGGCCGCCGGCACCGGCCTTTCGTCGCACGAGCTGAACCAGCCCGGTACCTATAAGGACGTGAAGGACACGACCGTGGTGGCGCAGTTCAAGGTGATTCCGAGTAATTTGACAGAAACGATTTATTCGGTTGCTAAAAATTCTGCGAAATCTCCAGATGCATTCATTTTAGCATGGACTACAACACCATGGACACTACCGGCGAATACCGGCTTGGCAGTTGGTAAGGGAATAAAATACGAGATAATCAGAACCATCAATCCATATACCTTACAGCCAATTATTGCTGTAGTTGCGCAGGATTTAATGCGTCAAATATTTGGTTCGGAAGAATTTACAAACGAAAGAGAGAAGTATTCTTCGGAATTATATGACGCCCTGAGCCCGTGGTTGTTAAGCGGCAATGCTGATGACTTCAGTTTTCTTGAAAAAGAATTTCTGAAAAAAGAATTGGAAGGCAGTTTTTTAAGAAAAGGTCGAGTACCTCATGAGGGTTTAGGTTTTTTAGAAGGTAAAAACCTAGTAGATATCAAATACGAGCGCCTATTTGATTTTACCCCTTTCGAAGGTGAGAAAGATGCTTTTAGAGTCATTCTTGGTGACTTTGTGACAACTGCAGACGGTACAGGCGTTGTACACATATCGCCCACATTTGGCGCTGATGACTTCCGAGCGGCGGCACTGGCAGGCATCCCGGCGCTGATGGTGCCGGATGCCGAAGGCACGCTCGGCCCCATCGTGGACCGGACGGGCCGCTACGTGCCCCAAATGGGCGAGTTTGCGGGCCGTTGGGTGAAGAACTACGACGGCCACGACGAGTCGGGGGCCGACTATAAAACGCTGGACGAGAGCATCGTCATCAAAATGAAGGGCGACGGCACGGCCTTCAAAGTAGAGAAGTACGAACACACCTACCCGCACTGCTGGCGCACCGACAAGCCCGTGCTCTACTACCCGCTCGATTCCTGGTTCATCAAGACCACAGCGGTGAAGGACCGGCTCATCGAGCTCAACAAAACCATCAACTGGAAGCCCGAAAGCACCGGCACCGGCCGCTTCGGTAACTGGCTGGAGAATTTGGTAGACTGGAACTTAAGCCGCTCGCGCTACTGGGGCACGCCGCTGCCCATCTGGCGCACCCAGGACCGCACCGAGGAAATATGCATCGGCAGCATCGCCGAGCTGAAGGCGGAGATTGACAAGGCCGTGGCGGCCGAAATCATGACCCACAACCCGTATACCCCATCCCCTAGCCCCTTCCCCGGTGGGGAAGGGGAACTAGATTCTGATTCTAGCAATCTAGAAACTAGTCCCCCTCCCCACTGGGGAGGGGCTAGGGGTGGGGTTACGGAGCCGAAAATCGACCTGCACCGGCCCTACGTCGACGATATTTTCCTCGTCAGCCCCACCGGCCAGCCCATGTACCGCGAGGCCGACCTCATCGACGTGTGGTTCGATTCCGGGGCCATGCCCTACGCGCAGTGGCACTATCCGATTGAAAACGAGGGCCAATTCCAGAAGAATTTCCCCGCCGATTTCATCGCCGAAGGCGTGGACCAAACGCGCGGCTGGTTCTTCACGCTGCACGCCCTGGCCGTGATGCTGGAAGACTCGGTGGCTTTCAAAAATGTGATTGCCAACGGCTTGGTGCTCGCCAAGGACGGCCAGAAGATGAGCAAGCGCCTCGGCAATGCCGTCGACCCGTTTGCCACCATCAAGCAGTTCGGCCCCGATGCCACCCGCTGGTACCTCATCGCCAACGCGCCACCGTGGGACAACCTCAAGTTCGACCCCGCCGGCGTGACCGAAGTGCAGCGCCGTTTCTTCGGCACGCTCTTCAATACGTACTCGTTCTATGCGCTTTACGCGAACCTGGACGAGTTTCAGACCAGTGAATTCAATCGCATTCCGCACGCGGAATTGAGCGAGCTGGACCGCTGGATTCTGAGCAAGCTGCAGTCGCTGATTGTGGAAGCGCGCGGGCACCTCGACAACTACGACCCCACGAAGGCCGCCCGCGCCATCCAGGATTTCGTGACCGACCAGCTCTCGAACTGGTACGTGCGCCTCTCGCGCCGCCGTTTCTGGAAAGGCGAACTGACTCAGGATAAGCGCGCTGCCTTCGAAACCCTGCAGGAATGCCTGGTGGTGGTGGCGCAGCTGATGTCGCCCATCGCGCCCTTCTTCGGCGAGTGGCTGTACAAGAACATGACCGACGGCATGCGCGCCGAGGCCGTGGCCAAAAACACGCCCCTGGCCCCGGAATCGGTGCATCTGACGCTGCTGGTGGAGGCCGATACGGCCCGCATCGACCCGAAGCTGGAGGAGCGCATGGAACTGGCCCAACGCATCAGCTCGCTGGCCCACTCGCTGCGCAAAAAGTCGGTGCTGAAGGTGCGCCAGCCCCTACAGCGTATCCTGGTGCCGGTGCTGAACGACTCGACCAAGGAGCAAGTCGGCCTCGTGGAGGACCTGATTTGCGCCGAAATCAACGTGAAGCACATCGAATTCCTCGACGACGAGAGCGAAAGCGGCGTGCTGGTGAAGTCGGTGAAACCCAATTTCAAGCGCCTCGGCCAGCAATACGGCCCGCGCCTGAAGGCCGTGGGTGCCCGCATTCAACAGATGACAGCGGCCGAAATCTCGAAGCTGGAGAAGGAGGGAAGCCTCGCAGTAGTCGTTGATGGCCAGCCCATCACCCTGGCCCCCGACGATGTGGAAATCCGCACCGACGACCTGCCCGGCTGGCTAGTGGCCACCGACGGCCCCCTCACCGTGGCCCTCGACGTGACCCTGACCGACGAGCTGCGCCAGGAAGGCCTCGCCCGCGAGCTGGTGAACCGCCTGCAAAACCTGCGCAAAGACTCGGGCCTGGAAGTGCAGGACAAAATCCGCGTCACTTTGGCCGACCAGCAGCCTGAACTCACGGCCGCCGTGGCCGCGTTCGGCGATTACATCCGCACCGAAACGCAAGCTCTCGCCCTCACCTTTGCGGCCGATGTAAACGGCGGTTCGGTGCTCGAATTTGATGACTACTCCGTGCCTGTCCGGTTGGAGGTCGCAACTAACTGAGGATGAATGACTCGCCGGGAGGTGAAATCCCCGGCGGGTTCTCGGCCGCACAAACACTCAATAAGCTCGTCTTTGGTCGCACAAAACCTCAGACAATCAGTTGTAAAAGGTACAAAAGGACGGTAATAAAACAGGCCGTCGCTCCCGCCACTTTTGGCCCCGTCTGAATGCACCCAACCCTCACCAATCGCCAGCAAAACGCGGCTAAATTCTTCCTGCTGGCGCTGTTCGTCATTGCCCTCGACCAGCTCTCTAAGTGGGCCGTGCACACCTACATGCAGCCCGGCATGGCGGGCGAAATCCCGCTCATCGGGCACTGGGCCAAGCTGCACTACACGCTGAACCCCGGCATGGCTTTCGGCGCTGAACTGCCCGCGCCTTATGGAAAGCTGGTTCTCAGTGGGTTCCGCCTGCTGGCCGTGTTTGGCTTGAGCTACTATATTATCCGCCTCTGCCGGCAGCGCGCCGCCGGCGGCTTCATCGCCTGCATGGCCCTCATCCTCGGCGGTGCCGTGGGCAATCTGATTGACTCGGTTTTCTACGGCGTCATCTACGACAACGCGCCGTTTGGCTCGCCCACGCGCTGGTTCTACGGCCAGGTCATCGACATGCTCTACGTGGACATCTACGAAGGCTTCCTGCCCCAAAACTGGCCGCTGTTAGGAGGTAAGTACGTCTCGCTCTGGCCCATCTTCAACATCGCTGATTCTTCCATTTTCATCGGCGTAGCTTTGATTCTGCTCAATCAGAGCCGTTTTTTCAAGCAGGAAGAGCCCGTGGCGGTAGTTGAGACTCACAGTGAGCCGCTGGTAGCTCCCGATTCGGAGAATCTGGCGTAGCTAACTGTACCGTGGACTCTGCAAGTCCGCGCGTGGGCCGGTCGTTCACGCGTTCACCTCACCCCCTGACCCCCTCTCCTGCGGAGAGGGGACACCGGTTCGGACCAAATAAGGAAAGAGCCCGGCGCATTGCGCCGGGCTCTTTTCATTCATCAATCTTTACAGCATGACCGATTCCCCCTCTCCGCAGGAGAGGGGGTCAGGGGGTGAG
>JBBQSQ010000253.1:0-4748 GCA_038213745.1 Cytophagales bacterium
GGCCAGGGCGCTGAGGCGGTTGACGCGCGCGGTATCGGGCCGGGCGTGGGCCCGCACCTCGGCCCGCAGCCGGTCGGCGGCCGGCAACGGCACCGGCGAGCCGGCCGCGTTTCGCCAGCCCAGCAACCATAGAACGACCGCGCCCCGGCGCCACCACAAACTTTTCAAGCGAGCAAGCACCCGCTATGGGCGCGCTTAAAGGTAAGCACACTGACCCCGCTTTATCACGATGTTTCACGATGGCGGCGGCCCCGCCGGCCGGCCACTACGCGGGCAGGCCGATAATGAATTCGGTGCCCTCGCCCTCGCGGCTTTCCACGAGCAGGGTGCCGCCGTGGCCGGTGGTGATGATGTCGTGGCTCAAGGACAGGCCCAGGCCGGTACCCTCGCCCACGGGCTTGGTGGTGAAAAAGGGCTGGAAGATTTTCGCTTTCACCTTGGCGCTCATGCCCGTGCCGTTGTCGCGGATGCGGATTTCAACGCCCCCCGGCACGGCCAGCGTGCTCACCGTGAGTTCGGGGCGGTAGGCGGGGCCGGCGGCCGGCTGGCGCTGGCGTTGCTGCATGGCATGGAAGGCATTGGTGAACAGGTTGATGAGCACGCGGCCCAAGTCGAGTGGCACCACTGACAAAGCCGGTAGGCCGGGGGCCAGCGCGGTCTTCATTTGCACCTCAAAGTCGCGGTCTTTGGTGCGCAGGCCCTGGTGGGCCAGGCGCAGGCTGTCTTCTACCAGGGCATTGAGGTCTACCCGGGCGCGCTGAGCGGCACCAGTGCGCGAGTGCTCCAGCATGCCTTTGATAATGGATGTAGCCCGCTGCCCGTGCTGGCTGATTTGCTGCAGGTTCTGCTTCAGGCCGGCCAGAATCTCGGCTTGCAGGGCCGTGTTGCGTCCGGGCTCCTCGCTGCCCATGTCCTCGACCAAGTCGGTGCTCACCTCGGCGAAGTTCTTCACGAAGTTGAGCGGGTTTTGGAGCTCGTGGGCAATGCCGGCGGTGAGCTCGCCCAGAAAGGCCATTTTTTCGCGCTGCACCAGCTGGTCCTGCGCGGTTTTCAGCTCGGCCAAGGACTGTTCCAGGGCTTCTTTGGCGCGGCTTTGCTGACGGGCGTGGCGGCCCAGAATCACGGCCAGCACCAGCAAGCCCACCAAGCCGGCCACCAGCGCGGCGGTGCGGTAGCGCGACCGGAGCGCGGCCTGGCTGGCCGCCGCTTCCTGGGTGCGCTGCTGCTCGCGGTAGTTCAGGCTTTGCAGGCGCATCACTTTCTCTTGACCGAAGAGGGTGTCCTTCATCACCAGCATCAGGCTCTGGTACTTGAGGGCACTATCGGGCAGGCCTTTCATTTTAAAATCGTGGGTGAGCAGCGTGCTGGCGTTGAGCACGCCGCGCAAAAAGCCGTTTTTCTGGGCGGCGTCGCAGCCCAGCCGGGCGTAGTATATGCTCGAATCGGGCTTGCCCAGCAGCTGGTACATGGTGGCCATGCCCACGTAGGCGAAATTCAGACTGCGCTGGTGATGGACTTTTCCCGACTCGCGGATGCTGGCGCGGTAGAACGCGCGGGCCGCGCGCGGCTCGCCTTCCTTGCGGGCCACGTTGCCCAGGCCGTACAAAATGTAGTTGGTGGGCGTGTGCAGGCGGTGCGCCATGGCATAGGCCCGCTCCTGAAACAGCCGGGCCGAATCGAGCTGGTTGAACAGGTCATACGCCAGCCCGATGTTGCTCAGCTCAATTACTACCCGGTGCTCGTCATGCAGCGCTTCCCCGATTTTTAAGGCCCGAAAATAATACGCCAGCCCCTGGTGCCGGTCGCGCAGGTACACGTAAATAATGCCGATGCTGCGCAGGTTCTGGGCTTCCAGGGCGCGGTCGTGGGTGGCTTGGGCAATGCGGAGTGCTTGCTGAAACAGCTCCAGCGCCCGGGCCAGGTTGCTCTCGCGCAGGGCGGCCCCCAGCCGGTTCAGGGCTTCGCCCTCGCCGTGGCGGTAGCCAATGCGGCGGGCCAGGGCCAAGGCCTTGCGCGCGTACACCGCCGCCGAATCGGTGCGCTGGGTCCAGAGCTGGTCGCTTACCTGGCACAGCAGCATCACGCGCTCGGTATCGGGCCGGGGCTGGGTCAGCAGCTTCAGCAGGCTGTCAACGGCCTGGCTTTGTGAGTCTCTTGGGATATCGGCTGCCCCTGCTGGCCACGCCCCGGCCAGCAGGGGCAGCAGCAGGAGCAGCCAGCCAAGCCAGCTACGCACACGAAAGACGGGCAGGAACAGCATACGGAGCAGCAGGCAGCCAGCGGCGGGCGCACAGTAAGCGAGCAAGCAGGAACAGAAACGAACAGCTAGCCGGGCTGATTAATTGGCAAGCTAATCAGAAACTCGGTGTAATTCCCTTCCTCCGAAGCCACCGCCAGCGTGCCGCCGTGGCCCTGATTCACAATGTCGTAGCTCAGCGACAGGCCCAGCCCAGTGCCCTCGCCGGTGGGCTTGGTGGTGAAAAACGGCTGGAAAATCTTTTCCCGCACCGCCGCCGGGATGCCCATCCCATTGTCGCGCACCCGGATTTCGACCTTCTCCCCCACCAGCCGCGTGCTGATGCACACGGTGGGCACGTAGCCCGCCGCGCCGCGCAGCTGGCGCTGGCGCACGGCGTAGAAAGCGTTGCTGAGCAGGTTGAGCAGCACGCGGCCCAGGTCCTGCGCGATTACCTCCACGGGCGGCAACGCGGGGTCGAAATCGGGCCGCAGCGTGGCGTTGAAGGTTTTATCCTTGGCGCGCAGGCCGTGGTAAGCGAGGCGCAGGTATTCATCGGCCAGGGCATTGAGGTCGGTGGGGGTGCGCTCGCCGGTGCTGGCGCGGCTGTGCTCCAGCATGCCCCGCACAATGCTGGCCGCCCGCTGCCCGTGGTGGTGAATCTTGCCCAGGTTCTGGGCGATGTCGTCCAGCAGCTCGGCCTCCAGAGCGGGGTCGCGCACGGGGCGGGCCTGCTCCTCGCGCAGCTCGGTGAGCATTTCCACGCTCACATCGGCAAAGTTATTCACGAAGTTGAGCGGGTTCTGAATCTCGTGGGCAATGCCGGCCGTGAGCTCGCCCAGGCTGGCCATTTTTTCGGACTGCACCAGCTGGGCCTGGGTGGCGCGCAGCTCGGTCAGGGCCCCGCGCAGCTCCTCGGCCTGGTGCGTGAGGGCGGCGGTGCGCTCGGTTACCAGGCGCTCCAACTCCACGTTCTGGGCCTCGATGATGCGTTTGGCTTTTTCTTCTTCTTCGCGCAACAGCCGGTCTTTTTCCAGCGTTTTTTTCTGGCTGCGGGCAATGAAGATGAACGTGACCAGCCAGATAATCGCAAAGCCCTGCGTGGAATCCATGAAGGCATCCAGGCTCTTAGGGATTTTGCCGTTGGGCTCTTCTACTATCAGCTCCAGCGTTTTGTAGACCACGAACGGGGCCATGGCGAAGAGCAGCGTGCGGGCCGGTTTGTAGTGGCGCACGGCCAGCAGCGTGGCCAGCAGCGCCAGCAGCGCCAGCAGCCAATAGGTTTCTCCCATCAGCGGCCACCGCACCTTGAGCACCACCCTGGCCAGGAACAGCCCCACCGCCGGCACCCAGACGTAGCGCAGGGCTTTGTCCCAGTGGGGGGCGCGCTGCGGCAGGTCCAGAAACTTGCTCATTCCCCGCCCAATGCCAAAGGCCATTGGGGCCAAAAAGAAGAGTTCGCCGTAGTCAGCCGAGTTCGCCATAGCAGAAAAGAAGCAGGGGCCGGGGAGTGTTCAGAAGCGAAAAGCAACTGCGCCGCCCCGCAAAGGTGAAGAATCGGGCCGAAGCTAGCCGGCGGCCAGCATTTGAGCGCCGGGTAGTTGTTCGAAATGTACTACGCTTGCCCCGCACCGCCACCACCTACGCGGGCAGCGTGATGAGAAATTCGGTGCCCTGGCCCTCGCGGCTTTCCACGGTGAGGGTGCCGCCGTGGCCCTTGGTCACGATGTCGTAGCTCAGCGAGAGGCCCAGCCCAGTGCCCTCGCCCGGCGGCTTGGTGGTGAAAAACGGTTGAAATATTTTGGCTTTCACCGTTTCGGACATGCCCGTGCCGTTGTCGCGCACCCGGATTTCGACGGCCTGGCTGGTGGGCCGGTGGGTGCTCACCGTCACGGTGGGCGCGTAGTCGGCGGTGGGGTAGTCGGTGGTGGCGTGGGCCAGGGCCTCCCGCTGCCGCTGGCGCACCGCGTACAGGGCGTTGGTGCACAGGTTGAGCAGCACGCGGCCCAGGTCCTGCGTCACCACGGCCACGGGGCCCAGCTTGGGGTCGAATTCCTTGCCCAGCGTGGCCTGAAAGTCTTTGTCGTTGGCGCACAGGCCCTGGTATGCCAGCGTGAGAGACTCGTCGGCCAGGGCGTTGAGGTCGCAGGCCACGCGCTGGCCGGTGCCCGTGCGCGAGTGGGCCAGCATGTCTTTAATAATGGACGAGGCCCGCTGCCCGTGCTGGCTGATTTGCTGCAGGTTCTGCTTTAGCCCCACCAAAATCTCACCCTCCAGGCCGGCATCGCGGCGACCCTCTTCGCCGTGCATGTCGTCGACGAGGTCGGTGCTGACTTCAGCGAAGTTTTTCATAAAATTGAGCGGGTTCTGGAGTTCATGGGCAATGCCGGCGGTGAGCTCGCCCAGGAACGCCATTTTTTCGGCCTGTACCAACTGCGACTGCGTGTGCTGGAGCTGGGCCAGCGTGCGCCGGTTTACCTGTAACTGCTGGTAGATGAACCCGCCCAGCCCC
>JBBQSQ010000254.1:0-4648 GCA_038213745.1 Cytophagales bacterium
GGTCACCGTCAGGGTGTAGGCAAACGTGCCGGCTGTGCTCGCCCGAAACACCGGGTTGGCACTCGTGGCATTGCTGAGGCCGGCCGCCGGCCGCCACGCGTAGCCCACGCCGCCCGTCGCGGTGAGCGTGGCGCTTTGCGGGCCGTAGCCGAGGTACAAGGTGGTGGCAACCCCGCCGGTGTACCCAGCGCCCACGGGCGTCACCACAATGGCCGGCACCAAGCGGCGGCCCACCACCGTTACCACGGCCGGGGCGCTGGCCACGTTGCCGTGCACGTCGGTCAGGGTCAGGGTTACGGGCACGCGGCCCTGGTCGGCGCAGCTAAAAAACGTGCGGCTGAGGCGGGCCTGGGCAATGCCGCAGGCATCGAAGCTGCCAGCATCAATTTGGCGGACCGTCACCGATGCCGTATCGTTCACCAGGGTTATGGTCACGTTGCGGGTTCGCACCACGGGGGGCGTCACGTCGTTCACCGTTACGCGGAAACTGCCACGGCTCGTGTTGCCCGCCGCGTCGGTGGCCGTCACGTCCACGGTGGTGGTGCCCACGGCAAACGTGTGGGGCGACTGGATGCGGCGGCCCGCCACAGCGTAGTGGATGCCGGGGGCCGGGGCATCGTCGAACTCGGCCGTGGCCGCGAAGGTCACGGTGGCCCCGCAGCGGCCGGGCGGCGCGGCCACCACAATGTTGGCCGGCACCGTGAGCACGGGCCCGGGGCCGGCCGGCGAGTAGCGCACGGTGGCGTAGTCGTAGATGCTGCCATTGTTGGAAGTGCCGCTGGAGGAGGTACCCGTCACGTACACGTTGCCGGCCGCGTCGAGCGCCACGTCCGCGGCATAATCTTCCAGGTTGGCCGGCCCATCATAAAATGCTGCCCACTGCTGCTGACCCGTGGCCCCGTCGTATTTGAAGGTCGCAAAATCGGAGTTGACTTGCCCGGAAATATGCGAAGTTCCGGTGACGTAAGCATTACCGGCCGCGTCCAGCGCCAGCGCGACGGGCGTGTTGGTGGTGTTGGTGGGACCGTCGGAGCGGGCCACCCAGCGCTGCTGGCCCGTGGTGCCGTCGTACTTCAACGTGGCAAACCCGGTGTTACTGGTACTGCCGGGGATATACGAAGCCCCGGTTATGTACACGTTGCCCGCGGCGTCCAGGGCCAAGTAGATGCCCCCCCCGCCTAGCCCAGCATACGTGACTACCCAGCGCAGCTGGCCGGTGGTACCGTCGTATTTGGCGGTCGCGAAATCGTTAGTTATAAGCTGGTCGTTGAAGGCAATGCCCGTCACGTAGAAATTACCGGCCGCGTCAACTGCCATGGCTTGGGGAACAAAGTAGGCCGTCGGGCCGCCGTTGCGAACCAACAACAGCTGTTGGCCCGTGGCCCCGTCGTACTTGAGGGCAACAAAGCTGGAGCTTGTATTGTCGAAATTCCGAAATTGGCCCGTTACGTAGGCATTGCCCGCCGCGTCGACGGCCAAGGTAGGGGGGGGGTAGAGGGGGCCGTTGATATTCGTGCCGTTGTAGCTGGCGGCCCAACGCTGCTGGCCGGTTGCGCCATCATACTTCAAGGTAATGAAGGTTTGACCAAAGTTGCCCGTCTGACTGCCCACGTAGGCATTGCCGGCCGCGTCTATAATTAGCGTTTTGGGTATGTTCATGTTAAAGCTGTTGTTCGGTTCGCCATAAACGGCGTCCCAAAGCAGTTGGCCCGTAGCTCCGCTGTACTTCAGGGTCACAAAATTGCTTTTTTTAATCCTGCCTCCGAACTCTCCCCGACTCGCCAGCTTGCCAAGCACAAACACGTCGCCGGCCGCGTCCACGGCCACACCCGTGGCAGAAATTTCTTCGAACCCCGGCTTGGCGTAGCGCACCGCCCACAGTTGCTGGCCCGTGGCACCGTCGTACTTCACGGTAGCGAGGCTGGCGGTAGTGGTGATGCTCCTATTGGTGATGGTGTCGTACGAAAAGCCGGTCACGTACACGTTGCCGGCCGCGTCCACGGCCACCTTATGAGCACCGTCGTCGTAGTTGTTAGGCCCATTGTAGCGTGCCACCCACGTTTCCACCACCGGCCCGGAGTTGCGGGCCTGCGGGGCTGCTCCTTTGCCTTTGGCCGCGGCCACTGGCCCAGCGGGGCGCGCCTTAGCGGCCATAACCGGCTGCTGCACCGCCGCCCGCTGGCGGAGCTGTGCCTGACTAAAACCCGGGGCCAGAAGGGCCCCGCCCACAACCCACAGAACGGCGGTAAATAATTGTCGCATCACCAAGACCTGAAAAGTAAAAAGCGGGGATTATCCCTCCCGCCAAACAGGGAGCCGCAAGCGGCTTACACAGCCTGAAAGCCGTGCTCCACCACCGCAATCAGGTACGCTCATGGGGGCAATGCCCTACCCGAACCGGGTGGGCCCGGAGGGTCTAGGCTGCCGTTTTATTATTAGTATTCAAATATATAATATTATTAGTAATAAACCAACCACAACTTCGCCATTAATTACTACTGCCCTGCGTATTGGCTTGGGGCCTGTATTTTCGCGCCATGCCGCCAGCCGTCTTCACCCTTGCCACCGCCACGCCCGCCGACGCTCCGCGCCTCACCCACTTCGTGAACGCGGCCTACCGCGGCGAAACCGCCCGCCAGGGCTGGACCACCGAAGCCGACCTGCTCGACGGCCAGCGCATCGACGAAGCCGGGCTGCGCGACATGCTGGCCCTGCCCCACGCCGCCATCCTGCTCTGCCAGAACGAGGCCGGCGAGTTACTGGGCAGCTTCCACGCGCAGGCCAAGGGGCCGCTGCTCTACCTTTCCATGCTGGCCGTGGCCCCCACCGGGCAGGCCCAGGGCGTGGGCAAGTTCCTGCTGAACGCGGCGGAAGACTACGGCCGCACGCACGGCTGCACCACCAGCCGCATGACCGTCATCGCCGTGCGCACGGAGCTCATTGCCTACTACGAGCGGCGCGGTTACCACCTCACCGGGGCCACCGAGCCCTTCCCGACTGACCCGCGCTACGGCATCCCGCGGCGGCCACTCACGCTGCTGGTGCTGGAGAAGCCTCTCCCGTGAGGAATGGCAGGGGGAAGAAGTATTGCCCGTTTGCCCGGCCCACTCGTTGGCAGTTCCTCGCCCGAAGCCATACAACTATCTTTAACCCCACCGATTGGCGCAGCACGCAAATTCAGTTGCCCCAACTGCTTCCCATTTAGCACGATGTCTACCTTCCTTCTGCCTCCCCACACAAGCCGCGCCGTGCTTATCGTTTTGCTGCTCCTGCTGCATACCGCTGGCTATGGGCAGGGGCGGCACCCAAAACTTTTGGAAACCGCAGCCCACGGTAAATACCAGCCGGGGTGGTACACCTTGCAGGATGGCTCGCGCCACGCGGGCAAGCTGCGGATGTGGCAAACGCCCACCCGCAACTCGCTACAGGTCGAGCAGGGCAAAGCCGACCCCATCAACCTGGCCCCCGAACAGCTGCGGCACTTCGTGATGGGCCGCGATTCGTTTATTGTGGCCCGGCAGGTTCCCTTGGCCGGCCATCCGATGACCGTACCCTTTGGCGAGGCCGACATCTACCGGGTGGTTATGACGGGCAAATTCCAAGTGTTGCAGCACGACCAGTTGGTAGCTGATTCCCAGTTGCTAGCTGATTATAGGTCTGGGGCTGGGCCTGCGCCTGGCCAGTACGGCAGAGCCCATCACGACCTTGCCTGGGTATTGCGCCCCGCCGGCCAAGCCGATTTGGTGGTGTTGCCCTCCGAGGAAAAAGCGTTTGCCCAGGAGGTGCCGGCCTTTTTTATCGACAACCCGGACCTGGCCCAGCGGATACATGCCGGCTTGGTTGGGCACCCTGATTTTAAACGCATTGTGTACGCCTACGTCTTTCACAAAGACGTGGAGCAGGTATCCTACGAGGAAGCGGGCACCATTTTCCAGTAACGTGGCCTGGTGATTTTTGCCGCCAAGTCTGCGCTGCCGGCGCAGGTTCCACTTCTGATGGTCAATGTAGCCAGGACCACCGGCCCCTCTCTAACGGGCCCGCGCTACAGCCTGCCGAAGCAGCGGCTGGTGCTGGAAAAGGCGCTGAACTAAACCTAGTTTAGGGCCGCCACCGAAACGACTGCGCATCCAGCGCCCGCATCGTGCAAAGCACGCCGTCGAGGTGGTCGCATTCGTGCTGAAGCAGCTCCGACACCGCGCCCTGCACCGCCCAGCGCTGCGGCTGCCAGTGCTCGTCGCGGTAGTGCACGGTGAGGGCAACGTGCCGCTGCACGCGCACCAGCAGGTTGGGGAAGCACATGCAGTCGTCCCAGAGCTCGAACAACTCGGGGCTCAGCTCGGTGAGTTCGGGGTTGAGCAGGACGATGGGGCGGCCGTCGAGGTGCAGGTACACCAGGCGCTTCATCACGCCGAGCTGCGGCGCGGCAATGCCCCGGCCGAAATGGTATTTGGCGCGCACTTCCTGCATCACGTGGTGCAGGTCGGCCACCCAGCCGGCTACCTGGGGCAGGTCGGCTTCGGTGATAGGGGCACAGGTTTCGTAGAGGCGCGGGTCGCCCAGCAGCACCATGTCGGCGAGGGTTTTCATGCGGGGTTGGGGGGAAGTTAAACTGAAAAAGCCCGAAAAAAGAACGTCATGCTCATCTGGC
>JBBQSQ010000255.1:0-4636 GCA_038213745.1 Cytophagales bacterium
GGCGAAATCGACCACTTTGTAGTCGAGGAAGGGGGTGCGCACTTCCAGGGAGTTTGCCATGCTCATCATGTCCACTTTCGTGAGCATGTCGTAGGGCAGCACCAGGGTCATGTCGGTGAGCAGCACCTCGTTGAGGTCGCCGTCGGCGTGCAGGTGCTCCAGGATGTCCTTGCGGCGCTTGGCGGCGGCTTTCTTGCCCACTTTGCGGCGGCTTGCGGCGCTGAGCAGGGTGCGGGCATCGGCGGCCGAGGCGAAGCTGGCCCAGTCCCAGTAGCGGTCCTTCACGCCGGCCGTCATGCCGCGCGAGAAGCGCTGGAGCTGCCGTACACGGTTGCCAAAGAAGCTGTTGCGCGACTTGGGCAGGACGTCCCACACGAAGCCGAGGGCCGTGACGGCTTCGGCCTTCACGCCGCCCTGGCGCACCTTAAACTCACCCATGTGCTTGTTGTAGCCGCCAAACATTTCGTCGGCCCCGTCGCCGCTCAGGGCCACGGTTACGTGCTGGCGGGTGCGCTGGCTGAGGATGTACACGGCCAGGGCCGAGGAGTCGGCAAACGGCTCGTCGAGGTAGTCCAGCATTTCGTGGATGTGCTCGTAGAGGTCGTTGTTGGTCAGCGAGAAAACCGTGTGGTTGGTTTTGTGCCGGGCCGCCACCAGGTTGGCGTACTTGGTTTCGTCGAAGAAGGGCTCGTCCTTAAAACCGATGCTGAACGTGCTGAGGTGCGGGGTGTGGCGGGCCGCCAGCGCGGTGATGACGCTGGAGTCGATGCCGCCGCTCAGGAACGCGCCCAGGGGCACATCGGCCACGAGGCGGCGCTGAACGGCTCCGTCCATCAAGTCGACCAGCTTGGCTTGTTGCTGCTCGTAGCTGAGCTTGTTTTTGGCCGTTTTCTTGGGGTCGTACGGAATTTTATACCAGGCTTTGCCCACCACCTTGCCATCCTTGATGTAGAGGTAATGGCCGGGCAGCATCTTCTTCACGCCCTTGAAAATACTGGCCGGGCCGGGGATGTAGTTCAGCTGCAAGTACTGGCTCAGGGCCACGTAATCGAGCTTGCGCGGCACGCCCAGGGCCATGATGGACTTCATTTCCGAGGCGAAGAACAGCTTGTCCTCGTCGCGGTAAATGAGCAGCGGCTTCACCCCAAACCGGTCGCGGGCGATGAAGAGGGAATTCTCCTCTTTGTCATAAATAGCGAAGCCAAAGAAGCCGTTGAGCTTCTTGATGAAGCTGCGGCCCTCCGTGATGTAGAGCTGGAGAATAACCTCCGTATCCGTCTGCGAATGAAACTGGCAGCCGCGCTTAATCAGCTTCCCGCGCAGCTCCCGGTAGTTGAAGATTTCGCCGTTGAAGACGATGGTGTAGCGGCCCGACGCGTCGGTCATCGGCTGGTTGCCGTCGGCCGAGAGGTCGAGGATGGCCAGCCGGCGAAAGCCCAAACCGCACTGGTCGTAGACGTAGTGGCCTTGCGAATCGGGTCCGCGGCGAATGATGGCGTCGGTCGACGCTTGGAGGTTGGGCAGGGACTGGCGTCCCGTTTCCGTAAAGGCAAAAATTCCAGTTATTCCGCACATAGTAGCCCGCAAAAGTACGACCCCGTAACCTAAAGGCCGCCCAGAAGGTATTGCCAATAGCAGTTTCGCTGACGAAATCCGTCAACGCTGCCGCCTGTACGGATTTCGGGTCGGCTTGGCCGATTTCTTTTTCTGCACGCCCACTTACCCAGTCCAGTCAACTTCTTTTACTATTTCCTCTTTTATGAACATCAACGAGCAGTTTCAAGCCGCCGCCCAGCAAGTCAACAACCTTCCCGGCGACGTGGCCGCCAAGCACATGACCGAGCTCTACGGCCTCTACAAGCAAGCTACCGAGGGCGATGTGAACATGCAAACCGGCGAAGTAGACGCCACGGCCGCCGACCAGGCCAGCGGCCCGGGCGGCCTTTCGCAAGCCCAGTGGGACTCGTGGAACCAGTTTAAGGGCGTACCCGAGGAGGAGGCCAAGCGCCGCTACGTGGCTAAAGCCGCCGAAATCGCCGGCTCGGCCGGCACCGCTACCGAAGCCAGCGAAGTGCCCACCGACAGCCAGACGGGCGCGCCCAAAACCACCGACCACGGCGGTTTGCGCGGCGACATCAAGGCCGGCACTCCCTACGGCGGCGAAGACAAGTTGAAAAGCCAGCAAGCCTCGTAAGTGCCCCCAAAGCAGCGCTATTCTGCTTGGTAGCCTTTTCATTACAACGCCAGCCTTCTGCGAGGCTGGCGTTGTTTTTTACCTGGAATTCATAAATTCTGCGCTTGTCGCTACTTCGCTAATTGTCCGTTGCAATTCGCGAAGTATCATTGCTTACTGGAGCATTTTCTCCCGGCGTATTGCTTGCGTTCGCGTTACTATTTATGAACCGTCGTCTTTTTCTGAACCAGGGTACCCGTTTGGCCCTCACGGCTGCGCTGCTGCCCGCCGCGGCCTGCCAGCCAACCACTGACAAGTCCGTGGGCACCAACGCGCCCGCAACCGACGCGCCGGCAGACCAGGCAGCCGCTGCCACTCCCTTTGCCTTGCAGGAAGCCACCGTGGCTGACTTGCAGGACCGCATGGCCAAAGGCACGGAAACCGCCCGTAGCCTGTGCGAAAAGTACCTGGCTCGCATTAAGGAGCTGAACGAAGCCGGCCCCATGCTGCGCGCCGTCATCGAAACCAACCCCGATGCGCTGGTCATTGCCGACGGCCTGGACCAGGAGCGCAAGGCCGGCAAGTTGCGCGGCCCCCTGCACGGCATTCCGGTCCTTATCAAGGATAATATCGACAGCGGCGACCAAATGATGACCACCGCCGGGGCATCGGCGCTCATCGGGCACAAGGCCAAGCAAGATGCCTTCATTGTGCAGAAGCTGCGGGCCGCCGGGGCCGTGCTGCTGGGCAAAACCAACTTGAGCGAGTGGGCCAACTTCCGGTCCTCGCACTCGGTGAGCGGCTGGAGCAGCCGGGGCCGCCAAACCCGCAACCCCTACGCGCTGGACCGCAGCACCAGCGGCAGCAGCTCGGGCTCGGGGGCGGCGGCGTCGGCCAACCTTTGCGCCGTGGCCATTGGCACCGAAACAGACGGCTCAGTGGTGTCACCGTCGGCGGTGAATGGCTTGGTTGGCCTCAAGCCCACGGTGGGCCTGCTGAGCCGCAGCGGCATCATTCCGATTTCGAGCACCCAGGACACGGCTGGCCCCATGGCCCGCACCGTGCGCGACGCCGCCCTCCTGCTCAGCGCACTAGCCGGACCCGACGCCGCCGACCCGGCCAAACTGCCCATCCCCGGCAACTCGCCCGCCGACTACACAACTTTTCTCAAAGCAGATGCCCTCAAAGGCCAGCGGCTCGGCGTCGAGAAATCCCACCTGAGTGGGCCGCCGGCCGTGGCGGCGCTGCTGCAAGAAGCCGTAGCCGCGCTAAAAGCCCAGGGCGCTACCATTGTGGAAGTGGAGTTGAATAAACTAGTAAATCCGCTCGGCGAAGCCGAATTCGACGTGCTGCTTTACGAGTTCAAAGACGGCGTGAATAAGTACCTGGCCGGCGCGGGGGCCACCGTGAAAAACCTGGCCGACGTCATCGCCTACAATAAGGCCCATGCCGCCGAGGCCATGCCGTTTTTCCAGCAGGAAACCCTGATTCGGGCCGAAGCCACCGACGGCCTCAACAACCCCAAATACAGGGCCGCCGTGCAAAAAACCGTGTCCGGAGCCCGGCAGGCCATCGATGGCTTGCTGAAAACGAATCAGCTCGCGGCCATCATCGGCGTCACGACTGGTCCGGCCTGGTGCATCGACTGGGTGAATGGCGACTACTCGACGGGCGTCGACTTTTCTTCGCCGGCGGCCATGGCGGGCTATCCGCACCTCACCGTGCCCATGGGGCAGGTGCTGGGCCTGCCGGTGGGCCTGTCGTTTGTGGGGGCCGCGTACCAGGAAGGCCCCTTGCTGGCGCTGGGCTACGCCTATGAGCAAGCCACGCACAAGCGGACGGCTCCGAAGTTTTTGCCAACGGTACAGGCTTGAACCTCACCCCCTGACCCCCTCTCCAAAAAAGAGGGGGCACCGGAAAAGAGTTAAAAGCCAAACGGGTTATTTTAACTTTTAACTTTTAACTGAACAAGACCGGTGCCCCCTCTTTTTTGGAGAGGGGGTCAGGGGGTGAGGTTGACGCTAGAAAATCTTCCCCGGATTCAGAATCCCGTTCGGGTCGAACACGCGCTTAATCCCCCGCATCAATTCCAGGTTGGCTTCGGCCAGGGCGATGCCGATGTAGCCTTTCTGCACCAGTCCGATGCCGTGCTCGCCGGAAATGGTGCCGCCCAGCTTCACGCACAGCGCAAAGATTTCGGAGATGGGCTGGCGCAGGCCCACCTCCCACATCTCGTCGTCCAGTTCGCCCCGGATGATGTTGACGTGCAGGTTGCCGTCGCCGGCGTGGCCGTAACACACGCTTTTGAAGCCGTAGCGGGCCCCTATTTCCTTCACGCCGGCCAGCAGGGTGGGCAGCTCGGCGCGGGGCACCACGGTGTCTTCCTCCTTATACACCGAGTTGTAGCGCACCGAATTGCCGATGTTGCGGCGAATCTTCCAGAGGTCGTCCTTTTGGCCGGCG
>JBBQSQ010000256.1:0-4615 GCA_038213745.1 Cytophagales bacterium
AACGAGCAGATTCAGAAGCTGTCGCAGAGCGGCAAATCGGGCCGGGAAATGTCGCAAGAACTGGCCAAGCTGGCCGGCCAGCAGCAGATGCTTCGCCAAGCCATGCAGCAACTTGATAAAATGCAACAAGGCGGCAAGCCCGGGGGCTCGCAGGGCCAGGCCGGTCAGGGCAAAGATGGAAAGGACAGCGGCAAAGAAGGTGGCCAGAATGGCAAAGACGGCAAAGGCGAGCAGGGCGGGGGCGGCACCGGCGACATCAAGAAACTGATGGAGCAGACCGAAACCGACCTCGTGAACAAGCGCCTCACCGAAGAAACCATGCTGCGCCAGCAGCAAATTCTGACCCGGCTACTGGAGGTGGAGAAATCAGCCCGTGAGCGCGACCAGGACACCAAGCGCGAAGCCCAGACCGCCCAAACCAAGCCGCCCGGTTTTCCGCCAGCCTTCGACAAATACAAGGCCAGCAAGGAACGCCAGACCGAATTGCTACGTAATACCCCACCAAACCTTACGCCTTATTACCAACGCGAGGTGGGCGAGTATTTTCAGAAAATGAGGTAGCCGCCTGCCATGTCCCATCCAAACCGGCCGCGGTTTCGTTAACCAATTAGTGCTCTGTTGAAACCAAGCACTTGGCAGCTGCAGAAATTCTTGTGATGCTTTGCCGTTAAAAGACTATTTTTGCCGCCCCTAACCCGCCGCCGTCCTCCTACAAAACCGTTTTATGAAGCAGGTAAAAATTCAGATTCCATCGCTCGTTGAAAACATCCGCGTGGTGGAGAGTTTTATCGACAACTCCAAAGATACCTTTCAGATTGAGGACGATATCTACGGCAACATTATGGTGGCCGTAACGGAAGCGGTGAACAATGCCATTCGGCACGGCAACAAGTTCGACAAGGACAAGAACGTCTACCTGTCGCTCTACGTGGAGCCCAAGCAGCTAAAATTCGAGATTGAGGACGAGGGTGCCGGCTTCAACTACGACAACTTGGACGACCCCACTGCCCCCGAAAACCTGGAAAATCCGGGTGGCCGCGGTATTTTCCTTATCCGCCACCTGGCCGATGAGGTAGAATTCAGCAAGGAAGGCCGCCGGGTGCTGCTCACCTTCCAGCTCGCGGGCGCTCCGGCTGACGAAGCCTCGCCCGCCGACCACATCGCCGCCTAACCCGCCATGATGAGCACCCCGCCGGTGGGCCCGCCCCACCACGAAAACTTCCCCCCCGGCGAGCTGCACCACGAAGCCCCCGGCATTGAGTTCATGGTGGAGGACGTGCCCGAATTCGAGCTATCCGACGCCGAAGGCCTTGTGGAATGGATTGAGCGCGTGGCCAAAGTGCACGAGCACCGCATCGTGCAGCTCACCTACATCTTTTGCTCCGATGACTATCTGCACCAGATGAACATCGAGTACCTCGACCACGACACGCTCACGGACGTTATCACCTTTGATAACTCCGACGACGCGGATATCCTGGAAGGCGACATTTTTATCAGCGTGGAGCGCGTGCGCGAAAACGCGCAAGACCTGAGCATCAGCTTCCGCGACGAGTTGCACCGCGTCATGATTCACGGCGTACTGCACCTGCTCGGCTACCACGACAAAGACCTGCTGAGCCAAACGGCCATGCGGGCCAAGGAGGACCATTGTCTGGCGTTGCGCACGTTTTAGGCTCGTCCGTAGGGAGAACGCAAGGAACGTCGGATGAGCACGACGTTCTGTTTTCCAGCTGCTGTTTGCCCCTTTTTTATGGCCGCCTCTGCTTTTGTGTCTCCCATCATTCGAGGCGATGCCTTGGACTACTACCTGGGCCAGGGCTATTACCGGATGCAGCAGGACCTGTTTACCTGCCAGTTCGTGCCTTTCGATGGCCGCCTCTACACCGCCCACTGGCTGCGGCTGGCCCTCGCGGGCGTGGAGTGGGGGCCCGAGCAGCGCCAGTTGCTACGCCGCAATGCCCGGTTTGCCACCACCGTCCAGCCTTTTCGTCCCACTGCGGAATACGAAGAGCTGTACGCCCGCTACCGCGAGGCTATCACCTTCGATGCCGCCCCCACCGTGGACGAGGTGCTGCTGGGCGGCGCAACCCACAGCGTTTTCAACACCCACGTCATTGAGCTGCGCGATGGCGACCGGCTGATAGCCGTTGGCGTATTCGACCGCGGCGACCGCAGCATTGCGGGTATTCTGAATTTTTACGACCCGGCTTACCGCAAATACAGCCTCGGCAAGTACCTGCTGCTGCTGAAAACCGACTATGCCCGCCGCCGGCACCTCGACTACTACTACCCCGGCTACCTGGTGCACAGCTACCCCAAGTTCGACTACAAGCTTTTTGCCTGCGCGGCGGCTACCGAGGTTTTCGACTGCGTTGGGGGCCAGTGGCAGCCCTTTTCTTGGGAAGCCGTGGCGGCCCAGTCGGCCGAGCTGTTGGCTGATTGGTTACCGGAAGGCCTAACCAACGAGCCGTAAGGGGCCGGCCGGCGGACGATTGCGTAATTTTGTGGCCATCAATCGCGCAAGGTTTCGCAAGGTTAAAGGAGGTTTCGTAATGTGCGGAACTGCTCACCCCTGCTTGGTGTAGAAACTAAAAAACCTTGCGAGACCTTTTTTAACCTCGCGAAACCTCGCGCTATATGTTTCAAACCTCCGAATACGACGTCATTGTAGTGGGCGCGGGCCACGCCGGCTGCGAAGCCGCCGCCGCTGCTGCCAACCTGGGCTCGAAAGTGCTGCTGGTGACGATGAACATGAACACCATCGCCCAGATGTCGTGCAACCCGGCCATGGGCGGCGTGGCCAAGGGCCAGATTGTGCGCGAAATCGACGCGCTGGGCGGCCAATCGGGCATCATCACCGACCAGACCATGATTCAGTTTCGGATGCTGAACCGCTCGAAAGGCCCCGCCATGTGGAGCCCGCGCGCCCAGAGCGACCGCATGCGCTTCGCTGAAGCCTGGCGCCTGACCCTGGAAGGCATCGCCAACGTGGATTTCTGGCAGGAGGCCGTGACCGGCATCGTGGTGGAAAACGACACGGCGGTGGGCGTTACCACGGCCCTCGGCATCGAGTTCCGGGGCAAGTCGGTGGTGCTGACCAACGGCACGTTCCTGAACGGCCTTATCCACATCGGCGAGAAGAATTTTGGTGGGGGCCGGGCGGCCGAGAAGGGCAGCCGCGGCATCACCGAGCAGCTGATGGAGCTGGGCTTTGAGGCCGGCCGCATGAAAACCGGCACCCCGCCCCGCGTGGACGGCCGCAGCCTCGACTACTCCAAAATGGAAGCCCAGGGCGGCGACGAAGCACCTAGCAAATTCTCCTACCTCGACACGCCACGACTGGTTAACCAGCGCCCCTGCTACATCACCTACACCAACGAGCGGGTGCACGATATTCTGCGCGAGGGTTTCGAGAAGTCGCCCATGTTTCAGGGCCGTATTAAGGGCCTGGGGCCGCGCTACTGCCCCAGCGTGGAGGACAAAATCAACCGCTTCGCCGACAAGGACCGCCACCAGATTTTCGTGGAGCCCGAAGGCTGGAGTACGGTGGAATGCTACGTGAACGGCTTTTCGAGCTCGCTGCCGGAGGACGTACAGTACCGGGCCCTGCGCGAAATCGCGGGCTTCGAGAACGCCAAGATGTTCCGCCCCGGCTACGCTATTGAGTACGACTTTTTCCCGCCCACCCAGCTGGCGCTCACGCTCGAGACCAAGCTGATTGCGGGGCTGTATTTCGCGGGTCAGATAAACGGCACCACGGGCTATGAGGAGGCCGCCTGTCAGGGCCTGATGGCCGGCATCAACGCCCACAACAACGTACATGGCAAGCAGCCGTTCGTACTCAAAAGAAGCGAAGCATACATCGGCGTGCTCATCGATGACCTCGTGAACAAGGGCACCGACGAGCCCTACCGCATGTTCACGAGCCGCGCCGAGCACCGCATTCTGCTGCGCCAGGACAACGCCGACCTGCGCCTCACGCCACTGGGCCACGAATTGGGGTTGGCCTCGGAGGAGCGCCTAGCGCGGGTACGGATGAAAGAAGGGCAAACGGCTGAAGTAGCTGAGCTGCTCCAGAAATTCGCCATCGAAACCGCTGAAATCAACCCGCTGCTGGTGGAATTGGGCTCAGCCGAAATTCACGAGAAAACCCGCGCCGTGAACCTGCTGCGCCGCCCCAACGTGGAACTGGCCGACCTGCGCCGCGCCCTGCCCACGCTGGACGAAGCCCTGGCGGCTTACGATGCCGAGGCGCTGGAACAGGCCATCATCAACATCAAGTACGAGACGTACCTGCAGAAGGAAAACCAGCAGGCTGCCCGCCAGCAGGAGCTGGAAAACTTCGCGATTCAGGGCCGGCTTGACTACCGCGCCATGCCCGCCCTCTCGCACGAAGCCCGCGAAAAGCTGCTCAAAATTCAGCCCGAAACCATTGGGCAGGCCTCGCGCATCAGCGGCATCTCCCCGGCCGACGTGTCGGTGCTGATGGTGTATTTGGGGCGGTAGTAAGTAGCGCGGTGGTTACCCGCGGGACATTTAGTACGCCAGTGGCCGTGAATTAATAGCGGACAAAAATTCCCACCCGGTACCACCCCGCAGCGTAAAATTTAAG
>JBBQSQ010000257.1:0-4609 GCA_038213745.1 Cytophagales bacterium
CCGCCACCCGCAGCACCGGCCACGGCATCCTGCTGGCCAACCTGAATAGCGGCATCAGCGCCACGGCCAGCATCCTCAACAACCTCATCGGCTTCAACGGCCTGAGCGGCATCGAGGACCTGGCCAACGCCACCACCAACAGCGTGCTCATCCAGGGCAACGAAATCCGCCGCAACGGCGCGCTCAACACCTCGGCGGCGGGGGTGCACTTCGGCACCGCCGGCGGCACGCTGCAAGCCAACCTCGTGACCGGCAACCGCGGCACGGGCGTGGACTTCGGCGGCACGGCCGGCGCGGTGCTCGTGGCGGGCAACACCGTGAGCGGCAACGGCGGCGGCGGCACCTTCTCCGGCGTGCGGGCCTTCGGCCAGGGCAACACCGTGAGCGGCAACGTCATCAGCGGCAACACCGGCGACGGGGTGCTGGTGCTGGCGGGTACCAACGCCGCCAACGTGGCCGGCTCCACGGTCATCAGCCAAAACGCCATCTCGGCCAACGCTCTGCTCGGCATCGACCTGCTGGCCGCGGGCAACAGCGAAACGGCCGGCACGGTGACCATAAACGACCTCAACGACGTGGACGGCGGCAAAAACGGCACCTCCGCCCTGGGCGGCAACGGCCTGCTCAACTTCCCGGTTATCGTGCAGGCGCGCATCCAAGGCACCAACCTGCTCGTGACCGGCTACGCCCGGCCCGGCGTCAAGCTGGAGTTCTTCAGCGTGGGCGGCCCCAGCACAGCACCCACCCCCGACGCCTCGGGCTTCGGCGAAGGGCCGGTGTACCTGTCCACTGCCACCGAGGGCAGCGGCACCGACACCAACGGCGGCTCGGGCGCGTACAGCGGCCTGATTAACGGCCTGAACCAAGGTGCCGACAACACAAACCTCTTCACCTTCAGCATCCCGCTCAGCTCGTTTCCGGCGGGCGTGACGCTGGCCACCGGCAACGTCATCGTGGTCACGGCCACACTCAGCACCGTGGGCACCTCTGAGTTCTCGGGCAAAGTGACCGTGGGCTCGGGCCCGCTGCCGGTTGAGCTTTCCGTGTTCACGGCCACCGCCAAGAGCATGGACGCCCATTTGGTTTGGCGCACAGCTTCCGAGAAGAACAACGACCACTTCGACGTGGAGCGCAGCCTCAACGGCACCGACTACGTGAAAATAGCCCAACTGAAAGGCCAAGGCAGCACGAGCAGCGCCACAGACTACGCCTTGACGGATGCGGGCATTGGGGCCAAAGCCAGTGGCCCAGTGTACTACCGCCTCAAGCAGGTGGACACGGACGGAACGGCCACCTATTCGCCCGTCCGCACGGTGACCTTTGGGGGGCTGACGCCTGCCATCAGCCTGGCCCCGAACCCGGCCACGGCCAAAACCCAGCTGGACCTGACGCAGTTGCCCACCGGCAGCTACCAGGTAAGCGTGTTCGACGCGGTGGGCCGGGTGGTGCTGCGTACGACGCTGGAAGCCGGCCTGGCCCACGCCTTGAACCTGAACACGATTGCCAGCGGTACCTACACCGTGCTGGTGCGTGGCCAGAACAACGGCCAGACCATCAACCTGACCAAGCGCCTCATCAAAGAGTAAGGCGGTCATCGGTTTGCTAAGGCAAGAAAAAGCCCTTCCCACTGCGGGAAGGGCTTTTTTGCGTTAAAGCTGCTAAGCTGGTCATAACCTCGCTGTCAGGTTTAGGTTAAATAGTCGTTCAAAAGTAAACGAGTTGTCCGTTGCTCGTTGTCCGTTGTCAGTCAATTGGGTAGCAAGTCACCAAGTAAACGTGCAAAAATAAATGGGTTGTCTGTTATCAGCTGTGAGTTGTTAGTCAGCCGGTTACTAGTCTGCTAACAACTGACAACTAATGCCTAACAACTTAACAACGGACAACTTAATAACCCCAGCAACTCCGATTTTTACGTTTCTCATGGATTACGATTACGACGTGCTCGTCATTGGCGCGGGCAGCGCCGGGCTTTCGGCGGCCCTCACGCTGGGGCGCTGCCTGCGCCGCGTGCTGGTAGCCGATGGCGGCCCGCCCCGCAACGAAAACTCTCCCGGTGTGCACGGGTTTCTGACGCGCGATGGCATCCGGCCGGCCGAGTTGCTGCGCCTGGGCCACGAGCAGCTGCGACCCTACGCCAGCGTGGAAGTGCAGTGCCTGCACATCGACCGCCTGGCCAAGGAGGGGCGGGGCTTCCGGGCCACCGGCCACGGCACCGCCGACGACGCGCCCCGCACCATCACGGCCCGGCGCGTGCTGCTGGCCACTGGCGTGTCGGATATTCTGCCGCCCCTGCCGGGCTTCCGCGAGCTGTGGGGGCGCGGCGTATTGCACTGCCCGTACTGCCACGGCTGGGAAGTGCGCGACCAGCCCTTGGCCGTGTACGGGCAGGGCCGCACCGTCACGGGCCTGGCGCTGCTGGTGAGCCGCTGGAGCCGCGACGTGGTGGTGGTCACCGACGGGCCAGGCCACCTCACGCCCAATGCCCGCCGCCGCCTGCACCGCGAAAAAATTGGCATCCGCGAAGAGCCCATTGCCCGCCTCATCGGCTCGCCGGGCCGCGATTTGCGGTGCATTCAGTTCGCAGATGGCCGGGAGCTGGAGCGGGCCGCGCTGTTTCTGCACGCCCCCCAGCACCAGCGCACCCCGCTGGCGGCCGAGCTGGGGGCCCGCCTTACCAGCAAAGGGGCCGTGTGGGTCAATTCCGGCTTGCAAACGTCCATCCCCGGCCTCTACGCCGCTGGCGATACCACGCCCGGCACCCAGCAGGCTCTTCTGGCTGCCGCCGATGGCAACCACGCCGCCATCGTCATCAACGAAAGCCTGACGCGGGAGGAATGCCCGAAATAATGGGTATTTATTAGTGGTTAGTGATTAACGGTTAGCGGTTAATTGAATTGACAATCGAATTTAGTATACGGCGCATCATCCTCTGCGGCCCTCTGCGCCCACCTCTGCGCAGCTCTGCGGGAAATGACGCCCGGAGACTGTACACTAAATTAGATTGCTAATTCAGTTAATGGTTAGCGGTTAATGGGTACTGCACCGGCTGGCCAACTCCCACACTGGCAAATGTTGGGTGGAAACGTGGTGCACATTAACCACTAACCGTTAACCACCAACCACTAAAAAAACTCCTAGCGGGCCAGCAGGGCCAGCACGTGCAGGGCGGCGCGCGCGCGGGTCTTCACCGTGGCCACCGGAATGCCCAGCTGTTCGGCGGTTTCGGCCTGGGTGCAGCCGCCAAAGTAGAGCAGGTCGATAACCTCGCGTTGCCGGGGTTTGAGCTTGAGCGTGAGTTCCCGCAGCCCGATGTGCTCGGGGTTGAAGGTGGTAGGCGCATGGGCGCGCTGGGCCTTGCCCACTTCCAAGGGCTGGGCCTTGCTGTGGAACTGATGCCGGGGGCTGCGCAGGACATCAATGGCCTGGTTGCAGCACACCCGCACCATCCAGGTAAACAGCCGGCCGCGCTCGGGGGCGTAGCTGGCAATGCTCAGCCAGACCTTGAGCAGGCCTTCCTGCAGCACGTCCTGGGCCAGGGCTTCGTCGCGCACCAGGCGCACAATCACGGTCAGCAGGTTTTTGGCGTATCGGTCATGAAGCAGTCTCAGGGCTTGTTCGTCGCGGTCCAGCAGGCGCTGCACAAGCAGGCCCTCGTCCGTTGCCGTAAGCAACGCCGGAGTTGAAGTCATAGTGAGAATTGAAGGGAGGCTGCAAGCACTACTGGCCGAAGAAGCAAGCCAACTGGTACAGAGTGAGTTGCAGAGTATATAAACGGATAGAAATAGTAATAGGTTGGTGCAATAAGGAGAGGCTTAGAATTAAAAAAAACGGGCAATCAATTGTTAAACCTAATAGTAATTGTACGAGAACCTACGGCAGATTTCCGTGATTGGATTGCCGGGGAGGGGCAAAAAATGTCTGTAACAAAAGCGGATGGTTTTGCTTAATGTAGATTATTCAATGGCTGGACCGGGCACAACTACCCGGCGCGGCGACTTCTGCTTTGCGCTATGGCATCACCCCCTACCATCCTTGCGTTGCACTACTGGGCCGGGGCCGGCCGCGAATACGACCTTGTCCGCACGCTGCTGCCGCCCGAAACCACGCTGCTTGCGCCCGATTTGCCCGGCTTCGGGGCGCAGCCGGTGCCCGCGGGGTTCGACTATTCGGTGCGAACTTACACGGACTGGATAGCCGCCTACGTCCAGCAACACGTGGTGGGCGACTTCACGCTCATTGGGCACAGCATGAGCGGCAAAATGGCGCTGGCGCTGGCGGCCCGGCGGCCGGTGGGGCTGCGCCGGCTGGTGCTGCTCTCGCCCTCGCCGCCCGCCGGCGAACCCATGACCGAGGCTGACCGGGCGGCCTCGCTGGCAGCCTACGGCAAGCCGGCGGAAGCCGAAAAAACCTTCGATAAAATTACCGGCCGGTCCTTGCCGGCCGAGCTCCGGGCCCAGGTCATCGCCGACAACCTCCGCACTACCCAGGCGGCATGGGCCGCTTGGCTGGAAGTGGGTGCGCGCGAAGATATTACCGCCCTAATGCCGCAATTGGCAGTGCCCTGCCACCTGCTGGTGGGGGAGGAGGACAAACCCATTTCGCCGGATAA
>JBBQSQ010000258.1:0-4520 GCA_038213745.1 Cytophagales bacterium
TGTATGAGAGCGGCCAGTTGATGGGCAAAACCACATTCACGCTGAAGTAGTCTGAACCGAGGATTCATCGGATTGGCCGGATTTTGTGCACGAATCACGCTTTCCGCTCATCCGCCGACTACAAAAAGGGCCACCCGCCGGGTGGCCCTTTTTGCTGAAAAACAGATTTGTTTGCAAAAGTTGGTTCGTCCACAAAATCATACCAATCCGATGAATCCGATAAATCCGCGGTTCAGACAGTCTTCTCGAACTCGTCCAGCTTGGCAATAGCGGCCGCGATGTTTTCCGCAAACATGGTGATAACCGCGCCTTGCGGGGCCGTTTTCAGGACGTGGTCGATGGCGTCGGGCTCTTTTTCTATGTAGGTGATTTTCAGGTCGGGTTTGTCGAGGCGCAGGCCACGCTCCATAATTTCGCGGAGGAATTCGGCCGACTTGCCGCGCAGGTCACGGTCCTGGCGCAGGATTACTTCGTCGAAGATGCGGCCGGCAATACGCGCGAAGCCCAAGGTATCCTCGTCGCGACGGTCACCAAGACCCGATACAATGCCAATTTTGCGGGTGGCCGGCGTGGCCTCCATGAACTCGGCGAATTTGGTGATGCCCGCCGTATTATGGGCGTAATCCACAATTACGTCGAACTTGGGAAATTTGTAGACGTTCATCCGGCCCGGCGTTTTCGTGGCCGAGGGTACGAAGGTGCGTAGCGCGATTTTGATGTCGTCGCTCTCAAACCCGGCCAAGTGCCCGGCCAGCGCCGCTGCCAGACAGTTCTCGATGTTAAAGCCCGCCCGGCCCTCAAACGTAATTGGAAATTCGGCGGCCCGGTCAATGCGCAGCTTATAGCTGTTGCGGTAAATCGTGACGTAGCCTTCCTCATACACCGCCGCCACACCGCCGGCTTCCACGTGTTCCAGAATGCGCGGGTTGTGCTCATTCATGCTGAACAGGGCCACCCGGCAGTCCACGGTGCGGGCCATGGCATACACCAGGTCATCGTCGGCGTTGAGCACGGCCCAGCCGTTTTTGCGCACCGTGCGGGGCAGCACGCCCTTCACGGCCGCCATGTCCTCCACCGTGTAAATGTCGCGCATGCCGAGGTGGTCGGCCGCCACGTTGGTCACCACCGCAATGTCACAATTATGAAAGCCCAGGCCCGAGCGCAGCATGCCACCGCGCGCCGTTTCGAGCACGGCGTAGTTCACGGTGGGGTCTTTCAATACAAATTCGGCGCTTTGGCCGCCGGTGCAATCGCCTTTTTGCAGCTGCACCCCTTGAATGTAGATGCCGTCGGTGGTCGTGAAACCGACCTTGTAGCCCTTGCTGGCCACCAAGTGCGCGATGAGCCGCGTGGTTGTGGTCTTGCCGTTGGTACCCGTGATGGCAATAATCGGGATGCGGGCGGTGCTCCCCCGCGGAAACAGCATGTCCACCACCGGGGCGGCCACGTTGCGGGGCAGGCCCTCGGTGGGCGCAATGTGCATCCGGAAGCCCGGCGCGGCGTTCACCTCAATCACGGCACCCCGGCTTTCATTCAGTGGGATGGAAATATCGGTGGCCATCAGGTCGATGCCGCAGATGTCGAGGCCCACGATGCCGGCGGCGCGCTCAGCCAGCAGCACGTTGTAGGGGTGCATCTGGTCGGTCACGTCGGTGGCGGTGCCCCCGGTGCTGATATTGGCCGTGCTTTTCAGATACAGAACTTCGCCGGCCGGCAGCACCGATTTCAACGTCAGTTCGCGGCCTTTGAGAATGTCGAGCGTGTGCTTATCGGCCTTGATGCTGGTCAGCACTTTTTCGTGGCCGATGCCCCGGCGCGGGTCTTCGTTTACTTTGGCGATGAGCTGCTGGATGCTGCTTTTGCCATCGCCAACCACGGCGGCCGGCGTACGCTTCGCCGCGGCAATCAGCTTGCCATTCACCACCAGCAGGCGGAAATCGAAGCCTTCGATGAACTGCTCCACAATCACGGCCCGCGAATACGCCTGGGCCGCTTTCAGGCCTTCGGCGGCATCCTTCCAGTTCATGATGCGAATGGTGGCCCCCTTGCCGTGGTTGCCATCGAGTGGCTTGGTCACGATGGGAAAGCCCAACTCGTCAATGGCATCGCGCAGGCCGGCCTCCGAGTACACCGTGGTGCCGCGCGGCACGGGCACGCCCGCGTCGTCGAGCATGGCCTTGGTGCGGTTCTTATTACCGGCTACCTCCACGCCCGCGTGCGAAGTCAGGCTGGTGGTAGTGGCCCAGATGCGGCGCTGGTTCACGCCATAGCCCAGCTGAATGATGCTGGTATTCTTGAGCTGAATATACGGAATGTTGCGCGACGCGGCTTCGGCTACGATGCTGTAAGTACTCGGCCCAAAAAATTCGTCCTCCCGGATTTCGTGCAGCTCGGTAATAATGGGTTTCAAGTCCACCTTTTCCTTCTTGCACACGGCTTCCACGATTTCCACGGCGGCCTCGGCGGCGCGGCGGCCGGCGCGCTCCTCCTGATAGTCGAATACCACGTACTCCACCCCTTCCTCTTGAGCGGGGTAGCTCTTGCCCCAGAACGCCGGCATGGCGGCCTGCCGCTGCAACTCCAGCGCCACATGCTGGATGACGTAGCCCAGTGGCTCGCCGTCGTTCAGCGCCTCCAGGGTCAGGGGTTGGTGCTTGGCGGCCTGCTTGCCGCTCATGCCACCCGGCTGCACGGTCCCGATATTGGGAAACAGCTTCATCAGCCGCCCGGCAAATCCCGGCACGGCATTCGACCACTGGCCGGCAAATTCTTGCAAATCAACTTTGGCAACAATGAGCTTATTGTGCTTCACAGACCAGTAGCTCGGCCCGCGCATGGTGCGGAGGTCAACAATCTTCATAAGGTATCGGGGTGGTAAGAGACGGGTTTCGGACGCAAGTACGGCCAACGGCCCAGCTTGGCTACGAAATGTAGGCATAAGGAGGCCAAAAGCCGCCACCCGGCCCGCTGTACACAAAAAAAGCCCCATCGGCCGGGTGGCAAATGGAGCTTTTCGCAGCAATATTCAGAGGTGACGGGCGGATTCGAACCGCCGTAGGAGGTTTTGCAGACCTCTACCTAGCCACTCGGTCACGTCACCAGTAGTGGGCTTTTGGGAGCGCAAAGGTACGTAGCCGGTTTGGGGTGGGCAAGGTTTCGTTACAAAAAAAGCCCCGGCGCGTGCGCCGGGGCTCCTTTCTGCAACTAAGCGAAGCGTTTAGGCTTTGGCTTCGTCGTCTTTTTTGTCGGCAGCTTCGTCACCGGCAACCAGGCCTTTGGCCTTGTCCACCAAGTCACCGGCCACTTCCGAAGCTTTGTGGAAAGCTTCCGAGTGCGTCACGGCGTCCACTGCATCCGAAGCAGCGTGCTTCACTTTGTCGAAGGTTTCGTTGTGCGAAACGGCTTCGGCAGCGTCGGCGGCCACTTCTTTCACTTTGTCGAGGGCAGCCGAGGCAGCACCCGTGATGCTGGCCAGCAGGCCACCTTCCTCAGCGGCCGGAGCAGCTTCGGCGGCGGGAGCCTCAGCTTTATCGGCCTTGGCCTTGGGAGCAGCAGCTTTGGGAGCTTCTTCAGCGGCTTCGGTTGCCTCAGCAGCGGGAGCAGTGCCTTCGATGGTAGCAGCAGCCTTAGCGGCCGCTTTAGGCGTGGCAGCAGTTGCGGCACCTTTGCCAGCGGCAGCACCGTCCTCCAGCGCCTGGGCGTTGTCGGGGCCAGCAGCGGGCACATCGGCAGGCTTGGCGGCGGCAGTTGCTTTCAGCTTCTGCTCACCAGCCTTGCGCTCGTTGCCCATCATCTGGTCGCGCAGGGCGCTCAGGGCGTCAAGGTCACCGAGGGTCGATTTCTCTTCCGTAGGCTTCTTCAGGTCGCTCATTTTGCCTTCGCCCTGGGGCTCGCCAGCTTTCGCGTTGGTTTTCTTCTTGAACTTGCTGTTGCGGCTGTCGTCCTCAGCGGCGGCTTCCTTGTTGAATACAGCCGTGTGCGAGAGCACGATGCGGCGGTCATCCTTCGAGAACTCCGTGACGCGGAAGTCGAGCGACTCCCCGTTTTCAGCGTTCGAGCCATCCTCTTTCACCAACGATTTGGGGTAAGCGAAGCCCTCGATGCCGTAAGGCAATTCGAGCACCGCGCCACGCTCCGACTTCTCGGTGATGGTGGCCTTGTGCACCGAGCCGGGGGTAAACACCGTCTGGAAAGTATCCCAGGGGTTTTCTTCCAGCTGCTTGTGGCCCAGGGCCAGGCGACGAGCGCCGAGGTCCAGCTCCAACACCACTACGTCCAGCTTGTCGCCCACCTTCACCATTTCCGATGGGTGCTTGATTTTCTTGGTCCACGACAGGTCGGAAACGTGCACGAGGCCGTCCACACCTTCTTCCAGCTCCACGAACAGGCCGAAGTTGGTCAGGTTGCGCACGAGGCCGCTGTGCTTGCTGCCCACGGCGTACTTGTCGCCGAAGTCGCCACGGGTCCACGGGTCTTCGGTCAATTGCTTGATGCCGAGGCTCATCTTGCGGTCTTCGCGG
>JBBQSQ010000259.1:0-4497 GCA_038213745.1 Cytophagales bacterium
CATCATCCAGCAGGGCTGCATTCTAACCTGCGACATCACCCTGGGCCGCTTCGTGCTGCTCAATCTGGGCTGCACCGTGGGGCACGATGCCGTGCTGGAAGACTTCTGCGCCCTTATGCCGCATGCCAACGTGAGTGGCGCGGCCCACCTGGCGGCGGGCGTGTACCTGGGCACCAGCGCTACCATTATTCAGGGGGTGCGCATTGGGGAAAACACCATCGTAGGAGCCGGGGCAGTGGCCGTGCGCAATTTGCCCGCTAATGTTACGGCCGTGGGCGTGCCGGCAAAACCAGTGGGGAATTATGAATTATGAGTTAGGAATTATGAATTGAGACCACCCTCATTCCTCAACTGCTAACTTATAATCTCTAACTCATAATTCATAATTCCCCAATGCGCAGCCAGGATTACGACCGCCTCTACCTTTCTCCGCCCCACCTCGGCCGGCACGAGCTGAACTATGTGCACAAAGCCATTGAGGACAACTGGGTCGCCCCGGCCGGACCGAATATCACGGGCTTCGAAGCGGATATCTGCCAGGCCACCGGGGTGGCGCACGCCGTGGCCCTGAATTCGGGCACGGCCGCCATTCACCTGGGGCTGATTCTGCTGGGTGTGGGACCGGGCGACGAGGTGCTGTGCCCGTCGTTCACCTTCGTGGCCACCGCCAACCCCATTTTGTACTTGGGTGCTGCGCCGGTTTTCATCGATAGCGAGGCCGATACCTGGAACCTGTGCCCCGCCCGCCTGCGCGAAGCCATTGTGGACCGCCTGGCGAAGGGCAAAAAGCCCAAGGCCCTCATTCTGGTGCACCTCTACGGCATGCCGGCCAAGCTGCCCGAAATTCTGGCCACGGCGGCGGAATTCGATATTCCCGTCCTGGAAGACGCGGCCGAAGCCCTGGGTTCCCGTTTTGGTGGGCAGCCGCTGGGCAGCTTCGGCAAGGTGGGCGTCTTCTCATTCAATGGCAACAAGATTCTGACCACCAGCGGCGGCGGTGCCTTGGTGACGAACGATGCCGCGCTGGCCCAGAAGACCCGTTTTTTGGCCACCCAGGCTAAGGATGACGCGCCTTATTACCAGCATTCCGAAGTGGGCTATAACTACCGCCTGAGTAATCTGTTGGCCGGCATTGGCCGGGGCCAAATGGAGCTGCTGGAGGAGCGGGTGAAGCGCCGCCGCGAAATCTTCGCCTGGTACGGCGAGCACCTCGCCAGCGTGCCCGGCCTCACAGTGGCCCTGGCCCGGGAGCCCACCGGCAGCCGCGCGAACCGCTGGCTCACCACCATTCTGCTGAACCAGATTGAGGAAGAACCAGCCATAATCACGCCCGAAGCCCTGCGCCTCCACCTGGAAACCCGCAACATCGAGAGCCGGCCCCTGTGGAAGCCCTTGCATTTGCAGCCGCTTTTTGCCACCGCGCCCATGTACGGCGGGGCCGTGTGCGAGGACCTGTTTGCCCGCGGCCTCTGCTTGCCCAGCGGCACGGCCATGGGCGACGGTGAGCTGCGCCGCGTGGCCGAGGCCGTGCGCGAAGTCCTGCAGTAGAGAATCATCTGGCCGGCCCTGGGTGCGTAATGTGGCTCGATTAGTGCCTATCCGCACTGGCTGTGAACACCATTCGGACGCTTTTTGCCGTTAAAGGCATAGCCAATCCCTTTTTATCCTATGAAAAATTCCCGTCTCCTTGCTGCTTTGTGCCTGGCACTGCCCTTGGCCGCCGTTGCTCAAACCAAGCCAGCCACCACCAGCATCCCCAAATCAACCACCACCACTGCACCGGCCACCCAGCAGCAAACCGAGGTAACCGAAGACCTGGACCCGGTCACCGGCAAGGTTATCCGACGCACCACCCGCACCATCAACGTACCGGCCGGTACCACCGCCCCAGCCACTATCAACACGCCCGTTTCTACCGCTGACGCGGGCACGGTAACGGCCAGCGATGCCCAAATATCCGCGTTTCTGCGCCGCAAAACCACGATAGCTACGCTCACTGCACCCGGGCTGCTCAGCGCCTACGAGCTATTTATTGAGCGGGTGCGCAATGACCGCCAAAGCTGGAAACCCGCCGACTGGTCCACCGCCGCCGCCGTCATAAGCAGCCTCAACGGCCGCTACGAAGACCTGCGCAGTTCGTACTCGCTGGATGACAAGCTGACCATCCGTTCACAACAGGGCGAGTTCCAGGCCCTGCGTACCGCCAAGCAGATATCCACGCAGGTATCCGACAAGCTGTAGGCCGGGCAGATGCCCCGAAGTCTGGCGCTGGGCTGCCTGCGCCAGCGGGGTACCCCCCTCCGCTATCCGCGAAACCGGCTACTTACCCAAGCGCTAAGGCCAAATCAGCCAGTAAATCCTCCACTGGCTCAATGCCCACGCTCAGCCGCACTAGCCCTACGGTAATGCCCAAATCGGCCCGCTGGGCCTCCGTCAGGGCCCGGTGCGAGGTATAAAGCGGGCTTGAGCACGAAGAGTCCACGCCCGCCAACGATGGTGCGAACGGAAACAACTGGCTCCGTTGCATGAAGGCATTCACCACCGCGGCATCATCCGCCAAGCGCATCGACAGCATGCCGCCAAAGCGCCCCGCCCCCTGCACCGTGGCCAGCGCGTGTTGGGGGTGCGTGGGAAGGCCCGGGTAATACACCGCTTCCACCGCCGGGTGGTCGTGCAGAAAGTCGGCCACGGCCCAGGCGTTTTCGCTGTGCGCGGCCACGCGTAGGCGCATGGTTTTCATACCACGCACGCTCAGCCAGCTCTCCATTGGGCTCAGCGTGAGGCCGAACACCGTGCCGATTTGGCGTAGCCGGGCGGCATCCTCGGTCGTGCGGGCCACCACGGCCCCGGCCGTCACATCGGAATGGCCCGCCAGGTATTTGGTCACGCTGTGCAGCACAAGGTCAGCCCCGTAGGCCAGCGGCCGCGTCAGGACAGGCGTGGCAAAGGTGTTGTCTACCACCAGTTTCAGGCCGTGCTGCTGGCATTCGGTGGCCAGCGCCCGCAGGTCCACCACGCGCAGCAACGGATTGCTCATGGTTTCGCACAGCAGCAGCTTGGTAGTAGGCTTTACGTACTCCTTGAGGTCATAGAGCGCTTCAAACGGTACGTAGCCTACCGTAATGCCCAGCCGCGACAACTCCAGATTCAGCAGCGCCGCCGAGCCGCCGTAGATATCGGCCGCGCACAGCACATGGTCGCCAGCCTGGCAATACGTGAGCAGCGCCGCGAAAATAGCCGCCATGCCCGACCCCGTCGCCACCGCGCCCGCGCCGCCCTCCCACCGGTTCACGGCCTCCGCCAACTCCTCGGAATTCGGGTTGCCGTTGCGCGAATACAGGTAGCGGCTCCCCGGCTCGTCAAAATATTGCTGCACGGCATCCAGGTCTTCAAACTTGAAAACCGACGTTTGGTAAATGGGGGTAATTTTGGGCTGGATGTTCATGAAAGGCAGAAAAACAGAAAAGCCTTTCCGGTCCAGGAAAGGCTTTTCTCGATTATTTTATCAACTGGCTCAGGCTGCCGCGCCTTCAGCCAGCACAATCACGTTGTTGCGCAGCACTTCCACCACGCCGCCTTCGATGCGGATGGCTTCGCGGCCGGTGGTGCCCGTCAGCACGACATTACCGGCTTTGAGCGCGGCAATCAGCGGGGCGTGGTTGTTCAGTACTTCAAACGAGCCATCGGCCCCCGGAAACTGGGCCGACGTCACTTCGCCTTCGAATACCTTGCGGTCGGGGGTAATGATTTCGAGATGCACTTCTTTTGAATTATGAGTTAAAAGTTATGAGTTATGAGTTGTTAAAGGGCTGGTTTTAACCAACTCATAACTTTTAACTCATAACTCATAGCTCACTACTTGGCTTCCGCAATCAGGCGCTCGCCTTTGGTCACGGCATCCTCAATGTTACCCACAAGGTTGAATGCGGCTTCCGGCAGGTGGTCGTGCTTGCCGTCGATGATTTCGTTGAAGCCTTTGATGGTGTCTTTGATGTCAACCAGCACGCCTTTCAAGCCCGTGAACTGCTCGGCCACGAAGAAGGGCTGCGACAGGAAACGCTGCACCCGACGGGCGCGGTTTACCACCTGCTTATCCTCTTCCGACAGCTCGTCCATACCCAGAATGGCGATGATGTCCTGCAGTTCCTTGTAGCGCTGGAGCAGCTCTTTCACGCGCTGAGCGGTGTTGTAGTGCTCGTCGCCCAGTACATCGGCCGACAAAATGCGCGAGGTCGAGTCCAGCGGGTCAACGGCCGGGTAGATGCCCAACTCGGCGATTTTGCGGCTCAGTACCGTCGTGGCATCCAGGTGGGCAAAGGTGTTGGCCGGGGCCGGGTCAGTCAAGTCATCGGCCGGCACATAAACGGCCTGCACCGAAGTAATTGAGCCGCGCTTGGTCGAAGTAATACGCTCCTGCATGGCACCCATTTCGGTAGCCAGCGTGGGCTGGTAACCCACGGCCGAAGGCATCCGGCCCAGCAGAGCCGATACTTCCGA
>JBBQSQ010000260.1:0-4495 GCA_038213745.1 Cytophagales bacterium
GGAAGCCCTGACCGCGTGGCGCCTGCACGGCGTGCCCGACAACCCCGCCGGTTGGCTGTACCGCGTGGCGCAGCGCAAAACCCTGGACTGGCTGCGCCGCGAGCAGCGGCGGGGCCGCATCGGGCAGGAGCTCAGCGCGGCCGAGCAGCGCGTGGCGGAAGCCGCGCCGCACTACCTGCCGGAGGAGCTCACCGACAGCGAGCTGCGGACGCTCTTTGTGTGCTGCCATCCGGCGCTGAGCCCGGCGGCGCAGGTCGCCTTGTGCCTGAAAACCCTGGGCGGGTTGAGCGTGGCGGAAATTGCGGCCGCCTTTCTCACCTCGCCCGACACCATCACCAAGCGCCTGTTTCGGGCCAAAGAAACCCTGCGCACCGCCGGCGTATCGTTGGAAGTACCCACCGGCGCCGAGCTGACCCGCCGCCTGGCGGCCGTGTTGCACGCTCTCTACCTGCTCTTCAGCGAAGGCTACGACTCCGAACAGCCCGCCGCGCCTATCCGGCAGGAGCTGTGCGCCGAAGCGTTGCGCCTGGCCCTGCTGCTCACCCGGCAGCCGCGCACCGACGGCCCCGACACCCACGCCCTGCTGGCCCTGTTCTGCCTCCAAGCGGCCCGGCTGCCCGCCCGCACCGACGCGCACGGCCACCTGGTCCTGCTCGAACAGCAGGACCGCCGCCGGTGGAGCCAGCCGCTCATCGCCCGCGGGTTGCGCCACCTCGCCCGCGCCGCCGACGCCCCCGCGGCCAGTGCCTACCACCTGCAGGCGGGCATTGCGCTGGAGCACTGCCTGGCCCCGACCTACGCTGCCACCGACTGGCGGGCCATTCGCCGGCTCTACGACCAACTGCAGGCGTTGCACCCTTCCCCCGTCGTGGCCCTGCACCGGGCCGTGGCCGTCGCCCGCGCCGATGGCCCCGCGCTGGGTCTGCAAGCGATAGCGCAGGCCCAGGCGCTGACCGGCAGCTACCTGTACCACGCCGTGCTGGGTGACTTGCACCAGTTGAACGGCGACCCGGCAGCGGCCCGTCACCACCTGACGGAAGCCTTGCAACGCACCACGGGCGCGGCTCGTCAGCAGCTGCTGCGGCGCAAGCTGGAGGGGGTGGGTTTCCCTGGATGAGCATCACCCGCGCTTTGCTGGCTACCGCTTCGGTTCGCGACGTTTCAATGCAGGATATTTTTTCCAACCCACCAGGCCTTCCACGACAACGATACTTACCGCACCCAACGGCGCGCCGTCCCGGTCGGTGCGCGGTTTTTACGGGGGCGCCTACCTGAGGCAGCCGTCGCTCATGCAAGAAGCCTCCTACGGGGACTTGTTCGGCGGCGTGGCCAGGGGCCAGCTCCAGGTGCCCCTCGACCAAGCCCTGCCGCTGGCGCAAGCCGCCGAAGCCCACCGTCGGCTCGATAGCCGCCAACGCACGGGCAACCGCGTGCTGCTGCCTCAATCCACAAGCAATCACCCCACTTCAACCCTATTTTCATGAACCCCTCCCTGTCCCAACCCCTCGAAATTCTGCGCCTCGACAGCAGCCCGCGCTATGCGGATAGCGTGTCCCGGCACCTCACCGACCGCCTGATGGCGCGGCTGCTGGAGGCCTATCCGGATGCCCATGTGACGACCCGCGACTTGGCGGTAGGCGTGCCGCTGCCGACCGAGGGGCACATTAACGGAATTGTGTACGCCGCGCAAAACCCAACTCCCGCCATGCAAGCCGCCACGCAGCTTTCCAACGAACTGGTAGCCGAACTGCTGGCGGCCGACCTGGTGGTGCTTGGCTTGCCCGTGTACAACTGGACCGTGTCCTCCACGTTCAAAGCGTACGTTGACCAGGTCGTCCGCCCCGGCGTGACGTTTGACTATATCGACGGCGTTCGGCACGGCAAGCTCCGCGCCCGCCGCATGTACATCGTCTTTACGAGTGGTGGCACCGGCTTGGGCAGCGACCAGGATTTCGCCACGCCGTACGCCACGTTTTTGTGGCGTACGCTGGGCATTCAACACGTGCAGTTCATTGAGGCTTCCGGGCTCCTATTCAACGCGGCGGAAAACACGCAGAAAGCCGAGGCGCAAATTAACCAGCTCGAGTTACCCGTGTTTTCCTGATTTCTCCTGGCCCCCTGGCTCTCCTGCCTTTTGTAATAGCCATGAAGCAGGCTCGTTTTCTCGGGGCAGCAGGGTTTGGTTTAGGTTAGGTGCAAAGGCACGCAATTTGCGTGCCTTTGGCACATGAAGTCCACCTCCCCCCGGGCTAGTGTTCTGTAATTGCCCGGTCGTACCATCAAGGAGCGGCCGGGCTTTTGGTTAGCTGGCCGAGGCCAGGCGGGCGTGGTGGCGCAGCAGCGTCGCGTACTTTTTGCGGCCCTGCTCAATAAGGCCGGGCATGGCGGTCAGTTCGACTCGCCACACTTCGTGCGGGTCTTTCTTCTGCACGCCGATGATGAAGAAACGAGTGGCTCCGAGCACGTCCAGGTATAGGGCGGCCTGACGGTCGTAGTCGTACTTCTCGATGGTGGTCAGGAAGTGGGCGCGGTCGGGGCTGCTGGTGGTTGTGAAGACGACGAGCGTGAGATGGCGGCCGGCTCGGCTGCGAACCCATAAGTCCGGGCGCAGCTTCACCCCTACCCCGGTGGCCGTGTGGGTGGCGGTGTAGGACTGTTCGGCCTGGCCCCGGTAAAGCAGGTCGCGGCAGTAGCGTTGGCGGCGAACCTGACGGGCCAAGGTTTCGAGGTCGGCCCACTTGATGCCGCGCTCGTCGGTGCGCTGGTAGTGCGGAGGCTCCAGCACGGCGGTATGGAAATGGGAGCCGTAGGCCAGCGCTACGGGGTTGAGCTGGCGGGACTGGCCTAACAACTGATTTTTGAGGGTAGACAGGTCGGTATTGCTGACGTGCGGCAGGGCGCGGTGTTGGGCCTGGGTCAGGTCGGGGTGATGCGTGAGGGCGTGAAACATGGTGCTGTAATGAGGAATGAAGAATTAGCCGCAAGGGCCGCCCGGCCCTGGGTGGGACGGCCGGCCGGCGGGTGTTGCTGCTAGGCGGCCAGGGTGGCGGGCGGCTGGGTGGCCAGCTGTGCGCGGGCGGCCTGCTCCTGCATTTCAGCGGGGACGGTGTAGCCCTGGGTCAGTTTGAGGTCGGCGGCCCCGGTGTAGGTTTCGGCGCGCCACAACTCAAAGTCGCGGGCAAAGTCTTTGCGGGCCTGGGCCTCGGCGGGGTCAGCAGCAGTATAGCTGAACTCGGCGATGTAATAGGTAGCCTTCTTGCCTTCTTTGGTCGTTTCCTTCTTGGTGGCGGTAACGGTTACTACCACGTCAGCCAACGTGAGGTCGTCGTAGAAAAGCGGTTCAATCAAGCGGTACAAATTTTCGACGCTGTAGCCGTGGAACAACACGGCGCAAACGGCTCCTTTCTCGTCGGTGAAATACAGTTCGGCCCACGTCTTGCGGCCCATGTTCAGAATGTCGTCCTGAAAAATGCGCCACGCCAAGGGAATGAAGCTAATCGAGCTGCCGAGCGGCCCGGTACCGTTGATGTTGAACTGGCCGGCCTTTGCGTCGAAGCGCACTTGACGGGGGTGGCCGGGCAGGTAGCGGAAACGGTTTGACCAAGTTTCTTCGCCGGTGCTTTCGTCCACGCCGGCCACGAGGTAGGCCGGGCGGGCGCTGGCGGTGAGGGTGTCGGCCGACGCAGAAACGATGGCGGCGGGTGCGGCCTTAGCGGCGGCTTTGTTGGGGGTTGTGGTGGCGGTTGCCATAATGGGGAATGGGTTGGTAATGAAAAAAGCGGGGCCAGTTGGCGGCCGGCCCCTGCGCCGCTTTTGGTGTTAGTCTTCGATGTATTCAAGGGCGGCCGCAATGGCTTCTGCTTGGGTAGCACGGCGGCAACCGCCACGCTTGGGCTTGCCTGGTTCGCGGCGCGTCCAGGTAAAGCCACCCTGGGGATGACGGCGGATGAAGACCCGGAAGGTTGGAGCGAGGTCTTTTGAGAGGTCTTTGGCCATGAGGTGAGGGAATGCGGGGCCGGCGCTGGCCGGCCCCTGGGTGGGTTACCGGAATTGCTGGTCGTGGCACAGGATGGCGCGGCCCACGATGCTGTCGACGCCCCGCGCTTCGGGCTGGTGCTGGTACCAGAGGTAAGTTGCCAGCAGATTGAGGTAGGCCGGGTGGCGGAACTTGCCCTCGTCGTCGATTATCAAAATCAAGTCTTTAGTCAAGGGCACCACGTCCACGCGCTGGCAATCGAGCATCGTGTACAATTCGGCCAGCTTGAAGCTGCGGCCGTTTTTGGGGCTGACCGGCTGCGGCTCGGCGCTGTGCGGGTCCAGCAAATGGGGCTGATAGGAAGTAGCCGTTTTAGGCATGATTGAGGCTGTTTTGTGGGGCCGCCGGTTTGGGGCCGCCCTTGGTGAAAGAATGGATGATGCGGGCCGCTAGTATCCTTCGACCTCGAAAATCATATGCTCGTATTCGCCCTCTTCCCACGCTTCTATCTCCTGATCT
>JBBQSQ010000261.1:0-4348 GCA_038213745.1 Cytophagales bacterium
CATAGGGCACCCGGCACAGCCGGTGCCCTACTGGGTATTCTTATTTTTAATCAACTCCGTCCTTCCATGAAACTACTTCCCACCCTATTTTGCACTGTATTGCTTGGCGGGGCTGCCCTCGTTGCCACCCCGGCGGCTCACGCCCAGATTAACATCAACATTACGCCGCCCAGCTGGGGGCCGGCCGTGCCGCAGGGTGCCCAGTACTACTACATTCCCGAAACCGCTGGTTTCTACGATGTTCCGGCTCGCCAGTACGTAGTGTCGCGCAATGGCAAATGGATTCGGACGGTTAACCTGAGCGGTTACAATCCCGGCGAATTTCATCCCGTAGTGGTCGACTACGTGGGCGCGCAGCCTTGGGTGCGCTACGAAGAGTACAAGGTGAAATACCCCAAGCACGGCCTGCCGCACGGCCAGGCCAAAAAGCTCAAAAAGGGTGCCGTACTGGTGCCCGTCGGCGGCACATATTATGTGGAAGAGCACGGCAAGAAGGACAAGCACGACAAGCACGAGCACGAAGGCAAGGACCACGGCAAAGGCAAGCACTAGCCTCGTCGAGTCTGCCATCGCTGAATAGCCCAGCAAAGTGGGAACGTGAGCCGCTCGCCACTGGGCCGGGCTTTTGCAGCCGGGTGGTGGATTTGGCACCTTCCTTGCCTTCTTTCGCTTATTAGTCCTGCTTAATTTTTGAAATCAGCCATGAATTTCTTCCCTCGAATCCTCTGTACGGCCTTGTTCAGCGCATTGGCCTGGGCGGCCGCACCGGCCGCCCAGGCCCAGGTAAATGTCAACGTGAACGTAGGCCGCCCCGCCTGGGGCCCTGCCGTGCCGCAGGGCACCCAGTTCTACTACATTCCCGAAATCGATGGCTACTACGACCTCTACGCCCAGCAATACATCGTGTACCGCAACGGCCAGTGGGTACCCTTGGCGGTGGTGGAAGGCTACGACCCCTACCAGTTCCACCCCGTGGTGCTCGACTACCGGGGCCGCCAGCCCTGGGTGTACGTGGGTGCCCACCGCGACCGCTACCCCCGCCGCGTAGTGGTGGTGCAGCCGCGCCCGGTAATTGTGCGCCCCCGGCGCGGTCTGCCGCCCGGACAGGCCAAAAAACTCTATCGGGAAGGCTACCGCGAAGGCCGGCAGGATGACCGGGGCCACGGCAATGGCCACGGACACGGTCACGGTCACGGCCGTGACTAGGCGAATCAAAACCATAAAAAACAAAAAAAGGCTGCCCGTACGGACAGCCTTTTTTCATGGATATTTCCGCCTTATTCCGCATTTTCTGCCAGCACGGCCCAGTCAGTTTCGAGGCGGATACTGGCCGGAGCGGGCATCTTATTCCGGCCCAGCAGTTCGGTGATGTACAGCATGGCCGTATCGCGGCCCAGGCCGGCCACGGCCGCGACGCGGCCCGCCTGCACGTAAAACGCTAGGAAATCCTGCTGCTTGACTTCACCATGATAGATGATTTCGTCCCACTGCTCGGCGTGGCCGGCGTAGCGCAGGCTCTTGCCGTACTGTTGCGTCCAGAAGAATGGCGCGGCGGTGAATTCCTCCTGCTGGCCCAGCATGTTGCGGGCAGCCACCCGGCCGTGCTGCTGGGCCAGCCGCCAGTGCTCGATGCGGGTGGGCGCGCCCGCGGCCGCTAGTGGAAACCGGGCGATGTCGCCGGCGGCATACACGTTTTCGGCGGCCCGCAGCTGGGCATCGACGGGCACGCTGCCATCTTTTCCCAAGTCGAAAACACCCTGGAGAAACTCGGTGGCCGGGCGCACGCCCACACCCAGGACCACGGCCTCGGCGGGCAGAACTTTACCCGATTTCAACTTCACCCCGCTTACGTGCCCGCCTTCGCCCAGCAAGGCCGTTACCTCCGCTTCAGTTTCAAACTGCACGCCTTTCTCCTCGTGCAGCTGGCGGAACATCTGCCCGATTTCCGGCCCTAGCACCCGCTCAAACGGCACTTTCTCCTGCGCTATCACGGTCACCTGCCGCGTCTCGCTGACGAGACTGCTCGCGGCTTCCATCCCGATAAAGCTGGAGCCGATAACCACCACCTGCTTGGCCTCTTTCGTGGCTTCCAGGATGGCGGCCGCATCGGCCTGGGTGCGGAGAGTGCGTACGCCGGACAGGTCGTGACCCGGCAGCTTGGGCAGGGTGTTGGGCATGCCGCCGAGGGCCAGCAGCAGCTGGTCGTAGCGCAGCGGCGGGTGGTTTTCGAAGTGGATTTCCTGCCTGCTCAGGTCGAGGCTGGTGGCGCGGGTATTGGTCAGCAGCTCGATGCGTTGTGCTTCATAAAAATCGGGCTCGCGCAGCAGTAGTGCCGCTGGTTTCGCCTTGCCGGCCAGGTAGGCTTTGCTGAGTTTGGTGCGGTCGTAAGGCGCGGCCTCATCGGCGGAGGCCATCACTAAGCGGCCTTCGAAACCTTCGCGGCGCAGCGTTTGGGCCGCGTACTGGCCGGCCGCCCCACCGCCAATAATAACGAACGTGCGGGCATCGGCGGGCGCTTTGGCGGGCGCGGGGGCAGGGTCGCCGCCCACTTCAGCCGTGGGCGTAGCGTCGGGCTTTTCGGTGCTGGCGGGCGGGTTTTCGGGCATTTGCACCCAGATGCGGCCGTCGGCCTCACGCACGGCAAAGGTGGGTAGGTCGTCGAGGGCGGGCGGCTCGCAGAGGTGGCCATTTTCAACCTTGAAACAGGCGTGGTGCCAGGGGCAAATCAGCTTCCCTCCCACTACTTTGCCCTTCTCCAGCGGCGCGCCGTAGTGCGGGCAGTGCGCGGCGAAGGCGTGCACCTGGCCCTGCTGGCGGGTGAGCAGTACCTGTGGGCCATCATTGGGAGTGGGAAAGGATTTGAGGCCGCCTTCGGGCAGGCTGGCGGAGTCGGTGAGGTTAATCTCGGGGAGCATAGAGAGCGGATTGTGGTGCTTATTAGCAACGGGCGGCGAGGCATTGGGGTTAAGCACGCACAAAAAAAGCGCCCCGGCAGAGACGCTTTTTTAACAATTTTAGAGTCGGGCGCGGCGCTTAAAACGCCGCGTTCTTGGGGTAGCGCGGGAAGGGAATCACGTCGCGGATGTTGCTCATGCCCGTCACGAACAGCACGAGGCGCTCGAAGCCCAGGCCGAAGCCGGCGTGCGGCGCGGTGCCGAAGCGGCGGGTGTCGAGGTACCAGTCGAGGTCTTCGGTGGGCACGTGCATCTCGGCCATGCGGGTCGTGAGCTTGGTGAAATCCTCCTCGCGCTGTGAGCCGCCGATGATTTCGCCGATGCCCGGAAACAGTACGTCCATGGCGCGCACGGTGCGGCCGTCGTCGTCCAGCTTCATGTAAAAGGCCTTGATTTCCTTCGGGTAATTGGTGAGAATGACGGGCTTCTTGAAGTGCTTCTCGACCAGGTACCGCTCGTGCTCGGACTGCAAATCGGTGCCCCAATCGACGGGGAATTCGAACTTCTGTTTGGCTGATTTCAGGATTTCGACGGCCTCGGTGTAGGTGAGGCGCTGGAAGGCGTTGTCGGACACGGAATGCAGGCGGGCGAGCAGCTCCTTATCGTACTGTTCGTTGAGGAAGGCCAGGTCATCGGCGCAGTTGGCCAGGGCGTATCGTACCAGGCTCTGTAGGAAATCCTCGGCAAGGTCCATGTTTTCTTCGAGCTCGTTGAAGGCCACCTCGGGCTCAATCATCCAAAACTCGGCCAGGTGGCGGGCGGTGTTGGAGTTTTCGGCCCGGAAGGTGGGGCCGAAGGTGTAGATGCTGCCCAGCGCCATGGCCGCCAATTCGCCTTCGAGCTGGCCCGAGACGGTGAGGTTGGTTTGCTTGCCGAAAAAGTCCTGGGTGTAGTCTACCGAGCCGTCATCGGCCAGCGGCGGCTTGTCGGCCGATAGGGTGGTCACGCGGAACATCTGGCCCGCGCCCTCGGCATCGGAGCCGGTGATGATGGGCGGATGGACGTAGTAAAAGCCGTGGTCGTTGAAATACTGGTGCACGGCGAAGGCCAGCGCGTGCCGGATGCGCAGCACCGCGCCAAACGTGTTGGTGCGCGGGCGCAGGTGGGCGATGTCACGCAGGTGCTCCAGCGACGTGGCTTTCTTTTGCAGCGGGTAGGCTTCGGCGTCGGCCGCGCCCAGCACAGTGATTTCGGTGGCCTGGATTTCCACGGCCTGGCCCTTGCCCTGCGAGGCCACCAGCGTGCCCCGAATAGCCACGGCGGCCCCGTTGCCCACGTCCTTGAGGGTTTCCTCGGGGAAATTCTCGGCGGCGGCCACGGCCTGAATGGTGTGGATGGTGGAGCCGTCGTTCACGATGATGAACTGCACGTACTTGTTGCCGCGGCGGGAGCGA
>JBBQSQ010000262.1:0-4327 GCA_038213745.1 Cytophagales bacterium
CATGCTCCGCCAGTTCGCCGGCGGCCCCCACATCGCCAACCTCGGCCACGGCGTCTATCCGGACACCAACCCTGATAACGTGCGGGTGTTTGTGGAAACGGTGAAGGCGTGGCGGGGGTAACATTGGAAAAACGGAAAACGCTGAATTAATTGCTGAATGATGCCCACCATTGCCGATGCTTACGACCAGTGGGCCGACCAGTACGACACCAATAAGAATAAAACCCGTGACCTCGAAGGCCACGCGTTGCGCACGCTACTGGGCAGCATGCAACGGCCACTGGGCCGCGTGCTGGAGATTGGCTGCGGCACAGGCAAAAACTCGGAGTACCTCGTAACGCGGGCGCAACAAGTAGTGGGCGTGGATTTCTCGCCGGAAATGCTAGCGCGCGCCCAAGCCAAGGTGCGAGCAGAAAATATCCGTTTTGAATTTGCCGATATCACGCAGCCTTGGGGATTTACCGACCAAAAGTTTGACCTCGTGACGTTCAGCCTCGTGCTGGAACATGTTGCAGACTTGCGCTTCGTATTCGAGCAAGCCTTCGCCCACACCAGGCCGGGCGGGCTGGTGTACGTGGGCGAGCTACACCCTTTCAAGCAGTACCAAGGCAGCCAGGCCCGCTTCGACACGCCCAATGGCCAAGTGGATGTGCCCGTTCACCAGCATCATATCGCCGAATTTATTCAACTGGCCAAGGCCACAGGCCTGCACTTGCTGGACTTGCGCGAGTGGTTCGACGAGGACAGCAGAACCGCGCCGCCGCGCATCCTCACGCTGCTGCTGCAAAAGATGCAACTGGCATCGTAAGGCTCCTATTTTCAATCATCCTTTCCGCCTACCATGGACGCAAAAGACAGCAACGGCACCTTGCTCGCCGAAGGCGACTCGGTCACCCTTATCAAAGACCTTAAAGTGAAGGGCTCTTCGCTCACGCTCAAGCGCGGCACGGTGGTCAAAAACATCCGCCTCACCAACAGCGCCGCCGAAATTGAAGGCCGCGCCGGCGGCAGCACCATGGTGCTGAAAACCGAGTTTTTGAAGAAGGCCTAGCGATGTATCGCGAACTTTTAGTTCGCGTCCACGCGCCATTGCAACGATTGTCGTGCGGGAACGCGAACTAAAAGTTCGCGCTACATCACGCTACCGCAGCCCCGCTTCCTGCGCTTCTTCCAGCAGCCGCTGCTTCTCTACGGGCACCACGCCCACCTGCTCGCACACCAGCCCGCCGCCCAGGTTGGCCAGCGCCGCCGTGAAGGCCGCCGGCCGCCCCAGCGCCACGCACAGCGCGGCAATGCTGATAACGGTATCGCCCGCGCCCGACACGTCGGAAATGGTGCGCAGGTGGGCCGGCAAGTAGGTTTTTGCTTCTTTCTGCTGGGCAAAAACGCCGTATTCGGAGAGCGTAACCAGCACAATTTCGGGCGTTAACTCCTCGCGCAGCCGGGCCACGGCCGCCTCGAAGCCAGGACGGTCGGTATTAGGCTCGCCGAATTCCAGCTTCAGGCCTTCGCGCAGCTCTTTCAGGTTGGGTTTGAAGAGCGTGCAGTAGCGGTAGGCCAGGAAATTCTTCTTCTTGGGGTCCACTACCGTGGGAATGTTGCGCTGCCGGGCGCGGGCAATGCACTCGGTGATAATGCCTTCGCTGAGCACGCCCTTGTCGTAGTCTTCGAAAACAACCACGTCGGCGCGGGCCAGCAGGTCGTCGTAGGCGGCCAGGAGTTGGGTGGCTTCGTCGGTATTGAGGTCGGTTTCGATTTCCGAATCGATGCGCAGCAGCTGCTGGCCATGGGCCAGGATGCGCTGCTTGACGGTGGTGGGCCGGTGCGCGCTCCGGATGAGGCCATCGGCGGGCAGGTCGTGGGCGTGCAGCAATTGTAGGAGCTGGTCGCCGCCCGCATCGGTGCCAATGACGGCGCAGAGCAGCGGCGTAGCGCCGAGGGCCTGCACGTTCAAAGCTACGTTGGCGGCCCCGCCAAGGCGGTTTTCGGTGCGGGCGACGTGCACCACGGGCACCGGCGCTTCAGGCGAGAGGCGCGTGGCCCGGCCCCATACGTAAGCATCCACCATCACGTCGCCGATGATTAGGACACGTAGGCTATTAAAGTCGTTGAACAGTTCAGAAAGTGAGGATTCGCGCAATGTCTTGGAGGGTTAGAACGTCATGCAGAGCGCAGCGAAGCATCTTTACCGCCATAGTAAATGATTGCGTTGCGCAGTAAAGATGCTTCGCTGCGCTCTGCATGACGTTCTCACTTCATAATAATTTTACAGCTTCGCCAGACTGGCTTTAATCCGCCGAAACGCTTCCACCAGCTTTTCATCGGCGGCGGCCGTGCTGAAGCGCATGCATTCAGGGGCTCCAAATGCCTCGCCCGACACGGCGGAAACGTGTGCGTCGTTGAGCAGGTAGAGGGCTAAGTCCGACGAGTTGTGGATGGTGCTGCCGTCGGGGGCGAGGCGGTTGAAATAGGCCGATACTTCCGGGAAAATGTAGAACGCCCCGCTGGGCGTGGGCGTGTTGAAGCCGGGAATATCCTGCACCAGGCCCAGCACCAAGTCGCGGCGGCGGCGGTAGGCAGCCACCATTTCATCGGCGGAGGCGCGGCCACCGCGCAACGCGGCCAGGCCCGCCCGCTGCGTAATGGAGCAGGTGCCGGACGTAATCTGGCCCTGCATTTTCTCGCAGGCGGCGGCAATATCGGCGCGGGCGGCCAGGTAGCCCAGGCGCCAGCCCGTCATGGCATAGCCCTTGGAAAAGCCGTTGACGGTAATAACCCGGTCCTTCACCTCGGCAAAATGGGCCAGGCTGGCGTGCTCGCCCACAAAGTTGATGTACTCGTAAATTTCATCGGCCAGCGCGTACACCTGCGGGTGCCGGGCCAGCACGGCCGCAATGGCCCCCAGCTCCTCGCGGCTGAACACCGAGCCCGTGGGGTTGCAGGGCGACGAATACATAATGAGCTTGGTGCGCGGGGTGATGGCGGCTTCGAGCTGCGCGGCCGTCACTTTATAGTCGTTTTCCAGGCTGCCAATCAGGGGTACCGCCACGCCTTCGGCCAGCTTCACCATCTCCTCGTAGCTCACCCAGTAGGGCGAAAATACGATAACCTCATCGCCCGGGTTCACCAGGCTGAGAATGGCATTGGCCAGGGCCTGCTTGGCTCCGGTGCTCACCACAATCTGGTTGGGCAGGAAATCGAGCTGGTTGTCGCGCTCGAATTTATCGCAGATGGCCTGCCGCAGCTCCGGAATGCCGGGCACGGGCGTGTAAAACGTGTAGCCGTCGTCCAGCGCCTGCTTGGCCGCGTCCTTGATGTATTGCGGGGTCTGAAAATCGGGCTCGCCAAAACTGAGGTTGATGACGTCCACGCCCTTGGCCATCAGCTCGCGGGCTTTCTTGGCCATGGCAATAGTGGCCGACTCGTTCATCGCCAGCAGGCGGTCGGAGAGCGGCGAAACGAGCGCGAGCGTGGCGGTATCAGACATATTGAGCAACGGTAAATAGGACGACAAAGGTACGGCGGCTGCAATGTAGCGCGGACTTTTAGTCCGCACCCGCGCGCAATGCCAGCCGGCACCACTCGCGGACTAAAAGTCCGCGCTACAGTGCTACTGCCCGAGTTGCCGCCAGCAGCGCCAGAGCACGCTCAAATCCATGCCCGGCTCGTAGTCCTTGGCATAAAGCAGTTCCAGCCGGCGGCGCGTCACCTCGTTGAGCGGCGCGGCCGACACCGCGGCATCGGCCGGCGACACCACAGCGGGCACGGTGCGGGCCGGGCCGGGCGTGTAGCGCAGCCCTACCCAGGTGCGGCTGCCTACCAGCACGGCCCCGCAGTTGCGCAGAAAACCAGCTTTGCGGGGCTGCAACCAGAGCAGCACCGGAGCCAGCAGCAACAGCCCCGCGCTGGTCAGCACATCCAGCAGGCGCTTGGCGCGGGCCTGCTGGGGCTGGTAAAGGTTCAGGGCAATGTCGAGGGTGTAGTAGTCGCCGGGCGCATCCTTGCTGCTGCTGCCGATGATGTACTGGCTGTCTTCGGGCAGGATTTTGTAGGCCACCGGCGGCGCGGCGGGCAGGCTCAGCATGAGGGCAATAATCTGACTGGCGGGCAAGTCCTTGCCACAAAAAATCAGCTCGTTTAGCCCGTAGAGGCGAATGATATCGGCCAGCTGGCGCAGCTCGCCCAACGGTGAGTTGGCGAGTTGGTGAATTGGTGAGTTTTCCGTTGAATCCGTGGCCGGCTCCTCCCCCACGCTCACGTAGCCAATCACACGGGCCGATACCTGGGCAGCTTCCAGCAGCTGGCGCACCCGCTGGCTTTCGGCCCC
>JBBQSQ010000263.1:0-4319 GCA_038213745.1 Cytophagales bacterium
GGTAGGAGGGTAGGAGGGTAGGAGGGTAGGAGGGTAGGTAGAAAAATACCTCCTACCCCCTTACCCTCCTACCCTCCTACCCTCCTACCCCTAAAACGTCACCGTCGCATTTGCATAGTAATAGGCCCCGTTGAAGCCGAATTGCGCCGCGTTGCGGGTATAGGGTATCTCGCCGTTGGAGTAGCTGCCGAAGCGGGTGGCGTCCACCTTATCGGGGTACACGTTGAAGAGGTTGTTGCCGCCCACCGTGAGCGACAGCGCCCGAGTCGGCGTGTACACCAGGGCCAGGTCGACCAGCGTTTTTCCCCGGAACTCCTGGCTGATGTGCTTCACGTAGCGGGCGGGGATGGCGGGCGTCGTGGGCGTGGCGGCCACTGCGGCGATGTTGGCCGGCTTCTCATAAGCCACCACCGGGCCGAAATACGAGGCGCGGGGCGTGAGGCTGAACTTGCCCACGGTGTAGGTCACCGAGCCCAGTATTTTCTGGCGGGGTTGGGCGCGCTCAATCAGGGCAATGCTCACGGTGTCAATCAGCAGAATGCGGTTGGCGGTGCCGGCCTGCAGGGCGGCGGGCGTGGCACTGGTGTTCACGATGTTGGTGGCGTTCAGGGTGAAGGCCAGGCTGGCCGTGAGGCGGCTGCGCTCGCTGAAATCGGTCTTGTAGGTCGTCACGAAATCGATGCCGCGGGTGCGGGTATTGATGGCATTGGTGAAAAAGCGGATTTCGCTGATGTTGGCGAAGTCCGGCGTTTGCAGGGCCTTGATGTCGGACTTAATCAGGCGCTCGCTGTCGATGATACGGTCCCGGATATCAATCTGGTAGGCATCGACGGTGAGCAGCAGGTGTTCGCCGAGTTGGGCGGCCACGCCGGCGCTGTAGTTCCACGAGGTTTCGGCCTTGGGGGCGGCCACGCCCAGCGGCAGCAGGCGGGCGTCGTTGTTGCGCAGCTGCTTGGTTTGCACAATGGCTCCAGCCTGTACCGTCGAGGTCGACACGCTGTTGAACGTCTGTTGCAGCGAGGGCGCCCGAAAGCCCCGGTTCACGGAGCCGCGCAGCGAAATGCCTTCCGTGACCTTAAAGCGCCCGGCAAACTTGCCCGACACGTTGCTGCCGAAGTCGGAGTAGTTCTCGTAGCGCAGGGCCGTGGTGAGGAGCAGGCGCTCGGTCAGGTCGCTTTCGAGGTCCACGTACACGCCGATGTTGCTGCGGGTGGCGTTGGTTTCGTCGTCGGGCGCAATGCCGGGGCGGCCGCTCGAACCTGGAGCCTTGGCCGTGCGGGCCGGCGATGTGGGCGTGGCCGCGGCCGCCAGCGCAAACGGGCCCACGAAGTACGACTCGGGGCTGCCCTGTTTCAGAATGAACTGGTCGACGCGGTACTGCGTGCCCAGGGCAATGTTGAACGACTTGGTGCCGAACAAGCCAGCATAGTTGCGGCTCACGTTTACCTCGCTGGTGCTTTGCCCGAAGGCGCTGCGGCCCACGTAAAAATCGGTGGGTGAGGCCGCGCCCATCGAGGGGTTGGCCGTTTTGTTGGCGAACAAATCGAGGTAGTTGTAGCCGTAGCCGGAGCTGAAATCGAGGTTCCAGCCGCCGGCCAGCTTGCGGCTCAGGCCCAGCACGGCCGAATAGTCGTCGGAGCGGCCGGGCAGCTCGGGCAGGTAGCCGTTGGGCTGAATGGGGCTGTAGTTGACATTATTAGGCTGTGCATTCCGGAAGAAGCCATAGGCCAGAATGTCCTTGCGCGAGTACCCGCCGAAGCTGTACACCGCCCATTTCGAGGCCCCAATGGGCACGCTCAGGTTATAAAAACCCTGGTAGATATCGGCCTGGTTGCTGCCGTACACGCCCACCCGAAAGGGCGTACCTACCGGTGCGTACACGCCTCCCTTGGCGCGGGCGCTGTTTTCGGCCGCAACCTGGGCATCGGTCGGGTTGGGATTGGCCGCGGTCAGGGCCGGGAAAGCCGTGTAGATGCCGCCACGGTAGCTGTCGGAGCGGTTGCTCTGGTTTTGGCGCTGGTACTGCAGGGTGAGGTTGAGGTAGCCGGGGTTGGTTTTGCCCAGCTTCAGGCCGTAGTTGGCCCCGGCCAGGTACTGGGCCCCGTCGCCCTCCTTGGTGATGCCGTACTGCACCTTGGCCGTGCCCACGCCGGTGCTCTTGTTGAGGCCCAGGTTGATGACGCCGGCGATGGCATCGGAGCCGTACTGGGCGGCCGCACCGTCGCGCAGCACCTCAATCCGCTCAATGGCCAGGCTCGGGATGGCGTTCAAATCTGTCACCACCGTGCCCGCGCCCACGGTCACGTTCAGGTTCAGGGCCGAAAACTGGTGGCGGCGCTTGCCGTCCACGAGCACCAGCACCTGGTCGGGCGAGAGGCCGCGCAGGCTGGCCGGGTCGGCGTAGTTGGCCACGCCGTTCACGCCGGTTTTGGCCGAGTTGAAGGACGGTGAGTTGAACTGCACCTGCTGGCCCAGGTCGGTTTGGCCGGTCAGCTGCAATTCCTTGGCGTTGAGCACGTCCACGGGCGTGGGGCGCTCCACGTCGGTGCGGGGCAGGCCGCGCGAGCCCACCACCACCACGTCGCTCAGGTCGGTGGCGCTGGCCGTCAGGCGTAGGTCGAAGCTGGTGCGGTCGCCCACGGCCAGCGTTTGGCTCTTGTAGCCCACGGCCGAAATCACCAGTGTGGCCCCCGGCTGCACGCTCAGCGCGAATCGGCCGTCGGCGTCGGTGCTCGTGCCGTTGTTAGTGCCCTGCTCCAGCACCGTCACGCCGGGCATGCCGGCCCCCTTTTCATCCACCACCCGCCCCTTGATGGGGATGCCCGCCCGCACGCCGCCGGCCGCCGGGGCCAGCAGAATGCCGCTGCTCACCACCTCGTACTGAATGCCCAGCGGCAGCAGCAACGATTGCAACACCCCACTCAGGGGTTCCTGGGCGGCGGCCACGCTCACGCGCCGGCCCGCCCCAATCAGCTGCTGGCTGTAGAGGAAGCGGATGTTCACCTGGCCCTCGATGCTGGCCAGCACGTCTTTCATGGGCTGGCCTTCCAGGCGCAGCGTCACGGGGCGGCTCAGTACATCACTGGTCCAGGCATTAGTCGTGGCTGCCGTGGTGGGCACAGCCCCGGCCGGGCCGACGGCCAGCAGCGAGGCCAGCAGCGCTATAGCAAGCGGCCGCGCAGCCACGCGGCAAAAGCAGAAAAAGTGCGTCATAGGAAAAAAGCGTGAATGGTGGGAGTTGGCGTGAAAAGCGGGGGCAGAATTCGGGGTAGGGTAGGAGAAACTAATTGCTTTGGCAGCCAGTGCTGCGGAAAATAATGGCGGTGTCGGTGCGCTCATAGCGGGCTCCCAGCGCGCGGCTCAGTAAATCGAGCTTTTCAAAGAGCGTTTCGGCCCCGAAGTGCAGCGTCACGGTGCAGCCGGCCAGGGCCGCCCCGTCGTAGCGGATGGGCACGCCGTAGCTGGCCGCCAGGCTGCGCAGCACTTCTGTCACGGCTTGCTCCTCAAACGTCAGCGTTTGCGGGGCCAGCAGCACGGGCAGCGGTACCAGCACCGGCCGCAGGGCGGGCGCGGCCGGCCGGTAGGTTACTTCCTGGTTGGGCCGCAGCACCACGGCGGCTTCGGCCGGCGCGGGCTGGCCGGCGCGGGCCTGCACCCGCACGCGGCCGGTGCGCACCCGCACCGTGGCGGCCCCTTGGCCCGGCACCGCGCGCACCCCGAAGCTGGTGCCCAGTACCGTAGTTTCGAGTTGGGCCGTGAGCACCCGGAACGGGTGGCCGGCGTCGTGAAACACCTCAAAAAAGGCTTCTCCTTCGAGCTTTACCACACGTTGCGCCCCCGTGAAGCGGGCGGGGTAGCGCAGCTGCGCGCCGGGCTGCAGGGTCACGGTGCTGCCGTCGGCCAGGGCCAGGGGCAGGGCGTGAGCATATAGGTTGCGGGCCGTAAGGGTGCCATCGGCTTGCAGGCCAATCAGCAATTGGTCGGCGGTGGGGGCCTGCCGCGCCACGGTGCCTGCGGGCGGCAGCACAAACAGGCCCTGCCGCACCGCCCCCAGGCCCAGGCTCAGCAACACGGCGGCCGCGGCCGCCCAGCGCATGCCGGTGCGGTGCCGGGGGCGGACCTGCGGCTGCGGCCGGGGCCGCGTCCGCCGCCGGATTTGCTCCCAGCCCCGGGCCCGCGCCGCCGCCCGCTCGGCCGGCGTGAGGTCGGGCCGGGGCATGTCGCGGGCCTCGTACCACTGGTCCACCGTCCAGGCTTCGCCTTCGGTGGTGTCGTGGTCGAGGTAGCGCTTCAGTAAATCGGCGAGGTAAGAGGGCTTC
>JBBQSQ010000264.1:0-4300 GCA_038213745.1 Cytophagales bacterium
CGAGGTACTGCGATTCGCCGCGCACGTGGCGGTGGGGGTCGAGGTGGTTCATATTGTAGTTGGGTGTCGCCCTCCGCGTCAACCTCACCCCCTGACCCCCTCTCCAAAAAAGAGGGGGCACCAGGTCGGGAGGACGACTTCAGACCGAATTCGCCAGGAGCAAGTCCGGTGCCCCCTCTTTTTTGGAGAGGGGGTCAGGGGGTGAGGTGAACGCGGAGGGCGACACTATAAACTTAAATCAATTCATCCACCGCCAGGTCCGGCGCGAACTGCAAAAAATGCGCCCACAGCAGCTGGCGCAGCAGCAGGCGCTTGTAGTCGGCGGTGCCGCGCACGTCGGAAATCGGGCTGATTTCGGCCTGCATCACGGAGTTGGCGGCGGTCAGGGTTTCGGCCGTGAGCTCGCGGCCCTGCAGAAACTCGCTGGTGCGGGCCAGCAGCAGCGGCACCGGCCCCACGCCGCCCGCCGAGACGCGGGCCGCCTGAATAACGCCGCTTTCAACCCGCAGCCAGGCGGCGGAATTCACGCTGGCAATGTCGAGGTGGGTGCGCTTGGATACTTTCTCGAAGTGGAAGAAGTCGCCGGCCAGTGGGGCGGGGAAGCTGATGTCGATAACTTGCTCATCGGCCGCTTTCGCCAGCTTTTTGTAGCCGAGATAGAGGTCGGGCAGGGCCAGCTCGCGGGTGCGGCCGGCCGCGTCGAGCAGCGTGACGGACGCGCCCAGCGCCAGGAACATGATGGTGAGGTCGCCGATGGGCGAGCCATTGATGAAGTTGCCGGCCACCGTGCCCATGTTGCGGATGGGCGTGCTGCTCACCAGCTTCAGGTACTGCGGCAGATGGGGTAGCAGCCCGCGCATCAGGTCCGATTCGAGCAGGTTACTAGCCGTGGTAGCTGCCCCCAGCACCACGCGCCCGGTAGTTTCGTGGCGGATGCCGCGCCGGCCGGGTTGGTCGAATACCAGCCGCACGCCCGGCTGTTCGCGCAGCTCTTCGAGGCGCTGCACCAGCAGGTCGGTGCCGCCTCCAAGGAGTGAATGGGTGAATGGGCGAATGGGTGAATCGCGGCCGTGGCCGTTCTGGTTTTGGGCGTGGTTGGACCCGGTAGGGCCATCGGGCGGGGTGGAAACAGTGCTGCCGCTGTTGGCGTGAGGCATAGCAAAAGCAACCGAAGCGTCTTCAGTCGCTTCGGTTGCTTTTGCGGCATCGGGCCGTAGCTTAGCCAATTTGGCCGGAATCCCGGCGAAATAGCCGGGCACAAATTGCTTCTCGCTGAGCCAAGCCAAGGCGTTTTCGGCGGGCCGGTCGGCCAGTTCGGCGGTGAGCTTGGCGGCAGCGCGTTCCAAGCTCTTGTAGCCGGTGCAGCGGCAAATGTTGCCGTCGATGGCCGCAATGGTGTTTTTCTCCGTGGCCGGCTGCCTGCTCAGGCAGTGGCCCGTCAGCGACATTACGAAGCCTACCGTGCAGAAGCCGCACTGCGAGCCGCCTTCGTCCACAATGGCTTGCTGCACGGGCGTGAGCTGACTGCCGGCCGCATTGATGCCCTCCACCGTCACGATGTGCTTGCCGTGTGCATTGCCCAGCGGCGTGACGCAGCTCGTCATGCTCTGGTAAGTCACGGTCTGGCCGTCGGCATTCAGCTCGCCCACCAGCACGGTGCAGGCCCCGCAGTCGCCCTCGCGGCAGCCAATTTTGGTTCCCTTCAGCTGCTCGTGGTAGCGCACGAAATCGAGCAGGGCGCTGGCCGGGGCCTCGCTGGTGCGAATGGGCTGGTCGTTGAGAAAAAATGCTATCATGATTCGGGAAACAATAAAGCACGTCATGCTTCGGCAAGCGCAGCATGACCGTCTTTTTTGCGCGACGAAGCGCCTCGTACGCTAATATTCCGTGCGGCCTTCCAATTCAGTCCAGGCCCGGAACCCTGCCAGCGCCTCCTCGCGCAACAGCTGCGTCATAGGCAATTTACGGCTTTCCATGGGCCGGTCCAACTCCTCGTAAATGAACTGGTCGTCGAAGCCGATGGCGGCCGCATCGGCCTTGGTATTGCCGTAGAACACGCGAGCGGGTCGGGCCCAGTAAATGGCCCCGAGGCACATCGGGCAGGGCTCGCAGCTGGTGTAGAGGTCGCAGCCGTCGAGCTGGAAAGTGCCGAGCGCCCGGCAGGCCTTGCGGATGGCGTCGACCTCGGCGTGGCAGGTGGGGTCGTGGGTGCTGGTGACTTGGTTGAAGCCGCGGGCAATGATTTGGCCGTCCTTCACCACCACCGCGCCGAAGGGGCCGCCGTGCCCGGCCCGCATTTGCTCAATGGACAGGCGAATGGCTTCGCGCATGAAATCGGGGTTGGGAGCTTCCATGTGGTAAATGGGTAAGTGAGCAAATGAGTAAAGTGGACCAGGACAAGCCAGGCGAACGCTGGATGCGGCCTTTCTGAAATGGAGCCAGTTTCAAAGGTGGCACACCCAGCGCAAACCAGGAGGTGGACTTCCGAATAAATGAAGTCATCCGAACCCACTTTACCCACTTACTCACTTGCCCACTTACTCATTTGCTGAAGTTGGGAATGCGTAACTGGAAGCCCAGCGAGGGCACCACCGTTACGCCACTAAGCGACGTGCTGGCCCCGTTCAGCAGGGCGTAGTCGCCGTAGTTCTGGTAAAAGACCGATACGGCGGGGATGACGTAGAAATAGCGGTAGCCCAGTTTGAGGTTGAGGAAGCCACCAATGGAAGAAAAGTTGCGGCTTTGCAGCGGCAGCTCGGGCACTTTCACCGCGCCGTTGTAGACTTTGGTGGGCGCGAAGCCGTAGCTCACCCAGCTGTGAGCGTATACCAGGCCGTAACTGATGGCCCCGATTTCTTCCTCTGGCCCAAACGACTGGCTGAACGTGAGCGGCACCAACAAATCGTTGCGGGTGGCCCGGAAGTTTAGCACCGAATTGATGTCCGACAGAAAGGGCAGGCTGGGCAGCTTGGCCCGCTGGGTGGCAAATTGCAGGCCGATGCTGGCGTAAGTGGTGCCCGAGGCGGCCCCGCGGTCGGGGTTTTCGGGGGTGCCGGTGGGCCCCAGTAGCTGGTATTGGGTGTCGAATACGTACGACCCGAACGCATATTTGAAGCCCGCATCGAGGCGCGGCACGATGCCGTAGCGGATGTTGAGGTCGGCGGTGGGCTGCACCGGGTCGAGGATGTAGGCCAGGGCGGCGGCTTGCAGCTGGGTGGTGGCGTCGGTGTAGTCCACTTGGTCCTGGCTGGCGGCTTGGCTGGCGGCTTCCTTCACGGCGGTGCCAGCTTTGGCCAGCGGGGCCGAAGCCAGGTTGAAGCCCTGGTTGTAGCCCACCCGAAATTCGCCCTGTGGGGTGACTTTGCCCGTGGCAATGATGGCGCGCGGGGCCGAACAGGAGCTGGCGAAGAGCAGGCCCGAGGCAGTCAGCGCCGTTAGCAAGGACCGGCGCGCAGGGCAAAGCAGGGAAGAAATTGTCATGGGAATGCAGATGAAAGGGGTTTTGGTGGGCGCAAACGAAAACCGGGCCGAAATGTCGGAACCCCGCCCGCCGGGTGGGCGTCTGGTAAGCGGGCCGGGCATTTGCTGGCTGAATTGATGTGGTGGGGCCGCTATTTGCCGGGCGCGCCCACGTCAGCAGCGCAAAGCAAACGAAGCTACCGGTTAAATTCGTGCTGCCTTGGGCCGGGCCCATCATCAGCTGCCCACTTGCTACGCATGAAACTCCTGTTACTTCTGCTTTTTCAGTTGCTTGGGGCGGCCGGGCCTGGGCCCGCGCCGCGAACCACGGTGTACGTGTTTCTGGCCGAAACCTGCCCCATTAGCCAGGCGGCCACGCTGCCGCTGCGGGAGTTGCACGGGCGCTATGCGGCGCAGGGCGTACGGTTTGTGGGCGTGTTTCCGGCCAAGGAAACCACGTCCACGGGCCTGGCCGCCTTCGCCAAAACCTACCAGGTGCCCTTTCCGCTGCAAGCCGATGCCGGCCATCGGCTCACCAGGCAGCTGCATGCCCGCGTGACGCCGGAAGTGGTGGTGCTGGCCGCCGATGGCCGCACCGTGCTCTACCAGGGCCGCCTCGATGATGCCTACGCTGGCCTGGGCCAGCACCGGGCCGTCACCAACCACCACGAGCTGGCCGACGCCCTGGCCGCTGTGGCCGCCGGCCGCGCCGTGGCCGTGCCGCGCACCGAAGCAGTGGGCTGCTTTATTGAGTAGATTTGAAAATCATTTATTATCAGGACGTCATGCTCATCTGGCGTCCGCGCAGTCGAAGCATCTCGACCGCGATAGTAAATCAATT
>JBBQSQ010000265.1:0-4279 GCA_038213745.1 Cytophagales bacterium
TCACCGCGAAACACCCCGGGCGTGCTTGGCTGCCCCACCCACCGCCCCCGCCAATTAAACAACTCCGGGGGGGGGTGGGGGTGATCCGGAACGCACCCCACGACGTGCTTTTTAATCCCAAATTATTACCCGTTATACTCAAACACGATGTTTTGCCGCACGTCCGGGTGCAGGCTCAGGCCCACCGGGCAGGTGTGGGCCGCGCGCTCCAGCAAGGTGCGGTCGGCCGGGGCCAGGGCGGCGGGCAGGCTGAACGTGACATCGATTTGGGCGATGCGGCGCGGGGCCTCGGCGCTCATGTGCTTTTGCACCGCGAACGAGCTGCCGACCAAGTCCCACTTGTGCCGTTCGGCCATGATGCCCATGATGGTCATCATGCACGAGCCCAAGGCGGTGCTCACCAGGTCGGTGGGGGAGAAGGCTTCGCCCCGGCCGTGGTTGTCGGTCGGCGCATCGGTTTGAATGGTAGTGCCCGAGGCGGTGTGCGTAGCTTCGGTGCGGAGGTGGCCCGCGTAGCGGGCGGAGGCGGTGGTCATTAAGTCAGGAAGTTAACTTTACAGAGTTGATTTTATTTAGCTAATTTACGTATTGCTTGGTGCGCCGCACCTGTGGCGACTGGTCGGGTTCCTTTCGGGTAAACTATGCATCTCTTCACTTTTCGATTTTGGGGCCTGATTGCCGCCGGTACGCTGGCCGCTGCAACGGCCCGCGCGCAGGACGTGCCCGCGCGCCCGGCTCCGGCGGCTACCACCGTTCCGGCTACTCCCGCCCGCTCGGCTCCCGCGGCCCGGCCCCAGGCGTTGCGCCCCTCTTCGGTTCCCGATGCGCCGTCCGATGAGCAGTCGTACCGCAAGGAATTCGTGTTCGGCGTGAACTTCAACACCCAGGGCGGCTTGTTGGGTGGGGCCTCCGTGCGGTCGTCGCGAGTGCTCGACGGCCGGTTGCTGCGCTTCTGGAGCATTGAGGGCGTGATGCTGAAAAATTCCAAGGAGGACCGCCGCACCACCCAGGTGGGTGGCACCTACATCGACCAAAAAACCAACTACGGGTTTGTGCTGCGGCCTTCCATTGGCTTGCAGCGCATCCTTTTCCGCAAAGCGGCCGATGCCGGGGTGCAGGTTAATGGCCTCGTGAGCGTGGGGCCATCCATTGGCCTGCTGATGCCTTACTACATCAGCTACGACCGTACGGCCCCGGTAACGGGCCAAATCAACCTGGCCAACGACGACATTGTGAACGAGCAGTTCGACCCACGCATTCACACCGACGCCCGGGCTATTCTTGACCACGGCCCGCTTTTCAGCGGCATTGGCCAGACCAAGGTGGTGCCCGGCTTCCACGTGCGCGGCGGCCTCAGCTTCGAATACGGCCGCTACCGCGACGCCGTAACCGGCCTGGAAGTGGGCGTGCTGGTGGAGGCCTTCACCAAGCGCATGGTCATCCTCAGCCCCAACCCCCTGGAAACCACCGACCCGCTGAACCGTCAGTTCTTTCCCTCGGTGTACCTGACGCTGTATTTCGGCCACCGCTCATAAAAAGAGTTATGAGTTTTGAATTATGAGTTATGAGTTTCCGCCCGCAGGGCGTGCAGAAGCACTTCGTTCGTAATTTTGTTGTGCTTGGGCACCTGCTTCAATACTACCAACTCATAACTCATAATTTATAACTCATAATTGATTTATGATTGACTTGCCCGTTATTCAGCCCGAAACGGCTGCTCCTGCCCGCCCCCGCAAGCCCGACTGGCTGCGCGTGAAGCTGCCCGTGGGCGAAGAATACGCCGCCGTGCGCCGCCTCGTGGACGAGCATAAGCTGCACACCATCTGCGAGAGCGGCAACTGCCCCAACATGGGCGAGTGCTGGGGGGCCGGCACGGCCACTTTCATGATTCTGGGCAACATCTGCACCCGGTCGTGCTCGTTCTGCGCCGTGGCCACCGGCCGCCCCACCGAGTACGACCTCGACGAGCCCCGCCGCGTGGCCGAAGCCATTGCCCTGATGAAGGTGAAGCATGCCGTGATTACGAGCGTGAACCGCGATGAGCTCAAGGACCGCGGGGCCAGCGTGTGGCGCGAAACCGTGGTCCTCACCAAGCAGCTCTCGCCCGGCACCACCATCGAAACCCTGATTCCGGACGTGAAAGCCAACTGGGACGCGCTCGACGTGATGATTTCGGGCGGCCAGGAAGTGATTTCGCACAACATCGAAACCGTGGGCAGCCTCTACCGCCTCGTGCGCCCCCAGGCCCGCTACGACCGCAGCCTGGAGCAAATCCGCCGGACCAAAACGGCTGGGCACCGCACCAAGTCGGGCATTATGCTGGGCCTGGGCGAAAAGCCCGACGAGCTGTACCAGGCCATGGACGACCTCGTGGCCAATGGCCTCGACATCCTCACCCTCGGCCAGTACCTCCAGCCCACCAAGCGCCACCTCGATGTGGCCGAGTTCATCACCCCCGACCAGTTTGCCCACTACAAGGAAGAAGGCCTGAGGCGCGGCCTGAAATACGTGGAAAGCGGCCCTTTGGTGCGCAGCTCCTACCACGCCGAGCGCCACGTGAATGTGCCAGTATAGTTCAGTTTATTCCCTCATTCTCCAGCAATTCAAGCTATGGAAGCAACGTTGAAAGAGCAAGCACACCAACTGTTGGACCAGATGCCCGAAAGTGCTACCTTCGAGGATTTGATGCACGAGCTGTACGAACTGCGTTCCATTGAGCGGGGCTTGGCCGATGCCGAAGCCGGCCGCCTGACGCCGCACGACGAAGCCAAGCGCATCGTTCTCCAAGGCCTCCGGAAATAGTGCGAATCATTCATTGGACGGATGAAGCACTCAAACAGGCCCTTAAAATCCGCGAATACCTGTCGGTCACCTCACCGGAATACGCGCTATAAGTGGTCGATAATTTATTTGCGCGCGTCGACCAGCTAATTGCCTTTCCCCTAAGTGGACCACTGTACGCCAAGGCTGGCTTGCCCCAAATACGCGAACTGCTGGTGCGGCCTTATAAAGTAGTTTACGAAGTTACCGACCGGCAAATACGAATCCTGGCCGTTTTTCATCAACGGCAGCAAGGCTAGGAAAGCAAAAGAGCCCGTCTGGTTAAAGACGGGCTCTCTTCTTACTGGGCCAGCACGGCTAAGCTTACCGGCGGGCGTTGTTGTCCTGCGGTGGGTAGGTGCTCAAAATACCGTTCACGATGCGGTGGGTTTCTACTTCGTCGATGGTATTTTGGTTTACCTGGGCCTGGCCAGTGCCGCGCCACGCCAATTCCTTGCGGCGGGCATCGATGATGTCAATCACCACGGTGCCGGCTTTGTACTGCGTTACGGGCGAGTAGTTGCGGCCGTAGTAGCCGTAGCCGTAACCGTACGGATAGCCCAAGCCGTTGTAATACGGCGAGACCTGCTGCTTATCCTCCACGCGGGCGCTGTAGGCCACGTAGATGTCCGGGGCAGTGGTGACTTCAGCCAAGCCCTTCTGGGTCATTTCCGAAGTTACTGCGGCGCGCATGCGCTTGTCCAGGAAGGACTCGTAGCCTTTAGCCGGGCCGCTTTCGGCATCGCGCGGCTGCTGGGGGTACCACGCCCACGTTTTGTAGGCCCGAAAATTTACGGCGTGGTCAAAATCATTGGTGACGCCGACGCGTGATGCCGTGGTGCAGCCGCTTGGGCCGAGCAGCAGTAAAAAAGCTGCCGCCGCCAACGCAAGGGGGCGGGCCAGAAAATGGGTTAAACGGGTCATATAAACGAAAAGAATACGGATGAAGAAAAGGCCCTAAAACACCGTTTTTCAAGACGAAAGCGGTGCTTTTGGTGGCTGTGATGTTAACGAAAAACAGAACACGGGCGTTCCACTTTTTATTGTGCGGCGGATACGTCTTTCTGTCCCAAAATTGTACGGAAGGCAATTGAACTAACCAGATTTTGTCCTACCTTACCCTCGAATTTCCATCACACGCCCCGCCTCTGTTCATGAAAAGTACTGTCTTATTAGTTGTGGCCGTCGCGGGCCTGTTAGCTGCTTGCTCCTCCACCCGCGACGAGCGCATGCAAACCACTGCCAGCAACCGCACCCCGGTTGTACACAACACCATCGTGGACTGCCCCGTGTACGACGGCATGAAAAAGACCTCTACCGTTCTGGCCCAAACCACCGCCAGCAACGAAGTGCAGGTTACGGATACCATCAACGCCTATGTCGTGCGCGTCCGGCTCGACAAAGACGGCAAAACCATCACCGGCTACATTGACCGCCGCTGCTTTGGCTAGCGGGTGAA
>JBBQSQ010000266.1:0-4225 GCA_038213745.1 Cytophagales bacterium
GGCCAGCGCCGCGCCCGACTCGCCCTTGGCGTGGGCCAGCAGCCACTCGGCCGCCGTGAGGGCCACGGCCGGCTGGTCACGGTTGAGGGCCGTGAACACGGCTTTACGGCTGGCCGGGTAGTTTTCCGCATCAAACGGCAAGGCCCGAATGGCGCTGAGCCGCACCCGGTAGTCGGGGTCTTTGGTGGCGAGGCGGGTTAGCACAGCGGCCGGCGTCATGGCCTTGGCCGGCGTAGCCATCGGCATAGTGGCGGCACTCGGAACCACCGCCGCGATTCTGCCCAGCGTGGTAACGGCCGCCGCCCGCACGCGGGGCGAGGCGTGCCGGTTGCCATCGGCCAGGGCGGCCAGCAATGGCCCCGACTCGCCTTTGGCGTGGGCCAGCAGCCATTCGGCGGCCGTGAGGGCCACGGCGGGCTGGTCGCGGTTGAGGGCCGTGAACACGGCTTTGCGGCTGGCCGAGTAGTTTTCAGCGGCGGAAGGCAAGGCGCGAATCGCACTCAGCCGCACCCGATAGTCAGCATCCTTGGTGGCCAAACGGGCGAGCACGGCCGCCGGGCCAACCAGCTTGCTGCCCGCAACCGCCGGCGCTTCCATGGCGGCGAGCTTGCCCAGCGTGCTCACGGCGGCGGCCCGCACGGCATAGTTCCGGTCTTTCTGCGCCACGCGCAGCAGGGTGGTTTCGGCCACTTTTTTCACGTCAGCATCGAGCCCCCGGGTGCGCGAAAGGCCGACCACGGCCGCCAGCCGGGCATGCGCGGCCAGTTTGGGCGTGATTAGCACCAGCACCGTGCGCCGGATGCTCTCCGCTGAGCCGAGGCCGCGCAGGGCGGCGCGGCTCAGGCCCCAGGCCAGGGCGGCGACGCGGCTGGTGTCGGTTGGGGTTTCCGCCCGCCAGAGCTCGGGTAGCGAGTGGCGGGTGACGGTGCGGCCCAGGGCCTCGTGCACGTAGCGACGCACCGTGCCGTCGGTTTCTTTGAGGACGCGCCCGCGCAGGCTGTCCACGGCGGTGCTGTCGCCGGTTTGGCCCAGGGCGTAGGCGGCGGCGCGGCGCACGCCGGGGTCGGCATCGCGCAGCAAGGGGATGAGGCCCGGCACCGCGGCCGGAGCCTGCACCGAAGCCAGGGCCAGGGCAGCTTCGCGCCGGTACGTGGGGTTGGCGTTGGTGAGGAAGGGGAGCAGCGCGGCTGTATTGCGCTCATCCTGCGCCGTGCCTAGCTGGCGGATGGTGGCATCGTGATACTTATTGGCGAGCGTGGCGCTGGGGCGTGGGGTGCGGGCGCAGGCCGCCAGCAGCAGCAGCACCGGCCAAAAACGAAGGGAACGAATGGGCATGCGGTAAATGTAATTTCGCTTGCCCTTACTCGCCGCCCCACGAGGCTTCCTGCGGCGCGTCTTCGTTGGCCAGGTGTTCGGTAGCAATCTCCTTCAGTAGCTCGTCGAGCTGGGCAAACAACCGGCTGTTCCCCTCCTGCTGATACCCCGCCAGCGCGGTTTCGGCCGCGCCCAAACCCGCCAGGAAGGCCCGCAGGTTATCGGCCGTGATGGCGGCAAAGTGCCGGCCGTAGCCCATTTGCTCGATTTCGGCCGCGTTCAGCCACTGCTCAAACTGGGCCGGTATGGGAATGGCGCACACGGGCTTATGCAAAAACACGGCTTCCGAAATCAGCGAAAAGCCGCCGTTGGTGACCACGGCCCGGCAGCTGGCCAGGTCGGCAATGAAGCCGGCCTCGGAAAAGGCGCGGAGCTGCACGTTGCCGTGGTCCTCCTCCTTGTTGAAGCCGTAGACGCGGAATTCCTGGTCGGGCAGCTGTTGCAGCAGCGGCACCAGGTTTTGCTGGGTGGTGGCCGATTGGTACACCAGCACGTGGCGGCCCTTGGTGGGCACCGCGGCCAGTATTTCGGGCCGAATAATGGGCGGCACCAACGTGGTACGCTCGCGGGCCAGTGGCAGGTCGAAAAACGTGGTGATGAAGTAGTGCCGGCTGTGCGGCAGCTTGGCCCGCACAATGTTCCGGGCCAACGCGTGGTTGTCGCGCTCGGCCCGCGGCACGGCCACATTGAGGGTGGCCCGGCTAATAATCTGCATGTTATCAATGCTGACCACCGGCACGCGGTTCAGCTTGGCAAAGAGGTAGCTGAACGACTCAAAGTCGGAAACAACAACATCCGGGGCAAAGTCGCCGAGCAGCTCCCGGTACTTGGCGAAGTTGATGCGCAAGTCTTCGGGCGCGGTGCGGAGCGTGAGTGCCGCCGTGCGCACCCGGCTCACGGCCAAGCCCTTGTATGCCAAATGAAAGCCCCGGATTTCGTGCACCCGCCCCGGATAGGCGGCGGCCAGCATGGCGTAGGCGCGGCTGCTGCTCACCACCTGCACTTGGTGGCCCTGGGCCAGGAGGTGGCCAATCACGAGTTTGCTGCGGGTGGCATGGCCCAAGCCTTCGCCGGGCACTCCATATAATATTTTCACTCTGTGAAATAAGGAATGAGGAATTGGCAAGTAAAGTCAAAATTCCTCATTATTCATTCTTCATTCCTCATTAAGCGCAGCGTTACTCCGTGACGACGAGCTTCTCGGTGCGCGTGCCCGCGCCCGATTCCAGCCGCACCAGGTAAATGCCCGCCGCCACGCCGCTCAGCGGGAGCGGCACTTGCTGCGGCCCGGCCGGGTAGGCTTTTTCGCGCACCACGGCGCGCACCAGGCGGCCCGTCGCATCGAGCAGCGACACGGTGACCGGGCCGGCGCGCTCCAGCTGGAAGTTCACGCTCGTGGTGCCGCGCGTGGGATTGGGGTACACGGCCATTTGCACGGTGCCGGGGGTGGTGGCCAGGCCGGGCGCGGCGCTAAGGACAATGCTCTCGTCGCCAGCGCGGTAGGGCAGCAGGTCGAAGTAGGTGAGCAGCATTTCGGCGGTGGTGCTCTCGCCCCAGCGCACGGTTTGGGGCGGGCTGAAGGGATTGCGCGGGTTTTGGGCGGTGTTGTCGTACACGGCCTCGGCCATGAGGCGCGAGCCGGCCGGAATGCGCTGCAAGCCCGTGAAGCGGTACGTACCCTGCCAGCGGAAATCCCAGTCGTTGATTTTCACCAGCTTAATGGTGTCGCCGTTGGGCTTCACGGCCCACACTTTCCAGCTTTTGCTGAGGTAGTGCGCGTGGGGCGAGGCGCTGAGCAGCGTTACATCAACGGGGATTACCAACTGGGCGTGGAACGTGCTGAGCTGGCCGGGCGGCATCACAAACGGCCCGTTGGTGAGCGTGACCGGCGAAATGGCCGGCACCGTCTGGATGTAGCGCGTGACGGGCTGGCGGGCAAAAAACACGTTCACTACCGACGAATCGGTCTGGGTCACGAAATTGGGGCCGTAGTGCACCTGCACCAGCAGCGAGGCGCGGCGGTAGAGCTTTTTGCCCATGCCCGCCGGGTAGAACCGCGCCTGCATGCCTGGCACCCAGGCCGCAAAGTTGGTTTCGAGGGGGTTGAAGCCAAAGCCGCCAAACTGCGTGTAGCCGTAGCCCGGGTCGGCCGCGTCGAGGGCCTGGGCCTGCCGGGTGGTGTCCATCCCGATGATGACGTGGTGGGTAATGCGCTTGTTGCCCGCCCGGAACTCAATGGCGGCAATGTTGCGGTCCGTGGGCATATTCACGGGCAGCACGAAGATGCGGTACACATCCTGGCCGTTGCCCTGGTGCGTAAAGGCCTGGGCCATGGGAATCACCAGGTCGGGCGTGCCCAGCTGCGAGCCGCTGGGGAACGTGGGCACGGCCGGCGCGAGGGCGGGGTTGCCCTGGGGCGTGCCCCCGTCCACCCAGCTCCGGATTTTGGCTATTTCCGCGTCGGTCAGCGTGTTTTCGTCCAGGTAGTGGCGGTAGCTGGGGTCGGGTTTCCACGGCGGCATGTAGCGCGTACCGGTTACGTACTTAATGGTTTGGGCGTGGCTTACCACTTCGGCGTAGCTGGTGAGCGGAAACGGGGCCACTTCGCCGGTGCGGTGGCAGCTGGTGCAATGCTGGTACACCAGCGGCGCAATATCCTGGCTGAAGGTATACGGCGTGGTCTGGGCCTGCACCGGCTGCGACAGCCCTGCAAAGGCGAAGGCCAGCAACAAGATGGAGAGGTAATTTTTTATCATGGGATTTCTAGAACGTCATGCTCATCTGGCGTCCGCGCACTAGAAGCATATCTAACGGGTTAATAAATTATTTAAAATAGCGGTTTAGATGCTTC
>JBBQSQ010000267.1:0-4207 GCA_038213745.1 Cytophagales bacterium
GTTGTTCTCCTTGTCTGGACCAGGGTTCGAATCCCTGCATCTCCACCGTTTGCTTTGCAAACTCCATCAAAAAGCCTCAAATCGTATGATTTGGGGCTTTTTTGTTATCTTGCAGTATCAATCGATTCACCCAAAATCAAAGAAGTGGTGAACCAAGCGGTGAACTGGCAAAAAAGCAAATCGTGCAGTTCACCAGATTCGCTACAACGCGCTGGTATATAGACCGATTCGGCGCTAAAAACCCTCCATTCTCGGGACACTTTAACCGCCTTTGCTATGAGCCACAGTTTGACCATTCTTTTCTTTCTGCGCACTTCCAAGACCAACCCAACAACTGGCGAAGCACCTATTTACATTAGGTTGACGGTAGCCAGCCAACGGGCTGAAATATCGGCCAAGCGGAGTGTGCTGCTCAGCAAATGGGAGGGCGGGGCTGGCAAGGCAAAAGGCACCAAGGAAGAAGCCCGCACCCTAAATACCTACCTCGATACGCTCCGGGCGAAGCTAAACAAGCTGTTCAATCAGCTCCTCAGCGGCGACGAGCCCGTGACGGCGGAGCTGCTAAAAAATGCGTTTATGAATAAGGTGGCCCCTTCCAAATCCATCATGGAAGTGCTGACCTATCATAACGAGCAGGTGGCCGCCCGGGTCGGCACCGACTACGCCCCGGCCACACTCCGGCGCTACCGGGTCGGCCTGAAAAAGGTGAAGCTCTTCATGAAGCACCAGTACCAGCGCGCTGATATGCCCCTAGACCAGCTCAACCGGCGCTTCATCACCGAGTTTGAGCACTTCCTCAAGACCGTGGAGGGCATCCAGCACAACACGTCGATGAACTACATCAAGTACCTCAAAAAGACGGTACTGCTGGCCCTCTCCTATGAGTGGCTCGACAAGAACCCGTTCGTGGGCATCAAGCATTCCATTCGGGAGGTTACCCGCGAATTCCTCACTACCGAGGAGCTGGCCCGCATGGTCGAAAAGCCATTTTCTATCCGCCGGCTCGATGAAGTGCGAGACATCTTCGTCTTCTCCTGCTACACCGGCTACGCTTACGCCGACGTGCTCAAGCTCACGCCTGACCACATTCTGACCGGCATCAACGGCAAGAAGTGGATTATGACCCAGCGCATCAAAACCGAAACCCGCTCCAACGTGCCACTGCTGCCCCCGGCGCTGGCCATCCTGGCCAAGTATGCCCAGGACCCCGAGTGCCTGGCCAAAGAGCGGTTGCTGCCGGTCAAGAGCAACCAGAAAATGAATGCCTACTTGAAGGAGGTGGCCGATATGTGCGGCATCACCAAGCCGCTCACCTTTCACATTGCCCGCCACACCTTCGCCACCACGGTCACGCTCACCAACGGGGTGCCCATCGAAACCGTCAGCTCGATGCTCGGCCACAAGAATCTGCGCACGACGCAGATTTACGCCAAAGTGGTGGAGCACAAGGTCGGTGAAGACATGGACCGGCTGGAAGAGCGGCTGAATGGCAACAGCAAAGTAGCCGACAATGTGCGTCAGATGGGCGCGTAAGCGTACCTTACCAATGGAAAGTACGCATGGAAGCACTAATTGAACCGTCATTAGGAGCCGTCTACACCCGCGCTTGGGTTGTGGAACTGCTGCTCGACCTAACCGGCTACGCCGCTCCCTGTGACTTGGTCGATGTCCGCGCCGTGGAACCCTCGGCAGGCGAAGGAGCCTTCCTATTGCCCATGGTCGCGCGCCTGCTCGCTTCGTGCCGCACCCAGCACCGCCCCTGGCTCGATTGCCTCGATTCACTGCGGGCCTACGACGTGGACGCAGCCGCCCTCCGCCAGTGCCGCCGCAAGCTGCGGGGTCTGCTGCAGGACGCCGGCGTATCCGATACCGACACCGAGGTGCTGCTGAACGCCTGGCTGGTCGAAGCCGATTACCTGCTGCTGGTCGGCCGCACTACCCCCGGAGCCGCCCGCTCCCCGCAGCTCTTCGACGACCCCGCCCCCGCCGGCGTGGATTTCGTGCTTGGCAACCCGCCCTACGTGCGGGTCGAGAGCATTCCTGAGCCTCTGAATGCGCAGTACCGCCAGCTCTTCCCCACTATGCGGGGCCGCGCCGACTTGTATGTGGGCTTCTATGAGGCCGCCCTGCGCCAGCTGCAGCTCGGCGGCGTGTGCGCCTTCATTTGCGCCGACCGCTGGATGGTGAACCAGTACGGCGAAACCCTGCGTCGCTACATCACTCAGGGCTTTGCCGTCGAAACCCTACTCGAAATGCACCAAACGGCCGCTTTTGAGGATGAGGTAAACGCCTACCCGGCCATCTCCGTTATCCGCCGCGCTGCCCAAGGCCCTGCTGCAGTAGCCAGCGCCACAGGCGAGCTGGAGCACGTTCCTACGGCACGCATTGTAGCGCACCTCACCGCGGCGCGGCGCGCTGCTCCTTCCACAACCTTGCCTGGCCTGACGGCTGCTCATGTACCAGAGTGGTTTCCCGGCGGCGAGCCCTGGACACGCACCACCCCAGCTCGTACGGCCCTGCTGGCTTACCTGGAACAGCACTTCAAGCCGCTGGTATCGGCCGCCACTGGCACCCGCGTCGGCATCGGCGTGGCCACCGGGGCCGACGCGGTGTTCTTCACTACCAACCCCGACCAGGTCGAGCCATCCCACCAGCTGCGTCTGGCCCGGCCCGCCGACGTACGCACCGGCCAGCTCACCTGGAGCGGTCAATGGCTTATTACTCCCTGGCACCACGGCAAGCTCATCGACCTGGCACTGCGCCCCCGCCTGCAGGACCACTTAAGCGCCCACCGCGCCCAGCTCGCCGGCCGCCATGTAGGCAAGAAGAACCCCGCCGCCTGGTATCGCACCATCGACAAAATCGACGAGCAGCTTTACCGCCGCCCCAAGCTCTACATTCCCGACATCAAGAACACGCTGTTCCCGGTGCTCGACCGCGGCGAAACGTACCCCGACCACAACCTGTATTTCATTACCTCCGACGCTTGGGACCTGGAAGTATTGGGCGGGCTGCTGCTGAGCGACTTGGGCACCTTCTTCGTTGAATGCTACGGTGTGCGAATGCGTGGTGGCTACCTCCGGATGCAGGCCCAGTACCTGCGCAAAATCCGGGTACCAGCCCCGGCCGCCATTCTTCCATCCCAGGCCGACGCACTACGCCAGGCTTTCCGCACCCGCGACGTAGCAGCCGCTACTGCCGCCGCCGTGGCCGTGTACGGTATCGACCACCTCTGGCCCGCCGCTTAACTTTATTCTATCCGTGCCCACCCCACTCGACACCCTTTTCCAACACCTTGACACCGAGCTGCAGCAGGCCGTGCAATATTATTGGAACGCCCGCGACCAGGCCCGCACCCGGCAGCAGGCCACCGGCCAGCTCGACACCGGCACTCGCAGCGCCGTCACCGCCGGCGGCCAGATGGGTGCCCTAGAAGCCCTCATCGTGCGCGCGCTGCGCCTGGTGGGATTGCCCAACCTCGACATCAAAATTGGCCGCTCTGAAGATGCCACCTCCCAAGGCCGCCTCGAGATTCCCGGCTATTACCGCCCCGAGAAGAAATGGGACATGCTCATCTTCTCCAACGGCCAGCTCATCGCCGCCCTGGAATTTAAAAGCCAGGTTGGCCCCTCGTTCGGCAACAACGCCAACAACCGCGTGGAAGAAGCCGTAGGCAGCGCCGAGGACGTGTGGAAAGCCTACCGCGAGCAGCGGTTTGGCCCCGGCCCGCGCCCGTTTCTGGGCTACCTGTTTCTGCTGGAAGACTGCCCCAAAGTCCATGCCCCGGTCAAGCTCAACCAACCCTACTTCGCCGTCGACCCGGTTTTCGTCACGCCCCAGGGCGGCACGTCCTACGCCCAGCGCTATGAAATCCTGTGCCGGCGGCTGATGCACGAAAACCTATACTCGGCCGCCTGCTTGCTGCTGGCCACCAACGCCACGCCTACCACTGTCACCCAGCCCGCGCCAGACCTCACGTTTCGATGGTTGCTGGCGGGGCTGGTGAAGCACGCGGAGGCGGTGGTATTGGGCCGAGGGAACTAAGTGCTCTGCCGTGCTGTCGAATTTAAATTACTCTTGGCAACGCCGCTGGCTACCCATCAACGATGCAGCCGGCGACTTCGAGGCGCCCTACCAGCTTGACGAAACGGGCTATGTCAGCTTGCAACGGTGGCGGTTTCGAGAAGAAGCGGAGTGGGTGGGTGTG
>JBBQSQ010000268.1:0-4153 GCA_038213745.1 Cytophagales bacterium
GAAGTAAGCTGGCAACGAATTCTCCCTGGCAGCAATAAAGATGAATATTATGCTTGCCCTGCAGCATTGCCAACTACCCCGAACACCCAAAAAATTATAGAGGGTTGGCCTGATTTGTCCCAGATACCGTCCCAGGTAAAAACAAAAAACCCATTCACAGGCTGTGAATGGGTTTTTTCGTGGTCGTGTAAGGAGTCGAACCTTAAACCTTCTGATTCGTAGTCAGATGCTCTATCCAATTGAGCTACACAACCTTTTCCCGTGTTGGGAGTGCAAAGGTAAGAGGATAAAAAGCGGCGGTGCAAGCCGTGGATACTTTTTTACCGAAGAAAAATCGGTAACTGGCAGCAAGTGGTTAATAATCAGCCAGAGATTTTACTGCTGCTCGGCGGAGCCGCGGCGCAGTACCCGCTGCAAAGCCCGGTTGAACACCACGTACAGGCCGAAGAGCGACGCAGCCACCAGGCCCACCAGCACCAGCTTGCTCAAATTGCCCTCGTCGGGGTTGCGCAGCAGGGCCAGCACATCGGAGGCCTTAGTGCCCAGCCAGTAGAAAAACAGGCTGCGCGGCAGCATGCCCACCACCGAAGCCAGCAGGAAACGGCGGCGCGGCACGCCCACTATCGCCAGCACGAAGGTCATGAGGGCGAAAGGCAGCACCGGCGACAGGCGGGTGAGCAGGATGAGCTGCCAGCTTTGGTTTTGCAGTTCGCCCAGTACAGCCTCGGCCTTGGGAAAGAGGTGGAGGAAGTGGTGCAGCTTGCCGTGGTCGAGGCGCTTGGCCAGTTCGTAGCCAATGGCTGCGGCCAGCGCATAGGCCAGCACCATGCCCGGCAGCCCCGCCCAGCCAAAATAGTAGCCCGTGACGATGGCCACAAACGTGGTGGGCGTGAGCGCAAAGGCCATGGTGAAGGCAATGACCAGGAAATACCCCAGCATTTGTCCGGTGCTGAGGTGTTGGAGCAAGGTCTGCTTTTCGTAGAGCAGCCCCAGCAGCGAGGCCGAGCCCAGCAGCGGCACGGCCACCAGCAGAAACATGGTAAACAGGGTGGAGAAGTTTTTCTGGAAAAGCTCGCGGAGAAATTTCATGGGTGGCGAAGATAGGGCAGGGGGCGTCCCGGTCTGGCGGGGTTTACGCCGCCCAGACGCGCAGGCTCATCCAGCCATACGTAGCCAGCACGGCCGCCAGCCACCCCAGCGCCCCATACGTGAGCAGCAGGTACCAGGCCACGGCCGGCCGCCGGAACTGCCCAAAATACCGGACCGTGAGCACCAGGCCAGCAACAACAAACGCCACAAATACCAGCGGCCCCAACGATAAAAGCACGGTGGGGAAGTTAACCTGGCCCGCCGTCGAGATATGTTCGGCCAGGCTGGCGATGGCGGCCACGGTAACCCCCAGGGCTGCCACGGCCAGCAAAGGCAACAGCCGGGGCAAGAGCTGCACCCGCGGAATTTTGCGGCGCAGCGCCTGCACCAGCCCCACCAAAGCCGCCAGGCTACTCGTGAGCACCAGCAGCGCGCATAGGGCCAGGAGCGTCGGGGGCAGCCACCACCAGAAGCCCGCCGCCAAGGCGTAGGCATTCCCAGTTATCAGCACCGGCCGGCCCTCTTTGTCCTGCGTGAGCACCGCGGTAGCCAGTTGCTCGCGCGGGCGGCGGAAGGTGAGCGGGCCAGTGGGCAGCAGGGTGTCGGCCTTGCCGATGAGCGGGGCATTCAGCAGGAATTCGCCTTGCTGGTGCAGGCGGGTGCCGCCCATCAGGTAGTCGGCAAAGCCGGTTATCTCGTTGCGCGGGGCCGCGCTGCGGTAGTGGCCGAGGTAGGGGGCCACGGCGGCGGCATCGAGGGACACGTGAGGTGGCGGGGTGGCCGCCGCTTGCCGCCGCAGCAAAAAGGCCTGCACCAGCTTCTCCAGCTTTGGGGTGCCGCTGCCGCCGTTGTTCGAAAACGCGTAGCCCACGCCCAGCGCGCGGTTGTAGCCGAAGGCGGTGATGAAGCCGTCGATGCCGCCGCCGTGGCCCCGGAACAGGGCTTTGCTTTTGAAGCCGAACGGGTAGTTGGCCAGGCCGTAGCCGGTGTGCAGGCCGGTACGGTCGGAGAGGGGCGAATGGGCGGTTTCCAATTCGCGCACGCTGGCGGGTTGCAGCAGGGTGGTGCCATCCGCCGCCCGGCCTTCGTGCAGAAAAAACTTTACCCACTGCGTCATATCGGCCGCCGAGGCACTCATCGAGCCCGCCGGCCCGGCGTAAATGGGCAGCAGGGGCAGGGACTGGTACTTGCCATCGGCGTAGCTGTAGCCCTGCGACATGCCGGGGCCGGGCACAATGCGCAGCGCGGGGCTGGCATCGGGCATCGCCAGCGGGCGCAGCAAGTGCGCGGTGAGGTACTGCTCGTAGGGGTGGCCACCGAATTTTTCGAGCAAGTAGCCCGCCACCAGGTAGCCGGGGTTGGAGTAGCTCATGCGCTCGCCCGGCCGCCAGCGGCAGTGCAGCTCGCGCCGGAACACGGCCAGGGCGGCTACCCCGCGCGGGTCGGTGGGCGTGGTGTTGTACGCGTGGTTGATGCCCATGTCGTCGAAGCCGGCGGTGTGCTCCAGCAGGTGCACCACGCGCACCGGGTCGGTGGCTTCCCAGGGATTGTCGATGGGTATTTCGGGGGCAATTTTGTGCACCTCGTCGTTCAGATGCAGCTTGCCCTGCTCAATGAGCTGCATGAGGCCGGCGGCCACAAAGGTCTTGGTAACGGAGCCGATGCGGAAGCGCGTGTGCGCCGTCACGGGCCGTTGGGTGGCCACATCGGCCCAGCCCAGCCCGCCTTCAAACAGCACCGAGTCGTGGCTGACCAGCGTGAGCATCAGGCCCGGAATGTGTTCGCGGGCCATCACGCGCCGGAGCGAATCCTGGAGTTGCGCCAGCGAGCGCATGGCGAGAATGCCCGGCTGGGCGGCGGTCGGCAATACCAGCAAAAGGCCCACTAGGGCCGCGAGGAGTAGTTTTTTGGCCATGCGGAAAGAGGTGAGCAAGAAATTGGCACGGCAAGCTGACGCAGGACGTTTAGTTGGTATGACGTTCAACTTGAAATAACGTCAATATTACAACGCGCTGCGCGCCGTCCGCTTGCCTTGCGAGCCCGTTACCCGACCTTTGCACGTACAGTACTCCTCACCGACCCTCAACCTTCATCGGCCACTCCGATTTTTATGAAATTCGCCACCAAAGCCATCCACGCCGGCGTGCACCCGGACCCCGCTACCGGGGCCATTATGACGCCCATTTACCAAACGTCCACCTACGTGCAGACCTCCCCCGGTAAGAACCAGGGCTTTGAGTACTCGCGCACCCACAACCCCACCCGCTCGCAGCTGCAAGCCGCCGTGGCGGCCCTCGACAACGGCAAGCACGGCCTCGCCTTCGCCACCGGCATGGCCGCCATCGACTGCGTGATGAAGCTGCTCAAGCCCGGCGACGAGGTCATCTCGACCAACGACCTTTACGGCGGCAGCTACCGCCTCTTCACCAAAGTGTACGAGCCGTACGGCATCAAATTCCACTTCGTGCCCATGCACGACATGGAGGCCGTGCGCGCCGTGGTGAGCCAGAAAACCAAGCTCATCTGGGTGGAAACGCCCACCAACCCGCTGCTCAACATCATCGACATTGCCGCCGCCGCCGCCGTGGCCAAGGAAGCGGGGGCGCTGCTGGCCGTGGATAACACGTTCAGCACACCCTACCTGCAAACGCCGATGGACCTGGGCGCGGATATCGTGATGTACTCGCTGACCAAGTACATGGCCGGCCACTCCGATACCGTGATGGGTGCCCTGGTGGTAAACGACGACCAACTGCACGAGCGCCTCAGTTTCTACCAGAATGCCTGCGGCGGCACGCCGGGCCCCCAGGATTGCTTCCTGGTGCTGCGCGGCCTCAAAACCCTGCACATTCGCATGCAGCGGCATTGCGAAAACGGCCGCGCCGTGGCCGAATACCTGCGCCAGCACCCCAAAGTGGAAAAAGTGTACTGGCCCGGCTTCGAAAATCACCCCAACCCCGCCGTGGCCGCCAAGCAGATGCGCGACTTTGGGGGCATGATTTCCTTCGTGCTGAAGGGCGACCGCCAGGAAGACGCCATCGCCGTGCTCGAAAAATTCCAGTAC
>JBBQSQ010000269.1:0-4135 GCA_038213745.1 Cytophagales bacterium
GCCCAAGGGATGCGCCTTTGGAACATGGACGGGCAACTTGGGCGAGAGCCGTTCCCAGAGCGTATCCGAAATGCGAAATTCTTGCGTCGTAGCCATACTCCAAAAATACAACTCCTTTTATCCTATTCGGATAGCCTCTTACTGCGGGCAAGATGCTTGGCTACGCTCTGCATGACGTGCTAATTTGACGTTCAAAATCACTCCTTCAGCGACCCCTCCAAATCGGCCTGGAAGCGCAGGGTATCGACAAACGTATGAAGCTGGGGCATAAAAACCGAGTGGGCCTGGTCGATGGCCTCCACCTGCTGAATGGCCCAGGCGGCATCGGCAGAAGCGAGGTTGGGGGCCACGGTTTGGGGCAATAGCCAGGCCAGCTGCCGGAGGTGGTAGGGCGGCTCGGTAAATTGATACTGAACCGCCGTCTTGGTTAGCTGGCTGGCAATGGCTGCCAGCACGGCGGCGCTGAGGGCGCGGGGCCAGGGGGCGGGCACAAACCCCAGCCCCAGGAACCAGTCGGCCTCCTGGCGACGCACCCGCTCCAGGGTGGGCGCGAGCAGCAAGGCCCGGTGGTCGGCCGCCGGCAGCAGGGCGGCCAGCAAGCCCCAGTCGATGCCGCGGGCGCAGCTGGCTTTTTCCAGGGCGGGCAGCTCTTCCTGCCACAGTTTCAGGAAAGCGCTGGCAAATGCCGAATCGCGGTGCAGCAGGGTGCTGTGCGCCCAGCTAGGGAGCAGCGGCAGTGCCCATTCGCAGGCCAGCGCCGCGGCGAGCAGTTCGCCGGGCGTGAGGCCCAGGTGGGCGGTCCAACGCTGGGGCGGCAGCAGCCCCACCAGGTTGCCCAGGCGGGCCGCAGCCGGGCCCAGTGTGGTTTTGGTGCCCACGGCCGAGCTGATGCGGTACTCGAAGCGCCCGTTCTTTTCTTCGATGCCGTCGAGCAGCCAGGATTTGTCCCAGGCCGTGGGCAGCGTGATTTCCAGCGCGACTTTGCCAAAGCCCAGCAACTTGCGTTTGGCAATGATGAGCGGTGCGGCCCGGGCCCACAACCGCTCGGTGAGGGCCGCGCCGGGAAGCTGAACCAGCAATTCGGCTGCTCGGCGGCGCACGTCCTGGCCCCGCGCTTTAAGCAGGGCTTCGAGCGTGGGCTCGGCGTCGGGGTGCAGGTAGCGGGCCAGAATTTCGAGCAGGGCTTCCTGGGTTTTGGCCGGTTCGGTGGGCAAAACGGCCAGGAGCAAGGCGCGGGCCGCCTCCGGAGCCTGGGCGAAGTGCTGGCTGAGCCAGGCAAGGCGGGTGGCAGGCGTGCCGGTTTCCCAGGTGCTCAGGTCGGCGGCGTTGGATGCAGGCGCGGCCGGGGCATCAGTCAGTTTGGCCCATTCGGGGCGCAGCGTGGCCAGCCAATGGCCCCGGGCCCCGAGTACCGGTCCCAGCGCGGCCCGCGTTTCGGTGGAGCGCGTGGCGTGGTGCAGCAACGGCACCAAAAGCGCCGGCGGCACGCGCAGGTCGCGGCCAGCCAGGCGGGTGAGGTAGTCGGGCAGCAGGTCGAGATGCAGGGAATTGATGAGCATCTGGTGCAGGTGGCTGGTGCCTTTGGGGCCGACGACGGGCAACAGCTCGGGCGGGGCGGGCGCGAGGGCTGGCCCCGTGAGCGCAACCGGCCGGTGGCCGGCTTTCTGCATCAGCGCCAGCGTGCCGGCGGCCTGGAGCAGCTGCTGCTCGGCCGAAGCGAGCGGGGGCAGGGGAAGAAAGTTGGTCGGGATTTCGCCGCTTTGGCGGGTGCCGAGCAGGGCCGTGCGCAGGAGCAGGGGCCAATTCACCTCACCCCCCGACCCCTGCCGGGCACGGCCCCTCGCCTCAGGAGAAGGGGTGCCTGACGTCGAAATTATTGTAGTCACTCCCGCTCTGGATGGTTCTGCGCCTGAAGTAGTTGCGGGTGCAGCCCTGGGGGAATTCTGTGAGGATTCTTTGTTTGCCACCCAGCTGCTAAGTGGCCGAAATGCGCGGCCGTCCCATTCGCCAAAAAGAGTCAGGGGCTGGCCGCCGCTTTGCGCCAGCAGCTCGAAGGGCATATTTTCATTAGCGAAGTGGAGGGGTAGGGTGTCGGTTTCAGTGGCGTGATGGAGCAGCCAGCTACCGTCTGGAAGGGGGGTGAGCTGCACTTGGGCCAAGGTGGCGGGCCACTCGCGCAGCCAGGGCTGGCGAGCGAGGGCATTGGCGTAGTCGTGCAGCAAGCCGCTAATGGACTGGCCGTTCGGTACCACCTCCGGCGGCACGGTACCGTCAAATTTCAATGCTACCGGGGCGGCTCGCAAGGGGAGGAGGCCGGGGTAGAATACGACTTCGCCCAGGTAGCTGCCGCGCGGAATCAATGGCGTGGCAAACGGCTGCCCGCCGAAAGAAAACTCCAGCACCAGCGCCGTGCGGCCGGTATCGCGGCCGCGCAGCCAGGTGCGTCGGGCCGTGAGGCGGTCTTCTTCCCAGCGGAACTGGCCCAGCACCTGCCAGGCATCGGCCACGGGTAGAATTGTAGCCATTAAGTCTTCTTTCTTTAAGTTGACCCCAACTTGCTGCAAGACTTCCTGACGGGCATCGGGGCTGAGATTAAGCAGGTTCTGGAAGGCGCGAACCAGCAGGTACAGCTCGCCGAGGCGGGCCAGGAGGCGGCTGGGCCAGTCGGCGTGGGCGTGGCGCAGGGTGGCCAGCTCGCGCACCGTGGCAGCCAGGCCGGGCAGCTGGTTGTCAACCAGCCGGGCGGCCTGGCTTTCCCAGAAGTTGGCGGGCTGCTTGTCGAGGCTAGCCAGGCCGGCGCGCATGAGGTCTTCAAGCCAGGCGGCGAGGTCGTCGGCCCCGGCAGTCATGCGGGCGAAGCGCTTGGGGTCAACGGCGGTGTTCAATACCACCTCAAGGGGAGCCTCACCCCCCGGCCCCTTCTCCAAAAAAGAAGGGGTGCCAACTGGCGCGTCTCCGCCAATTTTCAACTCAGTGATTTTTGGCGCTGGAGTTGCGCTGGAATCTGCCTTTTCAGTTTTCTTCGCCAGGGTTTGCTGGCGCTTTCCCAGCCATTCTTCCAGCCACGGGGGCGGGGTGTTGCCGGTGAATAATTCGGGCTGGCGGGCCATGAGCAGGAGTAATGCTGCGCCGTGCTTGCAGGGGAACACCCGGCTGGGGCAGGTGCACTTGAAGGCTGGCTCCGTCAGGTCGATGCCGGTGAGGTAGGGCTTGGAACCGCTGCCCGCACAGTCGCCCCAGGCGGCCGTATCGGTACGGCCCAGGTTGGCCCACTTGGCGGGTTTCAGCAGCTCCTGGCCTCTTTTGAGGGTGCCAGGGTCGGTGATGAGGGCGAGGGCTTGCGCTTCGGAAAAGGAAATCATGCGGGGCGGGGTGGGGCCCAAAAATATGTTGCACATACTTTAGCTTGGGCATCGCGGGGCAATTTTATTCCGCAACGGCACCAGCTAAAGCACGGGCTACAATCCCGGTCCCGGTCTCACGCGAAAAAATCGTCCGGGTCGGCCTGGCTCAGGTATTTTCGCAAAGCCGGCAGGGTGCCAAAATAGGGCAGCACACAGGCCAAAAACTCATCGACGGCGACCTGGCCGCTGGCGTATACGATGAACGTCTGGCCGCCTTCCCCAAACTCAATCTCATCGAGCAGCGCCGGCTGGTACTCCTCCACAATGGTTTCAATGTGCTCGGTCCAGGACGCGGCCGTGCCGCCGAAGCCGAAGTGCTGAAACAGCGCGTAATAGTCTTCCAGCCCGCCCACATCGGCAAAAATGACAAACTGATACTCGGGCGCAACGGGCTCGGGGGCGGCCGTTACTTGAAAAGGAAACGAAGCAGACATGCGGCGAAGGTACGGCCGGGTGTAGCGCAGACTTTTAGTCCGCGGGTGAAGCATATAGCTTGGGGTTCGCGTTCAGGCGCGGACTAAAAGTCCGCGCTACTTGCTCCAGGTGCGCACGTAGCGGCCCTGCGGGTCGTAGCGCCGGGCCTGCTGGGCCACGTCGAAGGCGGTGTCGCGCACGTCGGTGCCGGTGCCGGCGATGTACTTCCAGTTGCCCCAGTTCGAGGCCGCGTCGTGGTCGATGAGCTGGTGCTCGAACCAGGCCGCGCCCCAGCGCCAGTCCTGGTGCAGGTCGTG
>JBBQSQ010000270.1:0-4130 GCA_038213745.1 Cytophagales bacterium
CCGCTATTGCCTTATTCTGGAACGACGTGCCCAACGGCCGCAGCTTCACGCCGCCGGGCCACTGGGTATCCATCCTGGCCCAGGTGCTACCCCGCGACGGTGCGGCCCTCGACAAGGCCCTGTTCGCCCACGCCAAGCTCGGCATCTGCCTCAGCGATGCCCTCATCAGCTCCATGAAAACCAAGTTCGTCTACAACGTGCTGCGGCCGGTTACTTACATTCGGGCCACGCTCGGCCAGCCCGCCTGGTTGCCGCTTATTCCTACGCCCGCCTTCCCCGAATACAGTGCCAACCATGCCACGCTGTCGGCGGCGGCGGCCGAGGCTCTCACCGAAATCTACGGCCCCAACTACCCCTTCACCGACCAGAGCTACGTGCCCTTCGGCGTGGCACCCCGCTCGTACACTTCCTTCGAGCAAGCAGCGGCGGAGGCTGGAATATCGCGGCTGTATGGCGGCATTCACTACCGCGCTTCCGTCGAGAAAGGCTTGATTCAGGGCAAGAAAGTGGCCCAGAATATCGATACCAAGCTGCGGTTTAAGTGAGGTTGGGAACGGGATTGACGGGGATAAGAAACGGTCATGCAGAGCGCAGCGAAGCATCTCTACTGCAGTAGCATTCATTTACTATTACAGTAGAGATGCTTCGCTGCGCTCTGCATGACCGTTCTTGATTTCCTCCACCCTCACCCCAGCACTTCCTCCACCCGGGGGCGAAACAGGCGGCCAATGGGCAGCTCCTCATTGGCCACTTCGATGTGCCGGGCGCTGTAAGTCCGAATCTTGTCCAGGGCCACGATGAACGAGCGGTGGATGCGCAGGAAATTGCTTTCCGACAGCTTTTCCTCCATGCTGCTCACGGTTTGCTTCACCACCAGGGGCGGCCCCGTGGCCCGGTAAATCTTCACGTAGTCCTTCAGGCCTTCCACGTAGAGGATGTCGCGCAGCGTCACCTTCACCATTTTGCGGTCGATGCGGAAGTAGAGGAAGGCCTCGGGGTTGGACGCGGCGGCGGGCTCGGCGGGCGCGGGGCCGGCTTCGGCCCGGCCGGCCTTGGCCACGGCTTTCAGAAACCGCTCCAGCGACACGGGCTTGAGCAGGTAGTCCACGGCGTCGAGCTCGAAGCCCTCGCAGGCAAAATCGCGGTAGGCCGTGGTAAAAATAACCTGGGGCGGGTGGCGCAGGCTGCGCAAAAAGTCGGTGCCCAGCATCTTGGGCATTTTGATGTCGAGAAACAGCAAATCGACGGGCTGCTGTCGGAGCCGGTCGAAGGCTTCGAGGGCGTTGGCGCAGGTGCCCACCAGTTCCAGTTGGGCCACTTCGCGCACGTAGGATTCGAGTACTTCGAGGGCCGGGGGCTCGTCGTCGACCAACAGGCAGCGGGTTTTCATGGCGGGTTAAAGGGAGGTGGTAGGCCGGGCCCGGGCCCCGGCGGGGCGGGCCGGTACCGGGGCGGCCGGCGCGAGCTGCAGCTTCAGGGCCGCGACGAAGGTGTCGGGCTCGGCCCAGGTTTTCAGCGCGTGGCGGGCGGGGTAGAGGCGTGCCAGCCGCTGCCGCAGCGCGCCCAGGCTGGGGCCATCGCCCGCCTCGACCTCGGCCGCCGCATCGGCCCGGCTATTAATTACTTTAAATATAATAGAATTTCTATTTACAACCAGGTCGAGGCTCACCCAGGCGCAGTCCAGCCCGGCCCCGGTGCCGTGCCGGAAGGCATTCTCCACCAGCGGCAGCAGCAGCAGCGGGGCCAGGAAATGGGTGCCCAAGTCGCCGCTGAAGGCGAGCGACACCTCCACGCGGGCCCCCAGGCGCAGCTGCTCCAGGGCCACGTAGTCGCGCAGCATGGCCACCTCGTCGGCCAGGGGCACGGCGTCCTGCGGGCTTTCGTAGAGCAGGTAGCGCAGCAGGTCGGCCAGGTGCAGCACCGCCCCCGGGGCCTGGGCCGACTTTGCGGCCGTGAGCGTGCCCAGCGTGTGCAGCGTGCTGAACAGGAACGCCGGCTGCAGCTGGGTTTTCAGGAGTTGCAGCTCGGCCTGGGCCTGCTGTTGGCGCAGGGCCTGACTCTGCTTCTGCTGCGCAAACCACCCGCTCAGGAGCTTGATGGTGCTGGCCGCGCCGGCCGTGGCCAACAGCACGAACCACGCAAAGCCCAAACTGCTGTAGCTCGACCATTGGAATTGGCTCCTGGCTGGCTCGCCAAACCAGGCGGGCCCCGGTCCCAGGTCGTAGAGCCCGCGCAGCACGTTGACGGCCAGAATGCTGGCCGGCACCCACGCCACCAGCAACAGCAGTCCCAGCGCCAGCTGCCCGCGCAGCAGCCGTGGCACGATGCCGTAGAGCAGTGGGTACACCAGCAGCAGCGAGGCGGGCAGCTGCACGAAAAAAATACCGCCCGTGTAGAGCGGCACGCCCGCTATCACGTGCGCCGGCAGCTGCATCAAAAAGCTCAGCACCACCGTGCCCGCCCAAAATGCCACGTGCCGGGCCAGCCGGCTGTGCGCCCAGCGGCTCATGCGGGCTGCGGCTGGGCCCCGGCGGCGGCCATTGCAGCAAAGGCAGTTGGCGCGGCGGCCGGTGCGGTGAGCGAGGTGGCCACCGGCTCGTCGGACAGCTGCAGGGCTAGGCGGGCCGTGAAGGTGGTGCCGTCGTCGGCCACGCTGAAGCGGTGGCGCTGCGGGTAGAGCAGCTGCAGGCGCTGGCGCACGTTGGGCAGGCCAATGCCGGCGGGCCGGGCCAGCGGGGCGGGCTCGGGGTTTTTCGAATTCGTGACGACGCAGCTAAACCAGCCATCGGCCACGGCCAGCTCAATGTTGATGTGGGCCGCGCCCACCTGCTCGGCCGCGCCGTGCTTGACGGCGTTTTCGACCAGCGGCAGCAGCAGCAGCGGCGCAATGCCAGCCGAGGGCCCAAACGGCCCGGCCTCCAGCCGGAACGTGAGGCGGCGGCCGTAACGCAGCTGCTGCAAGGCCAGGTAGTTGCGCAGCAGCGCCACCTCGTCGGGCAAGGGCACCAGCGGGGCGCTGCCCTGCGCCACCACTAAGTGCAGCAGCCCGGTGAGGCGCTCCACCAGCAGCGGGGCCTGCTCCGACTGCTTCAGGGTGAGGGCGTAGAGCGTGTTGAGGGTGTTGAACAGAAAGTGGGGGTGAATCTGGGCCCGGAGCAGCTGCAGCTCGGCGCGCGCGTTGGCCTGGGCCAGCCGGGCAATGGCGCGCCCCTGGTGCAGCTGCTGCCGAAACACGTGCAGGCAGGCCGCCACCCCCGCCGTGAGCAGCAGTGGCATGTGCGCCCCGGTGGCGTACACCACGTAATAGTCGGAAAAAGGGGACGGCTGGCCGTCGTGCGAGGGCACGAACACGTAGTACCGATGCGCAAACGTGAGGGCCAGCCCCAGCCCCAGCCAGGCGGCCAGCAGCCCCGCAAAACGACCCCGGCGGCCCGCGCGCCCCAGCCAGGGCAGTACCCCATAGAGCAGCGAATACGTGGTGAGCAGCAGCGGCGGCAGCAGAATCAGCGAGTCGCGCAGGGCCACGCGCCAGTCGGTGGTCGAGTGCAGGCCAAACAGGAACAGGGCCGTCATGAGCCCGGTGCGCACCGTCCAGAACAGGCCGTGCCGCAGCCACCACCGCTCGTCGAGGGCGCGTAGCACGGGGGGCAGGTTGGAATGGTTGAGCGTGGAATTCATGGTCGAATGGGTGCCGACGAATTGGTCGTTTGCCCCGGTTCAAAGCAATTTTCAGGTGGTGTAAGGAGTTAAAAGTTAAGCGTTAAAAATTGAAAATAGGGTAATATGATTTTTAATTTTTAACCTTTAGAATTCAACTTCTAAAAACGGCTTTAAGCAGTCAATTGGGTCAAAGGATAAAGCATGGCCGCATCGGTAGTTGGCACTGGAGTACCTGTTGGCGCTGGGCCCAACCGGAGCACCAGCGCCATGAAAAACGTATCCGGCTCGGCTAGTATTCTCAGCGCGTGCCGGCCGGCGTAGAGGTGGGCCAGCCGCTGCCGCACGGCGCGCAAGCCCGGCCCCTCGCGCAGGGCGGGGGCGGTCGGGGGCTGGCTGTTGATGATTTTGAACGTCAGGCCGGCCGGGCGGGCCACCAGGTCGATGCTCACCCAGGCGCAGTCGAGGCCCGC
>JBBQSQ010000271.1:0-4117 GCA_038213745.1 Cytophagales bacterium
CATCAAATTGAACGGTACCATCGACGGTATCTCGTTCTACAAATCGAAAGACGGGCACCTGGCCCGCAAGGCAGGCGGCGTGTCGAAGGCGCGCATTGCTTCGGACCCGGCCTTCATCCGCACCCGCGAAAACGGCAGCGAGTTCGGCCGGGCCGGCTCGGCGGGCAAAGTGCTGCGTACGGCCCTGCGCGGGCTCATGCAGAAGGCTTCGGACTCGCGGGTATCAAGCCGGCTCACGGCCGAAATGGTGCGCGTCATCAAAGCTGATGAAACCAGCGACCGGGGCTTGCGCAACGTGCTCGACGGCGAGGTCGAGATGCTCCAGGGCTTCGAGTTCAATGCTACGGGGCTGCTCACGGGCACGCTGTTCGCGCCCTATGACGTGGCCATTGACCGGGCCGGCGGAGCGCACCAGGTAGCCCTGACGGGCTTCATTCCAGGCTCGGCGGTAGCCGCGCCTGGTGGGGCTACCCACTGCAAAATCATTGCGGCCGCGGCCAGCATTGATTTCGAAAGCGGCACCTGGGACGTGAAGCAGGCCGAAACGGCGTTTATGGTGCTCGGGCCGCAAGACCAGGCAGCTCAGACGCTGGCCTTACCGCTGCCGGCGGCCAGCACCCGCCCTATTGTGCTGGTGCTGGGCATCGAGTTCGTGCAGGAGGTGAACGGCAAGATGTACGACCTCAAAAACGGGGCGTACAATGCGCTGGCCATCGTGAAGGTGGCGGGCATCTAGTCCCCACCAGCGAGTTTCAACGGTAACGGGCCGGTCGTCTTAGTGACGGCCGGCCCATTTGTTTTGGGTGCGGTGGGTCGGGCAGGTCGGACGGCGCGGGAAGGAGCAACGCAACGAAGTGGAGTGCGACCCGCGACGGCTGGACCGCCACGGCGGGGGCTTTGGCCTGCGTGGCCTGAACGCAAACTAAGGGAGGCCGGGGGCGACGGAATGGAGCAACGAAGTGCGACCCGCCGGCCACGGACTCGTGCGTCAGCACACCGCTTCCGGCGCGCCCCGGCCAAGAACGCCCCGCCGGTAATGCCAGCGGGGCGTTTCGGTATCAGGCAGCCATGGCGTATTGCTGCACCAGTGGCCGTGGCGCTACTTGGTGGGCGGCATGGCGCCGTAGCAGCGTGGCGTACTTGCGGCGGCCCCACTCGATAAAGCCGGGGGCGGCGGTGGCGTCGAACACCCAAATCTGATGCGGGTTACGTTTCTGCACACCGATGATGAGGAAGCGAGTGGCCTGCAGTACGTCGAGGTAAAGAGCGGCCTGACGGTCGTAGTCGTACTGCTCGGCGCTGGCCAGGAAGTGCGGGAGGTCTTGGCAGCTGGTGGTTTTGAAGTCGATGACGGTGCGGGTACGGCCGGCGGGGCTAATCACGAGCAGGTCGGGGCGCACCTTTACCTCTACCCCGGTGGCCGTGTGCGTGGCGGTGTGGGTCAACTCCGGGGTGCCCCGGTAGAGCAGGTCGCGGCAGTAGCGGTGGCGGCGCACATGGCGGGCCAAGGCTTCGAGCTGGGCCCACGGAATGCGGTCGGTGGTGCGGGCGTAGGTGGCTGGCTCCAGGGTGGCAGCGTGGAAGGCGGAGCCGTAGGCCAGCGCGTCGGGATTGGGCCGGCGTAGCTGGCCCATCAGCTCGGCTTTAAGGTTGGAGAGGTCTGTATTGGAAACTTGATGCAGAGCGCGGTGCTGAGCATGGCTCAATTCGGGGCGGCGGGTGAGGTTATGGAACATAGACAAGTCAATGGTGAAAGCATGAAAGTTGAAAGGGCGGCTTTGGCCAGTTAGCGGATAATGGCCAAGCGGTGGGCACTGCCGGCGTGGTGAAGCCAGATGTGGGAGCTTCCGCAACCTACCTGGTAAATGGGTTCAGGAAAGAGGCGACGCACGGCTGGGGCCAGGTCGCGCACGTCGGGCAGCGCGCCGGCCAGCGTGAGCAGCTTGGCGAGGCGGCGCAGGCGCGAGGCCTCGGCGTTGTTTCGGGCGGGCAGCTCTACGAGCAGCTGCGGCGGGTCAGGAATGAGCATGGTGGCGGAGGCGTAATGCCCCCGCCCAGGGCGGGCGAGGGACACGTGTGGTAAGCGCCGGGGGGTGGCTCAGGCAGCAGCTAACATTTCGGGCTCTGTTTCGTCGGGGGCCTCCTCAGCCGCCGGCACGGTGTAGCCGTGGACAATGCGCATATCGGCTTTGCCGGTGTGGGTTTCGGCCCGCCAGATGGGGAAATCACGGGCAAAGTCGCGGCGGGCGGCTACCTCGGCCGCGTCGGCGGCGGTATAGCTGAACTCCGCGATATACTCCGTGGCTTTCTTGCCGTCCTTCGTGGTTTCCTTCTTCACCGCCTGCACTTTCACTACCACGTCGGCCAGGGTGAGGTCGTCGTAAAACAGCGGCTCAATGAGCCGGTAAAGGTTTTCGACGGAGTAGCCGTGGAACAACACGGCGCAGACCGCGCCCTTTTCATCGGCAAAAAACAGCTCGGCCCACAGCTTGCGGCCCATGTTCAGAATGTCGTCCTGAAACACGCGCCAGGCCAGCGGCACGAAAGAGATGGATGCCCCAAGCGGCACGGTGCCGTTTATGTTGAAATGGCCGGCTTTGGCATCGAAGCGTACCTGGCGCGGGTGGCCGGGCAGATAGCGGAACGCGGGTACCTGGGCGACTTCGCCGGTAGCCTCGTCAACCTTGTCAAGTAAATAGGCCGGGCGCGGCGCGGTGGCCACAACGGACATAACGGGAGCGGGAGCAACGGCCGGGGTGGTGGCTGCGGTGGTGGTTTTGGGGGCTTTGGTGGCGGTTGACATACTGGTAACTGGTTGGAATTGAAAAAAGCGGGGCCTGTTGGCGGCCGGCCCCTGCGCCGTATTGATTTATTTGAACTGCTTGTCGTGGCACAGAATGACGCGGCCAACAATAGAATCCACGCCGCGGGCGGCGGGCACGTGCTGGTGCCACAGATAGGTGGCCAGCAAATTGAGGTAGGCCGGGTTGCGGAATTTGCCCTCATCGTCGATGATGAGAATCAGTTCGGGCGTGAGACGCACGACATCGACCAGGTGACATTCGAGCAGTTCGTACAACTCGGCCAGCTTGAAGCTCTTGCCATTGCGGGGGCTAACCGGCTGGGGCGCGGCGCTGTGTGGGTCGAGTAATTGGGGCTGGTAGGTAACGGCGGTTTTTGGCATAAGTGAGGCTCTTTAATGGGGCCGCCCAAAGGCGGCCCCTGGTGAAAGAATTAGGTGCGGCGGGCGGCCTGCAACAGCAAGCCAAGCGGAGTGGTACCGGCCAGCGACGGACGCGGCGCGGGTGCCGGACGGGTGGCGGCGCGGTGCGCGAACCAGGCGGTGAGGTGAAGGGCGCGGGCGGATTCCAGCGCCTGCCACCAGGGACCGGCAGTGCTGCACTCCTCGAAGGGAGCAGCCAACCAGGCTACACGGGCGGCGGCCAGCGCGGCGGCGGCAACCATCAATGCGGCGGCGGTGGGCGGCAAGGCCGCCCCCACCTGAACGATGGGAGCGGCGACACTAACCACGAGCCAGGGCAACCGGGCAACCGGCGTATTCATCCTCGGCCTTCAACACCTCCCACAGGGCTACAAAGGCGTAGCCGGGGGCAAAAGCCCGCAGGGCCCTAAACGCCAGGCGCAACGCCTGAAAGGGACAAGAAGCAGAGCCGGCAAACCCACCGGCGGGCTGGCACTCTGGCCGGCTGGCCAGGCTGAGCATGACGTGCCAGGTGGTGCCTCCCTTGCCATAGATAGCGGCGGACTGCGAAACATAGATGCCCGAAAATGAACAAAGGGCGGGGCCTTTCCAGGCGGCAGCAGCGAGCTGCAAAAGTTGATTGGGTTGCATGGCTGTACGTGTTAGCCGTGGGTGCCCCGCGCCGTAGGCCTCCGGGTAGGGCGGGCAGTCGGGCCTCTCCCGACTTGATACTCAAAGATACAAACTATGGCTACTAAATACAAGCAATAGTTTGTAAATAACGCCCTTGTTTTACAAATTATTTCTACGTAACTTTAGAGTATGGAAAATGAGAAAAAGGTGGTAGCGGTGGTGGGCAGCCGGGGCGTGAAAAGCTGCGCCGCGCTGCTGGCCCGGCTGGCGGAACTGAACCCG
>JBBQSQ010000272.1:0-4108 GCA_038213745.1 Cytophagales bacterium
GCAGCATGGCCTCTGGCGCGACACGCTGCTGCTGGAGCGGCGCAGCGCCGTGGTGGGCGTACCCGCGCCCCGGCCGGCCGCTGCTTCTCCCGAATCCATTTCTGAACCAACCATCCCGCATGTCAACGCCTAACTCCGCCGCTTCCCTCGCGGCCCCGGCCCCCGCCGCCCTGGCCGAAAAGAAACTCTCCGGCCTGGACCGGGGCCTCACGCTCTGGATATTTCTGGCCATGGCCCTGGGCGTGGGCCTGGGCTACTTCGTGCCCGGCATCAACGGGGCCATCAACTACTTCACGGTGGGCACGGTGAACGTGCCGCTGGCCATCGGCCTCATCCTGATGATGTACCCGCCGCTGGCCAAGGTGAAGTACGAGCAACTGCCGACAGTCTTCAAGAACACGCGCATCATCGGCCTTTCGCTGTTTCTAAACTGGATTGTGGGCCCGCTGCTCATGTTTTTCCTGGCCATCTGGCTGCTGCCGGACAAGCCCGAATACATGATGGGGCTGATTCTCATCGGCATTGCCCGCTGCATTGCCATGGTGCTGGTCTGGAACGATTTGGCCGATGGCAGCCGCGAGTACGCGGCCGGCCTGGTGGCGCTCAACTCCATCTTTCAGGTGCTGTTTTACTCGGTGCTGGCCTGGCTCTTCATCACCGTGCTGCCCCCCTACTTTGGCCTGAAGGGCTACGCCGTGAACATTGGCATCTGGGACATTGCCCAAAGCGTGCTCGTGTACCTGGGCATTCCGTTTGCGGCGGGCTTTCTCTCGCGTCTGCTGCTGCGCCGGTTGAAAGGCAATGAATGGTACGAGACGGTCTTTATCCCCGCCATTAGTCCCATTACACTGGTGGCGCTGTTGCTCACCATCGTGGTTATGTTCAGTCTGAAAGGCGAAACCATTGTGCAGGTGCCGCTCGATGTGCTGCGTATTGCCCTGCCGCTGGCCCTGTATTTCGGCATCATGTTCGTGCTCAGCTTTGCCGCCGGCAAGTACCTGGGAGCCACTTACGCGGAGAATGCCAGCATCTCCTTCACGGCCACGGGCAATAATTTCGAGTTGGCCATTGCCGTGGCCATCGGGGTATTTGGCCTGAATTCGGGCCAGGCCTTCGCCGGCGTCATCGGCCCGCTGATTGAGGTGCCGGCCCTGATTGCACTGGTCAACCTGGCCTTCTGGTTCCGCCGCCGCTGGTACGGCGGCAAAACGGCGGCTCCGGCCGCGTAACTTCCTTTGGTTTTATCCTTCCCATGTCAGACAAGAAAAACGTGCTGGTGCTTTGCACCGGCAATTCCTGCCGCAGCCAGCTGCTGCACGGCTACCTCGCCCAAGCCCTGGGCGAGCGGGCCGCCGTGTACAGCGCCGGGGTCGAAGTGCACGGCCTCAACCCCCGCGCCGTGCGCGTGATGGCCGAGGACGGCGTAGACATCTCGCACCACACCAGCAACCACGTCGAGGAGTACGCGGCCGTGCCGTTCGACTACGTCATCACCGTATGCGACCACGCCAACGAGGTGTGCCCGGTATTTCCCTCGACGGCGAAAAAACGGCACCACAACTTCCCCGACCCGGCCAAGGCCACGGGCAGCGAGGACGAAATCATGCACCAGTTCCGCCGCGTGCGCGACCAGGTAAAAGCCTACGCCCATGACTTCGTGCGGGCCCAGTTTCAAACCACGTAACGCCCGTGCGCCCCGCCGCCCTTCTCGTGCCAACCGACTTCACCACCGACGTCCTCGTCATCGGGGCCGGCCAAAGCGGGCTGGCCGTGGGCTACTACCTGCGGCGGGCGGGCCTGGCCTTCGAGCTGCTGGACGACCAACCGGTCCCGGGCGGGGCCTGGCCCCACGGCTGGGCCTCGCTCCGGCTGTTTTCCCCGGCCGATGCCAGCTCGCTGCCGGGCTGGCTCATGCCGCGCCCGGCGGATAACGGCTTTCCCGCCCGCGCGGCGGTCATCGACTACCTCACGCAGTACGAGCAGCGGTACGCCCTGCCGGTGCGGCGGCCCGTGCGCGTGGCCGCCGTGCACCGGTCGGGGGAGGGCTTCGCCGTGGAAACTGATGCCGGAACGTGGCGGGCCCGGGCGGTGGTGTGCGCGACGGGTAGCTGGCGCAACCCCTTCGTGCCGGCGTACCCCGGCCAGGCAAATTTTGGCGGGGTGCAGCTGCACTCGGCCCACTACCAGGCGGCGGCACCCTTCGCCGGGCAGCGCGTGCTGGTGGTGGGCGGCGGCAACTCCGGCGCGCAGCTGCTGGCGGAAGTCTCGCGGGTGGCGAAAACGACCTGGGTTACGGAAACCGCGCCCCGTTTTCTGCCCGATGACGTGGACGGCCGGGTGCTCTTCGCCCAAGCCACCCAGCGCTTCCACGCGCAGGCCGGCGAAGCGCCGGCCCCGCCGCCCACCCTCGGCGACGTGGTGATGGTGGACTCCGTGAAAGAAGCCCGCGGCCGGGGCGCGCTGGGCAGCGTGCGGCCCTTTGCGCGGTTCACCCGAACGGGCGTGGTCTGGGCCGATGGGCGGGAAGAAGCCGTGGACGCGGTTATCTGGTGCACGGGCTTCCGGCCGGCCCTCTCGTTTCTGGCGGCCCTGGGCGTGGTGCAGCCCGATGGGCGGGTGGCCACGGCCGGCACCCGCGCCACGGCCTTATCGGGCCTGTGGCTGGTGGGCTACGGCAGCTGGACGGGCTTCGCCTCCGCGACGCTGATTGGCGTGGGCCGCTCCGCCCGCGCCACAGTGGACGAAATTCGGGCGTTTCTGGCCCCCGCTGCCGTTACACCGGTGGAAGATTAGCCTCGGCGGTGAGCCACGCCCCGACTACTGGCTAATGTCTGGTGATTTTGCGCGTCATCTCCGGTTTTCATGCGCGAGGGCTGTTGCGGGGGCTCACCATCGGCGCGGTGGTGGGGGTTGGAGGTGCCGGTAGCCGGCTCGCGCTGCGGCGCATCCGTGAACTAGGCGCGTTTCCTGGCCCGGCCTTGGTGAGCGGGCACCTGGAAGCGGCCTGGGTGTACGTAGTGGCCCCAATTGCCGGGGTGCTGCTGGCCGTGGTAGTGGACAAGCTACTGGAGCGGCGGATACCGATAGCCGCCGCAGAACCTTAAGTAACCCAACCGAGCGATAGCCCCAGGCCACAAAAAAAGCGCCCCACCAACTGGTGAGGCGCTTTTTTCCTGTTCCCTGCGTGGCAATTATGGGATTGGCGTGGGCGCAGGGGTGTATTCAAACTTGAACTCGACCCGGCGGTTGCGCGCCATACCGGACGGTGACGTGTTCGGTGCAGCTGGCTCGCTCTCGCCCCGGCCTTCGGTGATGATGCGGCTGCCATCAACGCCCTTCTTGGTGAAGTAGGTTTTCACGGCTTCGGCGCGGCGCTCGGAGAGGGCCTGGTTGAACTCGTCGGTGCCGCGGCTATCCGCGTGGCCGATGATGCGGAGCTGGTACTCCGGGTGCGTTTTCATGGCCTGCGCAATCCGATTAGCCGTGGGGTACGAGCTGCGCTCGATGATGGTGCTGTTGGTGCGGAACCGGATGGGCACTTGCAGCTTCAGCGTGCCGGGGTCGATGGCCAGGGGGCAGCCCACCGAGTCGACGCGGGCACCGGCGGGGGTATCGGGGCACTTATCCACGTTGTCGAGGACGCCGTCCTTGTCCTGGTCCAGCACCACGGGGCAGCCGGTGGCGTCTACCTGCGTGCCGGCGGGGGTGTCGGGGCACTTGTCGTCCTTATCAGTTACGCCGTCGTTGTCGGCGTCGGGGCAGCCTTTGAGCTCGGGCTTGCCGGGGGTGTCGGGGCAGGCGTCGTCGCCGTCGCGCACGCCGTCGCCGTCACGGTCGGGGCAGCCTTCGAGGGTGGCCAGGCCTTTTTCGGTGGGGCACTTGTCTTGGTAGTCGGGCACGCCGTCGGCGTCGCCGTCGAGGGGGCAGCCGGTGGGGTCCACGGCCACGCCGGCGGGCGTGTTGGGGCACTTGTCCTTGCGGTCGGGCACGCCGTCGCCGTCGGTGTCCTTGGGCTTGCCGAAGGCAAAAGTCAGGCCCGCGGTGTGCTGGAGGTACCGGTCGTCGAACTTATCGGAGTCGCGGTTGGGCTCGCCGTCGATGTTGGCAC
>JBBQSQ010000273.1:0-4106 GCA_038213745.1 Cytophagales bacterium
CGGAACTGCGGGCCGCCGTGGCAGCGGGCGCAATTGCCGGCCCCGGCAAACAGTGCGGCCCCCGCCGCCGCGTCGGCCGGCAGGGCGGGGCCGCCGGCCAGGGCCTGGTCGTAGGCGCTGCGGGTGGCTATGAGGGTGCCCAGGTAGGCCGCCAGCGCAGCGTTGATGGTGGCCGCGCCGACGGGGGCCCCAAACGCGCGCCGGAACCGCCGCCGGTATTCGGCGCTGCCGCTCAGGCGCTCGGCCACCAAAGCGTAGCTGCTGCCAAACTCGTCGGGGTTGGTGAGCACGGCTTCCACCACGGCAGCTAAGCTGCCGGCGCGGCCGTCGTGGAAAAAGCTGGTTTGGTCGGCTGCGTTGAGCAGCGTGGGCGAGTTGCGGCGGAGGTTGCTGGCAAAGCGCAAGGCCCGTGAGGTGCCCCGGTGGTCGGTGAACGCCTTTTCGGGGCGGTGGCACGAGGCGCAGCTGCGCTTGCCGTTCACCGACAGCCCCGGCTCAAAAAAAAGCAGCTCGCCCAGCTGCTGCTGCGCCGCCAAGGCCGCTGGCCGCCGCATCCGCGGCAGCCGCACCGCCCACGCCGAGCCCACCAACCCCAGGCCGACGGCCAGCAACATAAAACGCAGAGGAAAGCTCAAGACAAACAACGGTTTGATACAGATGAACCCCAAATTTCGGGGACTTTAATAGCTGGGAAATATTATATTCGATGAAACGGTTTGTTTAACCTTTGAATAGCAAATATTAAACGATGTGCTGCCACTGCGGTTTTATAAAATAACTATGAAACGTTAATGTTCAAGTTTCTAAAATAGCTTTTCTGAACTATTTTATCGGTTAAATTATATTTAAGACGCTGTCTTATTCGTTGGATAATGGGGAAAGCAATTGCAAAAACGGCTACAGCCTGACCCTCGCCGCCGTTTCCGGGTCGCGGAGCCGGGGGCGAGGGTGCAAGAAGCCTTGCGGCCGGGCGCTTACCTTTGTCAAATCCCTCGCCCTCAATCAAACCCTCCCGCATCAGTGTTTTCGAAACTTATTTACGCCACTGCCATTGCCGCTTTGGCCCTGACGGGCCTGCCCGCTTGCTCCACCCGCCCCACCGAGGGCGAAAAAGGAGCCCCTGGCACCGCCGCCGCTGATGGCGACACGGCCGCGAAGCCTGCACCCGTCGACACCATCAAAATTCAGGCAATGGCCATGCGGCGCGATTCGCTGAAGGCCGACAGCATTGCTAAGAAAAACGGGCAGCTGCCGGGGGCCATTCTGCCGGGCCACCGCATCGTGGCATTCTATGGCAACATCCGCTCGAAGGGCATGGGCATTCTGGGCCGCGAGCCCAAGGACCAGATGTTCCGCAAGTTTGCCGGCGTGCTCAAGGAGTGGCAGGCCGCCGACCCCAGCATTCCGGTGCAGGCCGCCCTGCACAACGTCACCATCACGGCCCAGGGCACGGCCGGCAAGGACGGCAAGTGGCGCCTGATGAACTCCAAAGCCACCATCGAGGAAGTGCGCCAGTGGGCCAAGGAGCACAATTGCCTCCTGTTTCTGGACGTGCAGCCCGGCCACAGCACCCTGCAGGCCGAGTTGCCCAAGCTGGAGCAGTACCTCAAAGACCCCATCGTGCACCTGGGCATCGACCCCGAGTTTTCGCTGGCCACCATGCCCGGCGTGCGCCCCAACCAGCGCATCGGCACCCTCGATGCCAAGGACGTGAATTTCACCATCAACTTCCTGGCCCGCATCGTGAGCGAAAACCACTTGCCGCCCAAGGTGCTCACGGTGCACCGCTTCACCCGGAAGATGCTGAGCAACTACAAAAATATCAAGCTCGACCCCCGCGTGCAGGTGGTAATGCATATGGACGGCCACGGCGACCCGACCCTGAAAAAGGACTCCTACGATGCCTACATCAAGGCCGAGCCAGTGCAGTACACCGGCTTCAAACTGTTCTATGAGTACGACGCCCGCCCCAAGCCCCACCACATCATGACGCCCGCCGAGGTTATCGCCCTCACGCCCTCGCCGCTCTACATTCAATACCAGTAAGGTTTAGCGCGTTGTCATTGCGAGCGTAGCGCGGCAATCCGTCCTTTAAGAATCACACACTTTGAGATGTGAAAAGCCCCGGCACTGCAAAGTTCCGGGGCTTTTTATTGAAATTTGTCACGTCACCGGGCTTGTCACTGAGAACAGGACGGATTGCTTCGCTGCGCTCGCAATGAGAGGGCCTCACTTTGCCTTCGAGAAAGAATAAGGCGCGGCGGCCGGCTGCGTGCCGCGGCTCTTGTTCGGCGTGGGGCTCATGTCGAAATCCAGCGTGGCTCCCTGCATCAAGTCGGTGTGGCTGAGCCAGTTCTTGTCGTAGGGCTGGCCGTTGATGGTCAGCTGGTTCACGTAGCGGTTTTGGGCGGAGTTGTTGGGCGCATTCAGCACAATGTTTTTGCCCGAGGGCAGGTGCAGTGTGGCTTTGGGGAAGAGCGGGGCCCCCAGCACGTACTGGTCGGTGCCGGGGCACACGGGGTAGAAGCCCAGGGCCGAAAACACGTACCAAGCCGAAGTCTGGCCGTTGTCTTCGTCGCCGCAGTAGCCGTCGGCGGTGGGCTGGTAGAGGCGGTTGAGCACCTCGCGCACCCAGTATTGCGCTTTCCAAGGCTGGCCGGCGTAGTTGTAGAGGTACACCATGTGCTGAATGGGCTGGTTGCCGTGGGCATAGTTGCCCATGTTGGCAATCTGCATCTCCCGAATTTCGTGAATGACCTCGCCGTAGTACGACGCATCGAACACGGGCGGCAGGGTAAACACGGTGTCGAGCGTGGCCACGAATTTCGGCCGCCCGCCCATCAAATCAACGAGCCCCTGCACGTCGTGAAACACCGACCAGGTGTAGTGCCAACTGTTGCCCTCGGTGAAGGCATCGCCCCATTTGAAGGGGTTGAACGGGGTCTGGAAAGTGCCGTCCTGGTTGCGGCCGCGCATCAGGCCCGTTTGCCGGTCGAACAGCTTGCGGTAGTTTTGGCTGCGCCGGGCGTAGAGGGCAATTTCCTTTTTGGGCCGCTTTAGGGCTTTGGCTAGTTGGTAGATGGTGAAGTCGTCGTAGGAATACTCCAGGGTGCGCGCCGCGTTTTCGTTGATTTTCACGTCGTAGGGCACGTAGCCGAGCTTGTTGTAGTATTCCACGCCGGCGCGGCCCACGGCTTGCAGCGGCCCGGCGTTGTTGGCCCCGTGCGTCAGGGCCTCGTAGAGCACGGCCATGTCCTGCCCCCGGATGCCCTTGAGGTAGGCATCGGCCACCACCGAGGCCGAGTTGTTGCCCACCATCACGTTGCGCAGGCCGGGGCTGGCCCATTCGGGCAGCCAGCCGCTTTCCCGGTAGTCGTTGGCCAGGCCCTGCTGAATCTCGGTGTTCACGTCCGGGTACAGCAGGTTCAGGAAGGGAAACAGCGCCCGAAACGTGTCCCAGAAGCCGGTATCGGTGTACATATATCCCGGCAGCACCTGCCCGTTGAATGGGCTGTAGTGCATGATGTTGCCGCCGGCATCGCGCTCGTAGAGCTTGCGCGGAAACAGCAGCGCGCGGTACAGGCACGAATAAAACGTGCGCCGCTGGGCCTCGGTGCCGCCCTCGATGTCGATACGGCCCAGGGCCTTGTTCCAGGCGGCGCGGCCCTGCCGGCGCACGGCGTCGAAGTCCTGCTCGCCAATTTCCCGCAGGTTCAGCTCGGCCTGCTCGGGGCTGATGAACGACGAGGCCACCCGCGCATTCACCCGCTCGCCCTTGCGGGTGCGAAAGCCCACCACGGCCCCGGCGTGCTGGGCCGTCACCTCCAGCACGCCGGCCGCCAGGGCTTTATCCTGATATAGTGCGGTGCTGGTAAACTCGTGGTCGAACTCCAGGACGAAGTAGTTTTTGAAGTTCTGCGGCACGCCGCCGCTGTTGCGGGTGGTGTAGCCGACGACGCGCCGCAGCTGGGGCAGCACCCGCACGAAGGAGCCCCGGTCGAGGGCGTCAATCACCACGTAGGCGCTGTCGGTTTTGGGGAAGGTGAAGCGGAAGCGGGCGGCGCGCTCGGTGGGCGCTATTTCGGTGGTCACGTCGTGGTCGGCCA
>JBBQSQ010000274.1:0-4093 GCA_038213745.1 Cytophagales bacterium
CCTCACCCCCGAAACCAGCGCCGCCGACCGCACGTCGTTTTCGCAGGCCGGGGTGGGGGTGGGCTACACGCTTTCGCCCACGCTGCGGGCCACCAGCAACTGGAATACCGGGCTGGGCCGCTACAACGTGTCGCCCGGCAACCAGTTTACGCTGGGCATTGCGGTGCGGTATTAAGAAATTGGTTTCCGAGCTTAAGGCAGTTGTTGTTGCATAGAAGCACGCATTTATTTGCATAAATTGTACTGAACATTTTACCGCACCGGGCTTATGAAAGTCGTCGTCGAAAAGCATCCGCTGGCCATTCGCTGGTTTCACTGGGTTAACTTCCCCGTGCTCAGCCTCATGATTTGGAGCGGGCTCTGGATTTACTGGGCCAACGACGTGTACCGCCTCGGCTGGGGCAGCACCACGCTGCTCAAGTTCTTCCCCGACTCGTTCTACAAAGCCTTCAACCTGAGCCACCAGCTGGCGCAGGGCATGAGCTGGCACTTCGTGCTGATGTGGGTGTTCTTCCTCAACGGCCTGCTGTACGTGAGCTACACCATTTTCTCGGGCGAATGGCGCTACCTGCTGCCCACCCGGCACTCGTTTAAAGAGGCCATTGAGGTTGTACTCTACGATTTGGGCATCAGCAAGGTGCACCCGCCGGTGCGCAAGTTCAACGGGGCGCAGCAGATTGCCTACACCAGTGTGGTGCTCATGGGCCTGGGCTCGGTGCTCACGGGGCTGGCCATTTACAAGCCCACGCAGTTCGGCTGGCTGACCACGCTGCTAGGGGGCTACGCGTTTGCCCGCATCCTGCATTTTGCCCTCACTATCGGCTACGTGCTGTTTTTCCTGGTGCATATTTCCCAGGTGGTGCGGGCCGGCTGGAATAATTTCCGGGCCATGGTGGCCGGGTATGAAATTGAAGAAGTGAACCCGGCCACGCACGAAATCACGGCCGGCCCCACGGCCCTGCCCGCCGCCGATGCCGCGCTGGCCCCCACGCCCCAGTCCTAGAGCGCTTTAGCAGTTAAAAGTTGAGAGTTAAAAGTTAAAACATAGGCTACAAAAGTTTTAACTTTTAACTCCGTCCCAGTTCCAGCCCACGCCTTTCCCCACGCAACTCCCATGACCAACCATACCCAAGCCCCGCCGACCCTGGACCCGGCCGCCGAAGCCGCCGCGCTGAAGGCCGCGGCCAGCCGTTCGCGCCGTTCCTTTCTCATCACGGGGGTGCTGGGGGCGGCCGGCCTCTTCGGCTGGCGCTGGCTCGATTCGCAACCGGCCGTGGACGGCATCCCCGGTCCGCTGCGCAAAGTGCTCGAATTCAACGCCGACCTCACCCACGACTACTACAAAAACACCCGCCTGGCCCCGGAATTCGCTCGGAGCCGCGCCGAGAAAATCCGCTTCAATGGCGACGTGGGCCTGGGCGACGGGTTCGACCCCATGGCTTGGCGGCTGCGGGTACTGGGCTATGCCCCGGCCGGCGCGCCGGCCCGCACGCAGGCGTTCACCATCGCCCAAATCAAGGCCCTGCCGCGCACCGAGCAAACCACCGAGTTCAAGTGCATCGAGGGCTGGAGCACCATCGTGCACTGGGCCGGCGTGCGCCTGTCCGATTTTCTGGCGAAGTACCCGCTGGCCACCGCGTCCGGCCAGCCCATTGCCGACATCAACCACCCCGAGGGCGTGGCCCGTTACGTGGGCATGCAAACGCCCGATGAGCAGTACTTCGTGGGCCTGGAAATCGAAAGCGCCCTGCACCCCCAAACCCTGCTCTGCTACGAGATGAACGGCGAGCCGCTGAGCCTGGAGCACGGCGCGCCCCTGCGGCTGGTGTCGCCCCTCAAATACGGCGTGAAGCACATCAAGCGCATCGGCACCATCGCCTTCACCGACGCCCGCCCCGACGACTACTGGGCCAAACTGGGCTACGACTGGCACGCCGGGCACTAGGTGCCTACCCGAACAGGTACTAAAAGCTGGTGAAGCAGCAACGCAAGCAGGCCAAACGCGCCGCGGAGCAATTCAAGCAGGTGGCTCAGTGCCGTTGCTACGGCCGGCTCCACGGCACCGGCAACGCGGCGAGCGGCTCGCATCATGTCCGCAAAGCCAGGTAGGCCGGATGGTTTTAAACGAAAAACAGCCCCAATTTGCAGATTGGGGCTGTTTTTCGTTTAATAAATAAGACACTCGAAATAGATTTTACTAGCGGATTGGATAGTAGTGCCCGCGGCTCCCACCAAGGCTCCGCGGGGCTTATTGTTATTTCTAACACAAAGGTATTGGCGAGGTAGTCCCTAAAAATGCGGGTTGGTAAACCGTAATCAAACGGTAAATCACCCGAAATATTCGGCGCTGGCCGCCGGGGCCGTCCCCGCAATGAATAATTTGCCCGGACGGGTGCAAGGACTGCGAATCGGGGGCGTCTGCCCACCCACGCTGGCGCTGGTAGGCCGGCTGCTCGCCTCACGTTTTAGCCCATTGCCATGCCATCGGTCAGCGTTGCTTTTCAGAACCATCGCGGCGAGCCCCTGGCTGGTCGCCTCGACTTGCCCGCCGAGGGCGTCCCGGTGCGGGCCTACGCCATTTTCGCGCACTGCTTCACCTGCACCAAGGAATACAACGCCCCGGTGCACATCAGCCGGGCTTTGCAGCAGCAAGGGGTTGCCGTGCTGCGGTTCGACTTCACGGGCCTGGGGCACAGCAAGGGCGACTTCGCCGACACCAATTTCTCGTCGATGGTGGCCGACCTGGTGGCGGCGGCCGACTACCTGGCCGCGCACTACACCGCGCCGCAACTGCTGATTGGCCACTCCTGGGGCGGTACGGCGGTGGTGCGGGCCAGCCAGCTGCTGCCGGCGGTGCGGGCGGTGGTCACGCTGGGCTCGCCGGCCTCGCCGGGCCACATCACCCACCACTTCACGGCGCAGCTGGCCGAGATTCAGGCCGCGGGCAGCGCCACGGTTAACGTGGGTGGGCGGCCTTTTCAAGTAAAACAGCAATTTGTGGACGATGCCCACGCGGCCAGCGCGCAGGCCACCAACCCGGGGGCCGGCCGGGCCCTGCTCATTCTGCACAGCCCCCAGGATGCCGTGGTGAACATCGACCAGGCCGCCCGGCTCTACGCCCAGGCCCAGCACCCCAAAAGCTTCATCACCCTCGACGGGGCCGACCACCTGCTCAGCCGCAAGGCCGATGCCGAGTACGTGGGCCAGCTCATTGCCAGCTGGGCCAGCCGCTACCTGACCGCGCCGGTGCCCGCCTTCGTGAATGGAATGCCGTCCTCAAGCGCCGAGGGGTAATCGGGGGGTGGGGTATCTCCTGTTCAGCTCAGCTGTGCGCACCAACCCCACGCACTACGCTCGCTCCGGTGACTTCGTGCCTAACCGGCCGGAGCCCGCCTCACCCACAGGAACGAGCGGCGGTTTTGCTGAGCCGCCAACCGTTTTCCTTGGTTTCCCATTCGTCCTCCTTCATTCGATGTGCAGCTTACTTCCGTCAACGTCGGCCAGCCGCCCTGCCGCACCTGCCGGAAGGGCTGAAGCGGCATTTATTGGACCAGTAATCGCCGGCCGCAACGCCCATCGGAACTACCTGCCGGCAGGTCCGCCGGCGGCCGGCCCAAACACGTCGGGGCGGGCGTAGTGGCCGGCCACGTCCAGCGTCATGCGCTCCTCGGGCAGGCGGGCCAGGTCGATTTCGGCGGTGATAATCAACTCCTCGTCGTACACCGGGCCGGCCAGGATGCTGCCATCGGGGCCGATGATGACGCTGCCGCCGCGCAGCACGAAGGCATCTGGGTTAGCCGCCAGGTCGGGCGTGGGCTCCAGCTCGGCGGGTAGGTCGCGCACCCGCATAGTGGCCCCGGCGGCCACCACGAAGCAGCGGCCCTCGAAGGCATAGTGGCGGCTGGCCACCAGGTTCATTTCCTTGAGCTGGGGCCAGGCCGCCACGTGGATGTCCTCGCCCGACTCGTGCAGGCGCTGGCGGGCCGGCGGCATCCAGTGCTCCCAGCAGATGAGGCCGCCCAGCCGGCCGGCGGCGGTGTCCACGGCGTGCAGGCTGCGGCCGTCGCCCTGCCCCCAGAGCAGGCGCTCGGTG
>JBBQSQ010000275.1:0-4032 GCA_038213745.1 Cytophagales bacterium
CCCGCCGGAATTCCTCGTCGGTACTCAGACATTTGCGAGTAGCAGCCATTAAAAACGGATTAAACAAAAAACGCTGCCCGAAGACAGCGTTTTTTTTGATTTTGGAGCGGGAGACGAGGTTCGAACTCGCGACCTCGACCTTGGCAAGGTCGCGCTCTACCAACTGAGCTACTCTCGCAGGAGGTTCATTGCTATCGTTTTTTAATTCCGTAGCGCTGAATGGTTCGACAAAGGTAAGGGCCTTTTTTGGAGACGCAAGTAGTAGGGGCGGAAATTTTCGTACCTGAGGCCTTTCCGCTTCATTTTCAGGCCGAAAATTTTACACTTTCCCCAAAGTCAGCTTCAACTCATTCAGTTTCATCAGGGCTTCGATGGGCGTGAGCGTGTTCACATCGAGGTGCTGGAGCAGCTCGCGGATGCGCTCCAAAGCCGGGTCCGAGGGCTCGAAGATGCTAAGTTGGGCGCGCGGGGCGGTGGCCACGGCCGTGGTGGCGCGGGGCTTGGGCTGGGCCGGCTCGTGGGGCGGCGGCACGGCAATGCCAGCGCGGCTGGTGCTGCCACTGGGCTCGATGCCCGCCAGCACGTCGTCGAATTCGGTGGGCACGTTGTCTTCGGCCCCGGTGCTGGCGCGCTCCACTTCGAGGTGGTGCATGATTTCGTTGGCGCGCAGCACCACCGAAGTGGGCATGCCCGCCAGCCGGGCCACGTGGATGCCGAAGCTGTGCTCGGAACCACCCGCTTGCAGCTTGCGCAGGAAGAGGATGCGGCCGTCGGACTCCTTCACGGCCACGTTGTAGTTGCGGACGCGGGGGCAGTCGTCGGCCAACTGGTTGAGCTCGTGGTAGTGGGTGGCGAAGAGGGTTTTGGCCTTGGCTTTGGGGTTGTTGTGCAGGTGCTCCACAATGGCCCAGGCAATGCTGATGCCGTCGTAGGTGCTGGTCCCACGCCCGATTTCGTCCATCAAAACGAGGCTTCTGTCCGAAAGATTGTTCAGGATGGACGCGGTTTCGGTCATCTCGACCATGAATGTACTTTCGCCCTTGCTCAGGTTATCGGAAGCGCCCACGCGGGTAAAAATCTTATCGATGATGCCCACCGTGGCGGCATCGGCGGGCACGAAGGAGCCGATTTGGGCCAGCAGCACGATGAGGGCCGTCTGACGCAGCAGAGCAGACTTACCAGCCATGTTGGGGCCGGTGATGACCACAATCTGCTGGTCGTCCTGGTCGAGGCAGATGTCGTTCGGAATGTAGCTTTCGCCGGGCGGCAGCTGGCGCTCGATAACGGGGTGGCGGCCGGCGCGGATATCGAGGAGGGTGCCGTCGTTCACCACGGGCTGCACGTAGCGCTGCTGCCGGGCCGTGAGCGCAAAGCTGGCCAAGCAGTCCATCACGCCAATGGCGCGGGCGTTTTGCTGAATCTGGGGCACGAAGTCGAGCGCGGCCAGCACCAGGTCGTTGTAAATACGCTGCTCGATGACGAACAGCAGCTCCTCGGCATTGAGGATTTTCTCTTCATAGGTCTTCAGCTCCTCGGTCACATAGCGCTCGGCATTCACCAGGGTTTGCTTGCGAATCCACTCGGCCGGCACCTTGTCCTTGTGAGCATTAGTCACTTCTAAATAATAGCCAAACACCTTATTGTAAGCCACTCTCAGCGACGAAATACCGGTGTTGCGCTGCTCGCGCTGCTGCAGCTGCAAGAGGTAGTCCTTGCCCGAAAACGCCAGGGCGCGCAGCTCATCCAGCTCCGCATCAATACCCGGGTTCAGCACGCCGCCCTGGTTGGTGAGCAGGGGCGCATCGGGCTTAATTTTGGCCAATATCTCCTGGCGCAGGTTGGCGCAGGGGTTGAGCTGGTCGGCCAGCTTCACGAGGGCTTTCACGCCGGAGGCGGCCAGCCGCTCGCGCATGGGGGCCACCGATTCCAAAGCGCGGGCCAGCTGGAGGAGCTCGCGCGGGTTCACGCGGCGCACGGCGACCTTGGAAATCAGGCGCTCCAAGTCATTGATTTGGCGCAGATGCTGGGTGAGGTCGGCCAGCAATTCTTCGTCGGCCACCAGCGCGGCCACGGTATCAAGGCGGCGCTGAATCTGGCTTACTTCCTTCAGGGGCAGCACTATCCACTTGCGGAGCAGGCGTGCGCCCATGGGCGTGAGGGTCTGGTCGAGCACGTCGATGAGGGGCACGCCGCCGGGGTGCTGGGCGTGCACCAGTTCCAGGTTGCGCACGGTGAAGCGGTCGAGCCAGACGTACTTATCCTCCTCCAAACGGCCGAGGCTGGCGATGTGCTGGATGTCGGTGTGCTTGGTTTCGGCGAGGTAGTGCAGGATGCAGCCGGCCGCAATCACGCCTTCCTTGAGATTATCCACGCCAAAGCCTTTCAGCGAGGTGGTGCGGAAGTGGCGAGTGAGGGTGTCGTGGGCGTAATCGGGGCCAAAAACCCACTCGTCCAGGGCGTAGGTGCAGTAATCGGGGCCAAAGCTTTGCTCGAACTCGCCCCGGCTTTTCTTGCAAAACAGGACCTCGGCAGGGCTGAAATTTTGGAGCAATTTGCCCAAATATTCGAGCGTGCCCTGGGCCGCCAGAAACTCCCCGGTGCTGATATCAAGAAAGGAAATCCCGGCTTCGGCCTTACCGAAGTGAATGGCGGCGAGGTAGTTATTCGAGCGCCGCTCCAGCACGTTGTCGTGCATGCTCACGCCGGGCGTGATTAGCTCGGTGATGCCGCGCTTGACCAGCCCTTTGGCTTCCTTGGGGTTTTCGAGCTGGTCGCAGATGGCCACGCGTTGGCCGGCGCGCACCAGCTTGGGCAGGTAGTTGTCGAGCGAGTGGTGGGGAAAGCCCGCCAGCGGCGTCTCGGAGGAGCTACCGGCCCCGCGCTTGGTGAGCGTGATGCCCAGAATACGGCTGGCCGTGACGGCGTCTTCGCCAAAGGTTTCGTAAAAATCGCCGACCCGAAACAACAGCACCGCCCCCGGATGCTCCTGTTTGAGCTGGTAGTACTGCTTCATCAGCGGGGTTTCCGACACGGCCGGGATGGGCACGGTGAAGTGGTCGGGGCCGACGGACTTGATAATGAATTCTTTCTTGGGTGCAGCCAAAGCAAAAATTGGTAGGAACGTGCCACGGCGCGTTCAATCGTTGAAATAATCAGGGCCGCCGCTGGTTTTTTTAGCGGTTGCTGGGGCATCGTGTAAACGCCAAACGCGCCGTGGCGCGTTCCTACGGGTACCTTTGCCCGATGCGAAAACTCACAATGGCCGAGCTGAACCGGGCCTCGGTTGACGACTTCAAAAGTACGCCTAAAAGCCCCGTGGTTTTGGTGCTCGACAACGTGCGCAGCATGCACAACGTGGGGGCCATCTTCCGCACAGCCGATGCCTTTGCGCTGTCCAACATCTGGCTCTGCGGCATTACTCCGCGCCCACCGCACCGCGAAATCACCAAAACGGCCCTCGGCAGCGAAGAATCCATGGCCTGGGAATACGCCCCCGAAACGGTGACGGCCGTGGCCGCCCTCAAAGCCGCCGGCTACCAACTGGTGGCCGTGGAGCAAACCACGGGCAGCGTGGCCCTGCCGCAGTTTCGGCCAGAAACCGGCCGGCCGCTGGCCCTGGTGCTGGGCAATGAGGTGTTCGGGGTGGAAGATGCCGTACTGGCCCTGTGCGACCTGGCCGTGGAAATCCCGCAATTCGGCACCAAACACTCGCTGAACGTGGGCGTGGCCGCCGGCGTGGTGCTCTGGGACGCGCTGGTGAAGCTGGGTGTGGTGTAGCTAGGCCGGGCGCGGCAACCATTGGCCCGGTCGGCGGTTGGGCTTTCATGCTCCCCTCCCCCACTGCCGCCACCCGGCCCGATGCCGCCCTATTGGCCCTGCGCCCCCTCATCAACGCGGAAGCGACCGATGCCGACGACACCGTGGGGGCTTTCCTGCACGCCACGCTGCGCCCGGTTCTCAAGCTGCAAAACGAGCTACTACTGGCCGTGGTGGCCGATTTTGTCAGCGACCACCACATCACCCTGCGCCCCA
>JBBQSQ010000276.1:0-3922 GCA_038213745.1 Cytophagales bacterium
CTAAGCCCGACCCGCAGGTACTGGCCCAGTTTGGGCTGTTTGAAAACGCCACGCTCCAGCGCTTTATCGACAGCAAGGGGCAGCAGATGAACAAGGTGTCGGACCGGCCGGGCGACTACGGGTTTACCATCGTCGATTCGCCCGTCATCAACGCCTTTGCCACGCCCGATGGGCACGTGTATTTCACGCGGGGCATCATGGCGTACTTCAACAACGAGGCACAGTTTGCCGGGGTGCTGGGGCACGAGTTGGGCCACATTACGGCCCGGCACGGACAGAAGCAGCAAACCCGCTCCACCATCGCCAGCGTGCTGCTGGGCGTGGGCTCGATGCTGAATAAGAACGTGGCCGCCCTGGCCCAGCCGCTGTCACAGGGCATTGGCGTCCTGTTCCTTAAATACAGCCGCGACAACGAGAACGAGGCCGACGGCCTGGGCGTGAAATACTCGACCAAAATAGGCTACGACGCCGCCCAGATGGCCGATTTCTTCATCACCCTCCAACGCACCGAGGCCCAGAGCGGGGCGGGCGGCATCCCCACCTTCCTGTCGTCGCACCCCAACTCGGCCGACCGCTACACCCGCGTGAAGGCCCTGGCCAGCCAGGCCCAGCAGTCGGTGGGCAACCGCCCGCTGGCCGTGAACCGCAACCAGTACCTGCGCGCCATCGAGGGCCTGAACTACGGCGAAGACCCGCGCCAAGGCTTCGTGGAAAACAGCGTGTTCTACCATCCCGACCTCAAATTCCGCTTCCCCATTCCCTCGGGCTGGAAGTCGCAGAACTCGCCCGAGCAGTTCCAGATGGCCGAGCCCAATGGCAAGGCGCTGCTGGTATTCCTCGGGGCCTCCGGCAGCTCGCTGGACGAAGCCGGCCAGTCGCTGGCCAAGTCCATCGGCCTGGCTTCCGCCAATGCTCAGCGGACGACTATCAACGGCTTTCCGGCCCTCGTGTTTGAAGGCGACCAGGTGCAGCAGGACCAGTCGGGCCAGCAGGCGGCCGGGGCCCACGTGCTGGCCCAGCTCATTCAGGATGGTAAGAGCATCTACGCCTTCGTGGGCTTGGCCGCCCCAGCGTCGTTCAGCAGCTACGCGCCGCAGTTCCAGCAGGCCGCCCAGGGCTACGCCCACCTCACGGAGGCCAGCAAGCTGAGCCGCCAGCCCGAGCACATTCGCATCAAAACGGCCACCAATACCACCACGCTGTCGGCGGCACTGGCGGCCAATGGCATCCCCTCGAAGCGCTACGAGGAGCTAGCCATCCTCAACGGCATGAAAACCTCCGACCGCCTCAGCAAGGGCATGCTGTATAAAGTGGTGGGGAAATAAGGCTTTAGTTGTCAGTTGCTCGTTGTCAGTTGTCAGGGCAATGTGAACCCTGGCAACTGACAACGAGCAACTGACAACTATAAAGTCCGCTTTTTACGGCAGCAAACGAATGATAAAATTCTTCAGCGGATTCTTCTTGATGAGCGTCGTCAGCTGGCCGTTGGTGTACTGGTACTCGTCCTCGCGGCCGTCGCGTTGGGCACGGTAGCGGCCAGTTGCGGCGCGTGCCACCGTGAAATAATCCCCGAAGTACTCCGCGAATGCCTTATGCTGCCCGGCCGGCTCGCCAAAAAACATATCCGTGACGGTATAGGTGATGGGCTGGGTTTCGGTGGCGCGGTAGTGATGCTTGTACTGGTCGGCCACGATGTCGTAGTGGTCACCTTTCCACTCGGCGCGCGAGGCAAAGTCGCCCTGGTTGGTGTGCGCCGTCACCGTGGAAAGCAGGAGCTGGCCGTTGCGCACGCGGTTAACCACCTGATAATAAATCTTCAGGTGATAAAACAAGAAATTAACCTTCACGTCGCTGGTGAGCGTGTATATGGCCTCGGCGGTGCCGGCCTGGGGCTGGCGGGTAGCTACCATGGTACCCACCCGGAGGCCCGCCACTTCGATGGCGTAGCGGCGGGTTTCGATGGTGGGCTTGGCCGCCTGGCCCTGCGCCGCCAGCGACAGCCCGCACAAGGCAGACAGCCAGTACCAACGCAGTTTCAGTGCCATGCGCAGGGTTGTACCCAGGGTTGAGCCTTACTGCTCATTCAGGTTCCAGTTGTAGTCGAGGTAGCTGACTTTGGCGTTGGCGTCCATTTTGGTGGTCGAATACTTATTCACCCATTTCGCCACCGACTGGCCATTGCCGCTCCAGTCGCTCTTGTACCAATCAAAATACTTAGAGAGCTGGGCCGCGTCTTTGCCCACTTTGTTCTTGGCCGGGTCGTTCACAAAATCCCGGCCCTGGTCGTCGAGCTGGCGGTCCAGCTTGTCGGCCGTGTAGGCTTCGTTGCGCAGGCGCGGGCACGAAATGGACGCGCACACCAGCGCAAAGTGAATGCGCGGGTCGTTGTATTTCTTGCGCAGCGTGCCGTGCTCAATGTTGTCGAGGCTCATTTTCTCGCCGCCAATGCTGAAAAATTTGATGGCCCACGGCGTGGTCACGAATGGAATCTTGATTTTCGAGCCAATGTCCTTGATGCTCGAAACCGGGTAATGGTCCAGCACCAACCGAATGGTATAGGCATTATAAGCATTAATCCAGTAGGCCATTTGCTCGCTTTTGCTCCAGCTGGCGGCGGGCGGGTTCTTGCTCAGTAGGGCCAGGTATTGGTTGAGGGGCTGCTGGTCGGCCTTGAGGCCTTTGTAGTTAACGCGGCCACTTTCGCTCACGTATTTCTTCAAAATTTTGTCGTAGGCACTGTGGTCCACAGGGGCGGCGGCCGCGGCCTTGGCGGGCGCAACGGGGGCGGCCAAGTGCGCTTCGGGGTTGTTAAAGGCCGAAAGGGCCGCTACTGTAAGGGCACTTAAAGCCAGGTATGGGAGGCGCATTGCTTTTGGGGGTTCGTAATTTGTGGAAATATACGGATGCAGGGGCCCGGCAAGTTTTATGCAGGCTGCAAACGCTACCCGAGCGCTTTCTCGTACATGCGCAAAAGCGGGTGCCTGCCAAGCTCATTTACCTAGCAGGTACCCGCAAGGTCAATTATCGCGCCAGCCAGCCAGCGCATCCGTCCATTTCGCTCTTCTCTCCCCCCTGTACTACAGTCATGGCCTTCAGCATTATCATTCCCACCTATAACGAAGCGGCCACCATTGCCCAGCTAGTACAGGACCTGCGCCAGCACGCCGCGCCGCACGCGGTCGAAATCCTGGTGGTGGATGCCAATAGTACCGACGGCACGGCCGAAGCCGCCCGCCAGGCCGGTGCCACCGTGCTGCCCGCCCCCCAGCCCGGGCGCGCCGCCCAAATGAACCACGGGGCGGCCCAGGCCACCGGCGACATCCTGTACTTCGTGCACGCCGATGTTGGCATTCACCCCGACTACGTGGCCACCATCCAACGGGCCGTGGCGCTGGGCTACGAAGCGGGCTGCTACCGCTTTCGGTTCGATTCGACGCACCCGCTGCTGCGCATCAACAGCTTCGGCACGCGCTTCAACGGCATTATGAGCCGCGGCGGCGACCAGACGTTGTTCGTCACCCGCGCGCTGTTTCAGCGGCTCGGGGGGTTCAATGAGCAGTTCGTTATCATGGAAGACTTCGAAATCATTGTCCGCATCCGCCGGGCGGCCCGGTTCCTGATTGTGCCCCAGGACGTGGTGGTGTCGGCCCGGAAGTACGAAACCAACAGCTGGTTCCGGGTTCAACTTGCCAATCTCACAGCCTTCTCGTTGTTTTTCCTGAAAGTGCCGCCGCCCCGCATTGCGCGCACCTACAAGGCCATGCTCAATTACCGCTAATGCCCTTGCCAATTCTCGTTACGGGAGCCAACGGCTTTTTGGGACGGCATCTGGTAGCGGAGCTGCGGCGGCGCCACTTTCCGGTGCGGGCGCTGGTGCGGCCCGCCACAGCGCCCCCTTTCCCAGCCGATTGGGCCGTGGACT
>JBBQSQ010000277.1:0-3891 GCA_038213745.1 Cytophagales bacterium
GCTCAGCATGACCGTTCCTTTTTAGCTGGCCGCTGGTGGCGTTAATGGTGCGGCTGCTGGTGGCGTCTGCGGCGCCACCGGTGCGGGGTTGCCCAATTGCGCCGTCTGCTGCTGGGCCAGCAGGCCGATGAGGGCCTCGACGAGGCCGCCGCCCGCGCCGGTGCCGCCGCCGTTGGCCTGCACCTCGGGTACGATTTTCACCTGCCGGTCGCCGATAATCTGCATCAGCTGCAGGCCGGTGAACTCGCGGGTGCCCAGGGCTTCCACGCCGACGCGGTAGGCTTCGGCCTTGGCGTTGCCGATGGCGCGGATGGCCTCGGCTTCGCCTACGCCGCGCAGGCGGGTGGCTTCGGAATCGGCAATGGCGCGGAGGCGGGTGCTTTCGGCCTCGCCGCCGGCCCGCAGCTTGGCGGCTTCGGCTTCGCCGCGTACTTTCTTCACTTGGGCATTGGCTTGCAGCTCGGCAATATTTACGCCTTGCTCGCTTTGCACGAGGGAGTTTTGGATGTCGGCAATGCTGGTTTCGCGCACCAGGGCCTGGCGCTGGGTTTGGGCGGCCTGCTGCACTTCGTAGGTTTTGCGCTGCTCCTCGGCCAGCTTGCGGTCGGTTTGGGTGGTCATGAGCTGGGCGGGCGGCACAATGTCGCCGATGAGCGTATCGACGGCCTGCACGTTGTAGTCGAGCAGCGCGGCGCGGATGAAGGCCGACGCCTCGCGTTGGCGCTCGGCGCGGTTGGTAAGGTAGTCGAGCACGGTAAATTCCTGGCTGGAATTGCGGAAGTAATTGCCCACGATGGGCTCCAGCACGTGGTCGACCAGGTTTTTCATGGAGCCCACGCGGGAGATGACGCGGGGCGCATCGAGCGCGGCGACGTGGATAATCTGGGCCACGTCGAGGTTGAAGGAAAAGCCGTCGCGCGAGCGCACGGTGATGCTGCTCAGGTGGTCGTCGTAGTGGTGGGCTTCGGTGCGCACGGCCCAGTTGAGCACGATGTTAGTGGTCGGAATCAGCTCCACCTTCATAATGTGCGTGTTGAGGGGCTGGCGACCGGGGTAGAGCGGCGTGGCCCAGATGCCCTTGTGGCCCACTTCCACGAGATTTCCGTGGGTGAAATCGGCCCCGCTGACATCAACCGCCGGCTTGCCCACGAAAGAAATGACGACCCCGACGTGGCCGATGGGAATCTCGGTCATGGGCACCTGCTCGACGCGGGCGAACCACGGATTCAGGTTCCAGGAGCCGGAGAGTAGGATTTGTTCCTGCAAGCCGCGGCTGCCGCCGGCGGAGAGGAAAGCCTGCGCATCCTGAAAATTGTTGTGGCTGGGAATAACGGGACCCGCGATTTCGCCGGGCGTGATGGGCACACCATCGAGCGTGGTGACGATGCCCACCGCATCGGGGGCCACGCGGTAGATGAACAGCTCCTCGGGCCGCATGCCCATGGTGGCCGCGTTGCGCTGGGTGATAACCGTGAACAGGGCCGTGTTGATGCGGTAGGTGCCGGCCGTGAGCATGCCGATTTGCCGGCCTTTCTCGCCGCCCTTGGTGAGGAAGGCGCGGGCGTCCTGGTAGTTATCGCAGTCGATTTCGCGGGCCAGAATGTGGCTGGGTGGAATGGGCTCGCCGCCGTTAGCTACCACGAGACCGATTTCGCCCTGCGGCACAATCACCACAAATTCTTTAGTTACCGAATACTGCCAGGGCCAGAGGAAGAAGTGCCAGCCGGGCGCGAGCGTGTCGGCCTGGAAGCCGGCTTCGCCTTCCAGGGCCACGAGACGGCCGGGGGCGAGGTTGCGGCGCGAGAATTTTTTTGCCACCACCCCCACCTGCAATTCGCCGATGACGACGATGCCGAGCAGGGATTTGGCCAGCAGCAGGAGAAGCAATAGGGCAACCAACACGCCGATGACGGTGTAGGCGAGCGAAACAGTAATGGCTAGAAACATGAAGGGGAAATTGGATGATGGGGGGTTGGTAGTGCCGGGTAAATCGGCCGATGAGGCCAATCATTACAGCCTGAAAAGAAACTGGTACCGGAAAAATAGGAGGAAAGGTAGGGGATTGGCTGCCATCCGTCGGCCGCCGCTACGGCAGATGCGAAGGCAACCGTACTTTCGCGCTTCGCCATGCCCACGACCCTGCCCGCCACGCTGCTCATCCAAACTGCCTTCATTGGCGACGTTATTCTGATGACGGCGCTGCTGGAGTACCTGGCCCAGCACGAGCCCGCCACGCCTGTTGATGTGTTGGTGCGGCGCGGCAACGAAGGCCTGCTGGCCGGCCACCCACACGTGCGCAACGTGCTGATTTGGGACAAAAAACACCGTAAATACGCTGCCCTGTGGGACTTGCTGCGCCAGATTCGGGCCGCGCAATACGGCCGGGTCGTGACCTTGCAGCGCTTTGCCAGCACGGGCTTCCTCACCGCGTTTTCAAAAGCGCTGGAGCGGGTGGGCTTTGCCAAAAACCCATTGAGCCGGTTTTTCACGCGCCGCGTGCCGCACGCCATTGGCGACGGCACGCACGAGGTGGCGCGCAACCTGGCGCTGCTGCGCAGCAATGAAGAATTAGGAATGAGGAATGAAGAATTAGTAGTCGTTCCCAATTCCTCATTCCTCATTCACCATTCTTCATTAAGCGCAGCGTACCTGCCGCGCCTCTACCCCTCGGCCGCCGACGAAGCGACGGCGGCCAGTTACGCGGCGGCCGGGCCTTACATCTGCCTAGCCCCGACTTCGGTCTGGTTCACAAAGCAGTACCCGGAAGCCAAGTGGCTGGAACTGCTGGCCGCCCTGCCCCAAAACGTGCGGGTGTACTTGTTGGGCGGCCCGCCCGACGTGGCAGCCTGCGAGCGCCTGGCCGCCGCCAGCGGCCGCGAAAACGTGGCCAGCATTGCCGGCACAATTGGCCTGCTGGCGTCGGCTGCGCTCATGCGCGGGGCGATGATGAACTACGTGAATGATTCGGCGCCCATGCACCTGTGCTCGGCCGTGGGCGCGCCGGTGACGGCTATTTTTTGCAGTACCGTGCCGGCATTTGGGTTCGGGCCGTTGTCGCCGGTTTCCTTTATTGTCGAAACGAAGGAAGCGCTGGCCTGCCGGCCGTGCGGGCTGCACGGGCACGGGGCCTGCCCGTTGGGGCACTTTCGCTGCGCCTACGGCATTGAGGTGGGGCAACTGCTGGAATCAGTGGGCAGTTATCAGTGAGCAATTATCAGTGCAAGAGGTTCTGTATTGTCAACTGTTCACCGATAACTGCTCACTGCCTATTGTACCTTTGCATTACTTATGCTTGATTATCACATTCACGAATATCCCAACGGTATCCGCCTCTTACACAAGCAGGTACTGCACACTAAAATAGCACATTGTGGGTTTTTGCTCGACATTGGCTCGCGCGATGAGGCCCCGCACCAGCAGGGGCTGGCCCACTTCTGGGAGCACATGGCCTTCAAAGGCACCGAGAAGCGGAAGTCCTTCCACATTCTCAACCGCCTCGAAACCGTGGGCGGCGAGCTGAACGCCTACACGACGAAGGAGAAAATCTGCTTCTACGCCGCGCTGCTGAGCACACACTTCGAGCGGGCGTTTGAGCTGCTGACTGATTTGACGTTCAACTCCGTGTTTCCCGGCCGGGAGGTGGAGAAGGAGCGGGGCGTGATTCTGGAAGAAATGAGCATGTATCAGGATGCCCCGGAAGATGCCATTATCGACGATTTCGATACCGTCGTGTTCGGTGACCACCCGCTGGGCGTGAACATTCTGGGTACCCGCGAGAGCGTGAGCCGCTTCCAAACGGCCGACTTCCACGCCTTTTTGCAGGAGCAGATGCGCACCGACCGGCTGGTGTTCAGCTCGGTGAGCAACCTGCCCTTTGAAGCGGTGAAAAAG
>JBBQSQ010000278.1:0-3885 GCA_038213745.1 Cytophagales bacterium
CGCCACCTGGCTTTTCTCGACATCACGCCGCTGGTGGAAGGCCACACGCTGGTGATTCCGAAGCAGGAGGTCGATTATATTTTTGATATGCCTGCCGACGAGCTGGCGGCCCTGCACGTTTTTGCGCAGCGCGTGGCCAAGGCCGTGCAAGCCGCCGTGCCGTGCAAGCGCATCGGCGTGGCCGTGATTGAGCTGGAAGTGCCGCACGCGCACATCCACCTCATTCCAATGAACAAGGTGGCGGACATGAACTTCGCCAACCCCAAAATCAAGGTGCCGGAAGCGCGCATGCAGGAGCTCGCCGCTGCCATTGCCGCCAAAATGGAAGGCGGCAACGGCCTGACCGAAGCCAAACTTGCCGGAGCTACCGCCAGTACCGCCGCTGTGCCCGCCGAATTGCAGAAGCAGGTGGCCGGTTTGCATTTCCTGAGCGAGTCGGATGCACCGCTCGAAGCCGTGGCTTACGCCGCGCCGGGCGGCGAACTCAGCAACTCCGCACTGCTGAAGCTGCTCGGCGAGCCAGCCAATGCCAACGTGGAAACCCTGGAGCTCACGCAGTTCCTGCGCAACCACACTTCCGACGGTGGCGTGCTGAACGACGTGGCCCTGGCCAACCGCTACAAGGCGCTGCAAATGTTTATGAAGCAGGACATGGATGGCGTGCAAGTGTACCGCGTGGGCACCGGCCCACAAATCCACGCCTACGCCCTGGGCCGGACGATGGATGGCACCCTGGCCGGGTTTAAAACCGTGCTGACGGAAACGTGAGTACTGCTGGTTGGCTCCGCCTCTTTCTAGCGCCGGCTGCAACGATAGGAGTGGAGGGATGTCTGTAGCGACAATTCTTCACTCCTTTTTTATTGTCCCGACGATGCGCAGCCTTCTACTAGTAAGTTGTTTTTTGTTGTTGACGTCCGTAGCGTGGGCCCTGAAACCCAGCCGCGAGTGGATAGACACGCCCGACGCGCTGGGCCTGCGCTACCAGACCACTGCCCTCATCACCCCAGACCAAGTGCAGCTGACTGGCTGGCTGATTGAGCCGGCGGCCAACGTGCCCGACCGTCGGACCACGATGGTGGTGGCCTACGGGGATTTCGGCAACATGTCGAACGAGCTAAACCAGGCCCAAGCGCTGTCGGCGGCCGGCTACCGGGCGTATTTATTCGATTATCGCGGATTTGGCCACAGTGCCGATTTTGCCATTGATGAGCAGCGCCTGTATTACCATGAATTTTCGGTGGACCTGGGCACGGCCCTGGCCGATGCGCGGCGGCGCTTTCCGCGCAACCGGACGGGCATCATCGCCTTCTCAATGGGGACCATCATGGGCAGTGAAGTAGCGGCCACGGCCCGGTGCGACTTCTTTGTGGCGGAGGGCTACGTGGCCAGCCCCCAGCGGCTGGTGGCGTACCAACTGCAAAGCCGGCAGAAGGTGGTGAGCCTGCCCGCCGAGGCAGCGGCCTACGGGCAGCACGCGCCCCGCATCCGGTGCCCGTGGCTGCTCATTGCGGGCACTGCCGACCGGCACACGCCGCTGGCCGATTCCGTGGCCGTGGCCCGGATGGCCCGCCGGCGGCAGCGCCGGCAGGTGTTGACCTTCGAGGGCGGGCATTTGCAGGGGATGCCGGTGCTGAGCGAGGCGGCTTTTGGGGATAAATATGTGTGGGAGGTGAGCCAGTTTCTGGCTAAGCAGTAGCGCGGACTTTTAGTCCGCGCGGGCAGGGGAGTGGTTGGGTCGCGGACTAAAAGTCTGCGCTACAGCTACTCGGCCCGGCCGCTATCCACCAGCTTTTGCAGGCGGGCCTGCGTGTCGCGGGGCAGGGCGCTGAGTAAATCCAGCCCGGTAGCGGCTTCTATTTTATCCACGGACGTCAAATACTGCCGCCAGTCGGGGTTGATGGTGTTGTTGTCGTTGGGCGTATCGATGGCCAGCACGCGCAACCCGGGGTCGGTGGCAATGCGCTGGAGGTCGTTGGTGCCGTCGGGTAGAATCACCATGACTTTCCAGATGCGGGCGGGCACGGTTACGCGGCCCTGGTCGAGGGTGAGTACGAAGCCGTTGGAGCCAGTGCCGCCGCGCCCGTAGCTGCCCATGATGACGTAGATTTCCTGGCCGCGCTGGATTTGCGAGCGGCCGTATTCCTCGAGGTGGGCCCAGGTTTGCTGGTTGTTGTGCGGGGCCTGGGGCACCATGTTGGTCATCAGAAAGGTGTTGGAATTGGCGTCGAGGTCGGCGGTGCGGTCGCCGCTGGGGCAGTTGTGGCCTTTGTCGAAGCCGGAGCGGGCGTAGCTGGCGGGCGTCACCGGGTAGAACTGCCGGGGCAGGGCGGCATCGGGCCGGAAGTTGTTTTGGCGCGGGGCCTGGCCGAGGTCGGCCCGGTCAATGTGCCAGCTCACCCAGTTCGGGATGCCGCGCGGGGCATTGTAGCCGATGGTGAATTCGGGATGGACCAGTAGGTAGTTGCTGGCGTTGGCAGGGTCGGAGGTTGCCCCGCTGGGGTTGCCGAGGGCCAGGTTGGCATCGTTGGGGTCCTGGGCCGTGCCTGTACCAGTGCCGGCCGGGTACTGCGTGGGAGCAGGTGCCGAAGCGGCAGGAGTCTGCGGGTTGTTCCGATTCTCGAAATAGCCCCCGGCTGCGCTGCTGCCCACAGCCACGGCGGGACCGGCGGCGGTTTCGAGCACGATGTCGTCGATGTCGAGCCGGTTTTTGAGGCCGCTGGTTTTGCGAATTTCCAGACGCAACGGCTCGTTGGCCAGCCCCGCGAACACGTGCGGCTCAAGGCCCGGGCCGCTCGTGACCACCGGTGCGCCGGTGCGGGCGTAGGTGCGGCCACCGTCGCGGCTCAGCCACAGCTCCCAGGTGCTGGGGCCGTCCTGACCGTAGGCGGCGGCCGAAATAGTGATGCGACGAACGCCAGCCGCGGCATCGAAGCGCATGGACAGGCGGCCGAGGTTGCGCAGGCGGGCCGCCCGCTCGCCGGATTTGTGGTCCTGCGGGCTGCTGCCAACGAGGGCGTCCTGAAAATGCCAGGCTCCCGTGGCCAGCGGCTCGTCGGCCTCCTCATAAGCGCCTTTTGAGCCCGCTTCGAAGGTTTCTGGGAACGGGGCCGGGGCGGGCTGCTGGGCAATGCGGGTTTGCGGAGCACGGGTGGCCGTGGCCGTTTCGGTGGGCTGCTGAGTGCAGGCCAGAAGGCCCAGCGCGGCAAGGGTGAGGTAAGAGGAAGCATGCATGAAGCGAAGATATGCGTCGGCCAGTAGCCCTCACGGCCTACGACGCCCAGAAGCTGAAGCAACTGGCGCTGCTCGGCGTGACGGAAGGCGAGGAGACGAGCCACAAGGCCTCCATCCTGGGGACGCTTACGTTGTACCTGGATTTTGTCAACCTGTTCCTTTTTTTGCTGCGCATTTTTGGGCGGCGGCGGTAAGAGTCGCGCACTAAACTCGTGCTGCTAAAAAAGGGCCCGCTGGCAATACTAGCGGGCCCTTTTTGGGTTGAAACGTTACAAAGCCACCGCCACTCCATTATCTTTCAATACGCTGCTCAGAAACAGCACCTGGTAGGGCAGCGCCGTTTGCCAGTATTCCCAGTTGTGGGCTCCGGGGCGCTCGGTGTACTCATGCGGGGTTTGATTGTACACCAGGCGGCGGTGTAGCTCGCGGTTGATGTCAAGGAGGCCGTCATCCACCCCGCAGTCGAAGATGAGTGGCAGGGCGTTGCGATGGATTTGGTCGGCCATGTTCACGACCGAGTTGGCCATGAAAAACGCCGGGTTGGCCGTTTCCGAACCGGTAATGGGTTCCATGTTTTTGGTACGCCAAGCCAACTCCTCGGGGGTAAATTTGCGGTTGGCGCTGCTCAGCTCTAGCGCTCCGCTCATGCTGCCG
>JBBQSQ010000279.1:0-3860 GCA_038213745.1 Cytophagales bacterium
TTCACGCTGCAACAGCTCGACTTCGGCATTAGCTACGCCAGCGTGAACCTAGTGAATCCGGCGGCTGAAGTGAAGGTGGTGCTACGCCAGAATTTCCGCTGGGACAACGCCAAGTACAACCTGCACCCCACCTTCGTGCGCGACGCCGAGCGCCGCCTCGAATACCAGTACTTCAACTTCGAAAATGCCTTTCCCGGCCTCAGCGAGTACCGGTATTTCGACACCCGCTCGGTGCAGGCCGTGGGCCTGGGCGTGCTGCACGTGGACCCGCGCGCCAACCCCACCACCGTTGAGCTTCAGCCCGAAACGTCCCGCGCCACGCTGGCCTACAACCAGTACCAGGATGCTAACGGCCAGCGGGTGTTCGAGAGCCGCGAGTACGGCAACGGCGACGTGAATGCCGACTATGCCGATGTCACCTTCCAGCTCAAGGCCGCCCAGCCGGCCCCCGGCCCCGTTTTCGCGTTCGGGGCGTTCAGCGACTGGCAGCTGAAGGATGAATTTCGGCTGGCGTACGACGAAGCCCGGCAGCTCTACACCGGCCACGCCCTGCTCAAGCAGGGCTACTACAACTACGATTTTGCCGTGGCCGGCGCGCGCGGCACCGCGCCCAACGAGGTCTATTTCGAAGGCTCGCACTACGAAACCGAAAACCAGTACGACCTGCTGGTGTACTATCGCCCGCCCGGCACCCGCACCGACCTGCTCATCGGCTACCAGACCGTGGACATGAACAGCCGGCTCTAAGCCGCCGCTATTTTCCGCTGAGCTGCACGCTGGTTTTGAGCGGTAGGGCGGCACCGCCGTCGGCACCGCCGCGCAAGCCGCCCACATCAGCAGGCTTGCCGCCCGCTGGGCTACCGCTGACTGGGCAGGTTTCAGATGGCCATCTGGGCATCGGCGTAATATGGCAGGGAAATGGCATAGGTGTGGCCGGGCCGGCGGGGTGCGGCGCAACCCTATCCCCCCCGCCTTGCGTTGCAAGCCCACTTCTCATTCTTCACCGGCAAAGTCCGCTTTATTCGTTTCCATGAATTTTTCTCTTTTTCCCCGCTTGCGTACCGGTGCCCTGCTTTGCCTGCTGGTGCCGCTGGCCAGTGCTTCCGATGTCACCAACTGGGTTAAGAGCCGGCCCGCCGAGAAAGTCCCGGCCGACCGACCCTTGCAAGGTGCGAAACCCGACCCGGCCGTTATCGCCCAGTTTGGCCTCTACAACAGTCCCGTGCTGCAAAAGCTCATCGATGCCAAAGGCAAGCAGATGACCGCCGTGTCGGACCGCCCCGGCGACTACGGCTTCACGGTGGTCGACTCCCCCGTTATCAACGCCTTTGCTACCCCCGACGGCCATGTGTACTTCACGCGCGGCATCATGGCCTACTTTAATGACGAGGCGCAGTTTGCCGGCGTGCTCGGCCACGAGCTCGGCCACATCACGGCCCAGCACGGCAAGAAGCAGCAAACGCGCAGCACCATTGCCGGCATTGGCATGCTGCTCGGCTCGATTGTGGCACCCCGGGTGATGCAGTCGGTGGGCGGCGTGGCGCAGCAGGTGGTGGGCCTGGGCATGCTCAAGTACGGCCGCAACGACGAGAACGAGGCCGATGGCCTGGGTGTGAAATATTCGACCAAAATTGGCTACGATGCCAGCCACATGGCCAATTTCTTTCAGACCCTGGAGCGCACCGAGGCCCAAAGCGGTGCCGGCAGCATCCCCACTTTCCTGAGCACCCACCCCAACTCGGCCGACCGCTACACCCGCGTGAAGGGCCTGGCAGCCCAGGCCCGCCAGTCGGTAGGCAACCGCTCGCTGGCCATTAACCGTAACCAGTACCTGCGCTCCATCGAGGGCCTGACCTTTGGCGAAGACCCGCGCCAGGGCTTCGTCGAAAACAGCGTATTCTACCACCCCGACCTGAAATTCCGCTTCCCTATTCCCTCGGGCTGGAAGTCGCAAAATTCCCCCGACAAGTTTCAGATGGCCGAGCCCAACGGCAAGGCGCTGCTTGTATTCCTGGGAGCCAGCGGCGGCTCGCTCGACGAGGCCGGCCAGTCGCTGGCCAAAGCCATTGGCGTGCAAAACGCTCAGGCTCAGAGAACCACCATCAACGGCTTCCCCGCCCTTGTGTTTGAAGGCGACCAGGTGCAGCAGGACCAGTCGGGCCAGCAGGCCGCCGGGGCCCATGTGCTGGCCCAGCTCATTCAGGACGGCAAGAGTATTTATGCCTTCATCGGCCTGGCCGCTCCGGCCTCGTTCAGCGCCTACGCGCCACAGTTTCAGCGGGTCGCGCAGGGCTATGCCCGGCTTACCGAAGCCAACAAGCTGAACCGCCAGCCCGACCATATTCGCATCAGAACGGCAACCGGCACCCAAACCCTGGCCTCCGCCCTGGCGGCCAATGGTATCCCAAGCAAGCGCTATGAGGAGCTAGCCATTCTCAACGGTATGAGAACCACCGACCGCCTCAGCAAAGGCATGCTGTATAAAGTGGTGGGTAAGTAAGACCACGGATTAGCACGGATTTTGTAGCTTATTCTTAATCAATCAAAAAGGCCACTTATTGAGTGGCCTTTTTGATTGATTAAGAATAAGTGCGACACGCAGAATTAAGCAATTCGCCCGAATCCGTGCTGTAGTTTAAGAGTGAAAATGCCTGACTCTAATAAAGTGGGCTACCAAATGAAGCGCGTGCCCACACTTAGCTCCGTAATCAGCTCTGTGTCGATGTAGTATGTTGTACGCTCCTGATAAGGGCCCGTGGCATTCAATTCGGCCGTGAGGTGGTGCGGCCCAATCGGGAAAGCATAGCCAAAGCGGATGGCCGGCAACACATCGCGGCGAATGGTGTGCCAACCCAAGCTCCAGTCGCTTTTGAAATTGTCCTCAACGCGCTGGGCAGCTACTCCCACGCCGGCAAACAAGCCACGGTTGGGCTTATTGCCGAAGTATACCTGAACGAGAAAAGCGCCGGTCAGGCAATCAAAGCTTCCCTTTTCGAATTGGTTGTTGGTTTCCGTACGGTCGATGCGCCGACGAAAATAGTGGCCGTAGGAAGTTAGCCCCCAGGAGTTGTTGATGCGGTAATCGACCCCAATTTGCCCCGATGGCCCCAGGTAATACATTTGGGCATCGCCGCTGGCGTGCAGTCCCACATACGGGCGGAGTCTGTGCTGCGCGTTAGCCGCTACAGGCAGCAAACAAAAGGCAAGCAGCCACAGCTTCTTCATGGTTCGTTTTCAAAACAGGAATCTGCGGCGTCGCCGAGTGGTTGCAACGAAGTCTTTTTTTTAAAGCGCCACTCACGAAAAACGCCCCGGCCGAATCCCGACCGGGGCGCTGAAGATACTATCTCCATCGAGAAGCTCCGCCTCTGTACGACGTTCTATTGCAAGCTTAATTACACGTTGAAGCGGAAGTGCATGATGTCGCCGTCCTGCACCACGTATTCCTTGCCTTCCACGGCCATTTTTCCGGCCTCCTTGATTTTTACTTCCGTCTTATACTCCTGATAATCAGCCAGCTTTATAACCTCGGCGCGGATAAAGCCTTTCTCGAAATCGGAGTGAATAACACCGGCGGCAGCGGGCGCTTTGTCGCCGCGATGTACCGTCCAGGCGCGCACTTCCTGCACGCCGGCGGTGAAGTAGGTAATCAGGTTCAGCAGCTCGTAGCTGGCGCGGATGAGCTTGTTCAGGCCCGACTCGGTGAGGCCGTACTCGCCCAGGAACAGCTCTTTTTCCTCGGGGTCTTCCATCTCGGCAATCTGCGACTCGATGGCCGCCGAGACCATAACAACCTGAGCACCTTCGGACTTTACATGCTCGCACAGGGCGGCTACGTGGTTGTTGCCATTGCTGGCAAT
>JBBQSQ010000280.1:0-3855 GCA_038213745.1 Cytophagales bacterium
GCACATGTTGCAGCGCCTCACGCCCTCGCGCCAGCAGCATGCTCCGCAGAACGTGGCCTCGATGGCTGATCAGGAATAAAGCCGCGTGGATTACCTGCACGGCCTAACGCAAAACACCGACCTGGCTGCGCAGTACGAACCTGCACTAGTGCGCATGGCCGAAACCTATAAGGCGCTGCCCATCAGTACGGAGTTTATGGCCCGGCGGGCCGAAACCGTGCGCGAAGCCGGTGACAACGTAGCCGCCGTGCGCCTAGCGCGGGAGGCCGAGGCGCGGTTTCCGAAGTCGCGCGGCGCGGCGCGGGCGCGGCAGCTGCGCGAAAGCATCGAGCAACCGGAAGTAGCGTTTTCGGCAGCGGACATCCTCATGCCCGGCCAGCCCTGGCGGCTGGATTTGACGGCTCGTAACGTGACCAGCTTGCACGCCTGGGCTTACCGGATTTCGCTGAAGGAATGGGAAAATTCGGGCCAGTACGACGAGAAAAACCGCCCCGTGTCCCAGCGCTACGCCCGCGCCTTGCGGGCTGCGGCGGCCGCTACCTGGACGGTGCCGGTGCCCACGCATCCGCAGGATTATAAGGAGCAGAAGCTAGCGGTAGCGGGTGCGGCGCTGCCCATTGGCTACTATCTGGTCGTCATCAGCAACCAAGCCACGAAGCCGACGGCGCAGCGGCCGGGCGCGGTGACGAGCTTCGGGTTTGTGGGCGCGAGCGAGTTGAGCGCGGTGAACCGCCGCGACTCCGATGCGGGCGCGGCCCGGCTGCTGGTGCTGCAACGGCAGAACGGTGCCCCCTTGGCCGGGGTGCAGGCCCAGGCGACTTACCAGTATTATGACCGCAGAACCAATAAATCGGTAACTAAAACGGGTGCCCTCGCGGCCACTAATGACACCGGAGAAGCGTTATTGCCAACGTTGGAAAAAACGGTTTCCGACGCCCCCGACTACAATAGCCGCATCAGCGCCGTGCGTCTCTGGCGCGGGGCCGATACGCTGCTGCTCAATAATATCAACGGCTACTACCGGCCCAACCGCGACCAGCCCGAGCAGACTCAGCGCCGCACTTTTCTTTTCACAGACCGCGCCATTTATCGGCCGGGCCAAACGCTCTATTTCAAGGGTATTCTGACCGAAACGCTACGCGCCAAAAGCAGCCTTGTTACCAACCAATCGGTGAGCGTGCGGCTGGTGGACGTGAACGGCCAGACCGTGCAGACGCTGCCCTTCACCACCTCCGATTTCGGCAGCTTCAATGGCTCAATTGCGCTGCCCACCGGCTTGCTGAACGGCGAAATGAGCCTGCAAACGGACCACGGCAGCCTCAGCTTCGCGGTGGAAGACTACAAGCGGCCCACCTTTCTGGTCAGCATCGACTCGGTGCCCGGCCGTCCGCAGCTGGGTAGTACCCGGCAGGGCCAGCCGCTTACCATCAACGGCCGCGCCCGCGCCTACGCCGGGCAGGCCACCGACGGGGCCACCGTGCGCTACCGCGTCACGCGCCGCGAGCTGTGGCCGTTGTTTGACTACGGCTACCGGGGACGCATTTATAATCCTGGCGGCAACCAGGGCAGCCAGGAAATTGCCCACGGCACCACTACCACCGATGCCGAGGGCCGCTTCGCCTTTACCTTCACGCCGCCACTGGTGTCGGGTGCCCCGGGCCGCAACCGGCGTTATTCACCGGGCTACCTCTTCGAAATCACCGCCGACGTGACCGATGCCGCCGGCGAAACCCGCACCGGCACCCGCAGCCTCCCCATCGGCCGCAACCCCCTTAGCCTGCGCCTGGCTGGCCCCGACATGGCCGACAAGCAGCAGCTGCCCACCTACACCCTGCTGAGTACCAATGCCACCGGCGAGCCCCTGCCCGCTGCCGGCACCCTGCGCCTGCTGGCCCGGCGCTACCGGCCCAACCCGCCCGGCGTGCCCGGCCCGGCTCCCGAAACGGAGGAAAATGAAGCCAAGCCGGAGTTGATGAAAACCTTGGCCTTCAACACCAAAACCAGCCCGGTCCTCGACCTGCGCGCCACGCTGGCGGCCCTGCCCACTGGCCGCTACCGCCTCGAAGCCTTCACCGCCGAAACCGACACGGCCCACCTCGATTTCACGCTCTACGATGCGCAGGCCGCCACCGTGCCCTTCGCCACGCCGGATTGGTTTGTGGCCCTGGCCGATACCGTGGCCCCCGGCCAATCCACGGAAATCTTGCTGGGCAGCAGCGAAGCCGGCACCCGCATCCTGCTGGAGGTGGAGCGCGAAGGCAAGCTGCTGCGCCAGGAATGGCTCACGCTAAACGCCAACGAGCAGCGCCGCCTGCGCCTCGAAAGCGGCCCTACCGGGTACGACCCGGCTACGGCGCTCGGCCCGCTCTACATCCACACCACGCAGGTGCGCGACAACCGCCTCTACCGCCACGCGGCCACCGTGCAGGTAGCCGAGCAGCCCCAGCCGCTCCAGCTGTCCATCGCCACCTTCCGCGACAAGCTCCAGCCCGGCCAGCGGGAAACCTGGCGCGTCACCATCCATCAGGCCAACGGCAAGCCCGCCGATGCCGAACTGCTGGCCACGCTGTATGACCAGAGTTTGGATATTTTCCGCCCACACAGCTTCATGGGGCTGGAATTGGGCTTGGGGTATTACCCGGCGCGGTTTGGGTGGCAGGGGAATTTTGGGAAGATGAATTCGGAGGAAATTATCCAGCAGGATAGTCAGGATGAAAAAAGCAGCTATGAATTGAGCGAGAAGGATTATCCAACGCTGAAAACTTGGGCTGATTATGAAAGGGAAGAGTCGAAAGACAAAGCCTACATGTTTGTTGAGGCGGCTTCGGAGAACATGTCAGCAGACGATAATCGCGGGAATTACCGTGCAATGGCAATGACTGCAGCTCCAAGAGCTTCGCAGAAACTGGGTGAAGCTGCAGCTGGCGGAGTAACGGCTGGCAACAGCGCGCAGGAAGACACCCAAAAGCCCAAACCCGCCCCCGACCTCTCCACCGTGCCCACGCGCACCGATTTCCGCGAAACGGCCTTCTGGCAGCCGGCCCTGCGCACCGACGCAACCGGCGACGTTGTGCTCGAATTCCAGATGCCCGAAGCCGTGACGCGCTGGCAGCTGCTGGCCCTGGCCCACGACCGCAACCTGCACAGCGGCCAGCTCGCCCGGCAGCTCGTCACCCAAAAGGAAATCCAAATTACGCCCAATGCCCCGCGCTTCCTGCGGCAGGGCGACACCTTTACCTTCCCCGCCAAGTTCTCGAACCTGACCGACCACGCCACCACTGGCACCGCGCAGCTCTTCCTGCTCGACGCCGCCACCGGCCAGGATATTACAAGTAAATTACTGAAAAGCCCGGCGCAGCAACCGGTAGCCGCCGCCGCGCACCAAAGCACCGCCCTGGGCTGGGAAATTGCCCTGCCGAATGATTTCGCGCCGGTTGCGGTGACGTACAAAGTAGTTGTTAGTTCTTCGTTGTCAGTTGTTAGTGATAAGAAAGCCAGTGAAAAAGCTAGCAAACGCAAAAAGGGTCTGACAACTGACAACAAACAACTAACAACTGCTTTTTCCGACGGCGAGGAAAACACGCTGCCCGTTCTCCCCAACCGCATGCTCATCACCGAGAGCCTGCCGCTGCCCATCGTGGGGCCTGGCACCCGCGAGTTTGAGCTGAAAAAGCTCACCAGTACCAGCAGTCCCACGCGGCGCAACTACTCGCTCACGCTGGAAATGACGGCCAACCCCGCCTGGTATGCCGTGCAGAGCCTGCCCTACCTCATGGAGTACCCCTACGAGTGCTCGGAGCAGGTATTCAGCCGCCTCTACGCCAACCTCATCGCGGCGCAGATTCTCAAATCGAA
>JBBQSQ010000281.1:0-3829 GCA_038213745.1 Cytophagales bacterium
TCGTCGATATCGGATGTGGTAGGGTTTGCCATTAACAGGAAAATCAAGGCGATTGAGACCGTAAAATTACACCCGCGCACCGAACGGTCGCCGATTGTATTGCGTCATCTGCCGTGCCCAGCGTCCCATTGGCCGACTAAAGTTGGCGATTAGTCAAATAATAGTTGCGCCCCCTGCTTCCAATCCAGTATCTTTGAACCATAAGTACCCCCGCACGGGCTGGAAATGTGGAAAGGAAGGACCTCTCGTGCGGCGGCGCTCTGGCTGAAAAGGTGGGGTAGACACCTTCAAGCCGGACCCGCCACTTTAAGGCCGTCGCACTCAGTGCGACGGCCTTTTTTGTGCTCGCCTGCTGGCAAATGCCTTCTGCTCCAACCTTTAACCCAGAGTGACCGGCTTTCGTATTAGTAAGCAGGAACCCACCGTTCACATTCCGGCGTACTCCTTCACTGCTCATGGCCGATTCCTCTAAAAACAAGAAAGCTGATGCCACCAATGCGGAAATCCAAGCCGGCGACCCGCTTTTCACCCTGCACCACGCCCAAGCCGAAGCCGAACTAGCGAAGCACAATGGCGGCCTTGGGCCCACTACCAACGTTTACGTTACCAACGAAGAAGAAGAGAACATCGACGAGGCCATTGCCCCTATTGATAGCCAAGGCTTTACCCGCGGCGAAGATGAACCCGGGGCCATCGGCAGCAACGCCGGCGACCACAAATAAGCTTACGCCCACTCCTGCGGGTAGTCCCATATAGACTAAAAAGCCTTGTCGGTAGCCAGTTGGGCTGCCGACAAGGCTTTTTGCTGCCGTATAACCGGGCAGGCCACCCATATTTTTGCTGGCCTTTTTTACTGTTCTATGCTTCTTGCTTCCCACACTGGCCATGCCCTCGAAGCTGGCCTCGACGAAGCCGGCCGGGGCTGCCTGGCAGGCCCGGTGTTTGCGGCGGCCGTCATTCTACCGCTTGATTTCGACCCGCGCTTTCTCAACGACTCCAAGCAGGTCAGTGCCAAGCGGCGCGATGCCCTGCGTCCCATCATTTGCGCCGAAGCCATTGCCTGGGCAGTGGGCCAAGCATCGGTGGAAGAAATTACCAGCATCAATATTGCCCAGGCCAGCTACCTGGCTATGCACCGGGCCGTGGCGGCGCTCACTGCCAAGCCCAGCCACCTGCTGGTTGATGGCAACCGATTCAAGCCAATGGCAGCATTCTCGCACACCTGCATTATTGGCGGCGATGGCTTGTACCGCAATATCGCTGCCGCCTCCATTCTGGCTAAAAACTTTCGGGATGAGCACATGGCGGCCCTGGCCGAAGAATTCCCGGAATACGGCTGGCAACAGAATGCGGGCTACCCGACGGCTAGCCATCGTGCGGCCATCCGCGCGCATGGCCCCAGCCCGCACCACCGCATGGGCTTCCGGCTGCTGTAGGCAACGAAAGAGCCATACCGGCAGTTAGCCCTTTAACCTGAGCAAATCAAGAAACAAGCTGAACCCGTCCACGCTTGTTCCGCCTTCGCCGAAGGTATCGAAGCTTAATGGCTTGATGATATACCCGCTTACAGCCAGCTGCTGAGCCTTGAGACGGTCCGATTCAAGGTCGGAAGTGGTCATAATAAACACGTTGAGGCCCTTGAATTCTGGGTCAGCACGTAGGGTTTCGAGCAGTTCCAAGCCGTTCATGCGGGGCATATTGATGTCAAGCATCACCAGACTAGGCTTGTCAATTTTTGGCTCATCGCCCTCGCCGCGAAGCATCTTGAGGGCATCGCGGCCATTGCGCGCGTGAATGAGGGGCACATCAATGTTTTGGCGACGCAGCTCACGCTGCACGTTCATGACGTCCATCTGGTCGTCTTCCACGAGCAAAATGCTGGGCGTGGGATGGTCGGCGGACATAGGCTAAGCAATTGTCAACAGCGGGAAAATGCCCGCAAAGAGCCGTTTAACCGGCTATTAAGTAGAAGGTAGTACGGCAGAAACGGCGGTGGCGGCCATAGTGGACGCCACATTTTTGGCTTTGGGCGGCTGCTTGGGCCAGGTAAAGATGAACTTAGCCCCTTGACCCTCGGCCGATTTCACCCAAATTCGGCCGCTTTGACGCTCCACAATTTTTTTCACGATGGCCAGCCCCACACCAGTGCTTTCCAGCGTGTCGCGCTCGGTGAGGGTTTGAAAAATAACGAAAATACGGTCATGGTATTCGGGGGCGATGCCGGGTCCGTCGTCGGCCACCGAAAACTGGTAGAACTCCCCCGCATCGTCGCAACCGATGTAAACAGTCGCATTTTCGGGGTGCTCGTGGTACTTCAAGGCGTTGCTGATGAGGTTGGTAAAGACTTGTTGCAGCTGCACGACATTGGTCGTGAGCGTGGGCAGGAAAAACGGCAGCTCGACGCGGAAACCCACTGGTGGGTTGAGCGTGTCGATAATTTCCCGGAGCAGCGTTCGCACAAAAACCGTTTCGTTCACCTGCGACACGCGCCCCACGCGGGCCAGGTCCAAAATACCCGAAATGAGCTTTTCCATGCGGTGCACGCGTTGGCGCATCAGCCCCAGAAACTCGCGGATGTGCGCTGGCAATTGGTCGGGGCCCATGTCCTCTTCAATCCAGCGGGAGGCGCTCTCAATGCCTCGCAAAGGGGCTTTCAGGTCGTGTGACACCACGTAGGCAAACTGGTCAAGCTCCTGGTTGCGGCTTTCCAGCTGGCTGATATTGGCTCCTACGGTGCGCGCCATCACGTTCAGTGCCGTAGTCAGCTCGCTCACTTCGTCTTGCTCCGTATCAATAATTTGGGAGCTGTAGTCGCCGTCGGCCATGCGGCGCGCCAGGTTCAGCATGTTGCGCAGGCGCTTGGCAAGCGTCCGCACAATGTATATGGCCCATAGCAGCCCCAGCACCAGGGCGGCAATAGCCAGGCCCGCCGACAGCCACTCCGCTAGCACAATGCTGTCGTCGAGGCGCTGCCGCAGTTCCTGGCGTTTTTGGGTTTCCTGGAGTTCAAATGCCGCCATCCGCGCCCGGATGTTGTCCATTAACTGCTTGCCCGTCAACGATTCGATGTAGCGCCGATGCGGCAGGTTTTCCAACCCCCTTTGCTGCGGGTCGCGCCGCCGGGCTACGCGCTTTTCGGCTATCATCAGGTGGCTGTAGCCCGACCATTGCTGGAACAAGCGCTGGGTTTGGTCTATCAATGCCTTTTGCACCGGATTATCAGCCACCAACTCTCGCAGCTTCGAAAACTGCCCCACTAGCTCCCGCTCCCCTACATAATAAGGGGCAAGCGTTTGCTCATTGCCAATGAGCAGATATCCTCGGAAGCCCGTTTCCATGTCCACCACATTCCGAAGCAACAGCACCGCCCCGTTCGAAACGCGCTGCGAGGCTTCCACCTGCCGCGTATTGCGCAACACCTGCCCAGCCAGCCGATACGAGCACAGCACCACCACAGCAAAGAGCGCCAGCAACAGCACAAATCCGGCAAAGAGCTTCGTGGTCAGGGTTATTTTCATGCGATGGCGCAGGTGCGCGTAGTTCAGGCTCCCCTACGCAGCTTGGCTTCCATGGTTTGCAGCAGAACCACCATTTCATCGGCAATGGCTTGCAGCGGCAAAAGCCCAGCACTGGCGGCATCCTTCTGGCCCACTGCATGCAGGTCCATCAGCCGATTGGCCTCATGATGAATGCGCTGATGCTGCCGGTCAAACTGCCGGGCCTCGGGCAAGTGCGCGTAGTCTCCACTGCCGCGCAGCCGGTCAGCAATCCAAACCCCGAGGCTGCACTGCTCGGGGTCGCGCGGTGGCCCCTCCGTTCCGCCGTTGCT
>JBBQSQ010000282.1:0-3829 GCA_038213745.1 Cytophagales bacterium
TGCTGGTTTCATGCTGAGCACGGCCGTGGCCGGCCTGGTCCTGAGCATGGTGTTCCAACTCGCCCACACCGTAGAGGATGCCGCTTTCCCTGTGCCCCACGCCACTACCGGCAAGCTCGAAGACGAATGGGCCATTCATCAGGTGCGCACCACCGCCAACTTCGCTACCGACAACAAGGTGGTAAGCTGGCTGGTAGGTGGCCTCAACTTCCAGATTGAGCATCACTTGTTCCCGAAAATCTCGCATGTGCACTACCCCGCCATCAGCAAGATTGTGCAGCAGGTCTGCTCCGAGTTCGACGTGACCTACAACAACTACGCCCGCACCCGCTCGGCCATTGCCTCGCACGTTGGCTTCCTGCGCCAGATGGGCCGCGCCGCGTAATTACCTCATGCTACAACGGAAAAGCCTCAACGCCTATGCGTTGAGGCTTTTTTTATTTGGCTTTCAGCCCGGTTGCATTGGTTAAGGTACTTTTGCTGCCTATCCTTCGCTCACTTGCTATCTATGGACGCTCCCGACCCCAGCCCCGCTTCTGCCTTCGACAAAGCCCGGACGGGTTTGTGGGCCAGCCTGCAAAAACACCTGGCCACGGTATATGAGGCCGAAACTGCCTTCACCAAAGCCGTCACCTTCGCCGATGCCTTTCCGTTTTCCGCTTCCGCAGCCACGTCCGAACAGCTCGATGACTACTGGCGGGGCCGCCGCGCCCTGCGCGACCTCTTCACCGACGAAACCACGCAGCTCGACACCCTCACCAAAGCCATTCGCCTCAAAGCCTATACTGAGGCAGAAAAAAAACAGTTTTACCTGCTGATACTGGGCTACATGGACATCGCTGCCACCATTTTCGAGCGGCTGATAACCCAGGTGCCCATCTCGGCTTTACCCAAAGATGAGGAATTAGAGGAAACGGCCGCCCGGTTTGTGCGGGTGCAGAAATTCGCCCGGCTGAACGTGAAGGGAATTGCCGGGTTGCTTGCTTTGCCCGCGCGGTAGGGCGCAGGTTGGAAGAACCGTGCCCGCCAGGGGTAGGCAAAATCTGTCAAATTCCTGTCAAATACCTGGCATTATCGCCGGCAGCTTTGCCGCACTTTTTCTAGGCGGCTTACTACGTCCTTTACAGTAGCCTCGCTGGTGGTATAGAGCGGCATTTCGAAACTTATTTTGCCGCCTTTACCGCCTTTGGTCATCTTAATCTGGAAGTGTTTCGACCCATCGTCGTCCTTCACGGGTTCATAGGTTAGTGCCGTCACGTCGGCCCATTCGAAGCTCATTTTCATTTCGAATACGCCGTTATCCATTTTCATCGCCCAGCCCGAGCTGCCCGTGTTGAAGCTCACAGCCAGCGGCTTGCTGGTTTGCACATCGGCATCGCGGTCGCGGATTAGCTGCTCGGCGTGGCAGCCGTTGAGGGTCAGCGTTACGTCCTGCTTTGGCTTTTTGGGGTTGCGCATCAGCTGGTTCAGCTGTTTGGTCAGCGCCTGCGTTTCGGCGGGCGGTGCCTGAGCCAGGGCCGTGCTCGAATGGCTGAAAACTCCACACAACCCGAGGGCAAACAAACGCTTTTTCATGGTGCCGAAAAGAAAAGATGAAAAATAAAAACCGATTTGAATACAACGCCCACCCCAAAGCTGGTCCAATCCAATACATTGGCCCGGACCACTGCCCCCATTCGAGCAGATGCGGCCTCGGCAATTGTGGTTGCCTGGCTGCCAAACAATTAGCCAAGTCGTTGTTTCCCCAGTGCTCTATCACCTAAAAAAGCAGCCCCGATGCCGAAGCTATGCTTCTGCGCCGGGGCTGCTTCTGTTAAAAAAACGCTCAGGAATTACCGGCCAATAAATGCCAGCAGGTCAGCCGTCAGCTTATCCTTCTCCGTGAAAAACAGGCCATGCGGGGCCCCTTCGTACACCTTCAGCTCGGCGCCGGCTACCATTTTGGCGGTGCGCTCACCGCTCACGGGGAACGGTACGGTCTGGTCCTTGTCGCCGTGAATCACCAGCGTGGGCACTGTCACCTTCTTTAAGTCGTCGCGGAAATCGGTGCCTGAGAAGGAGGTCACGCAGTCGTCGGTTGCATTGGGGGCGGCCAGCGTGGTTACCGTCTGGTTCCAGTTCAGCACCGCCTGGCTTACTGGGTGGCTGATGAGGCTCTGGCCGTAGAAGTCTTTGGCGAAGCTTTCCAGGAAAGCAAACCGGTCCTTGGCGATGCCGTCGTGCATGCCATCGAATACTTTCTGGGGCACGCCTTCGGGGTTGTCGCCGGTCTGGAGCATGTAGGGCGTCACGGCGCTCACGAAGGCCACACGGGCCAGCCGCGCCTGCCCGTAGTTGCCGATGTAGCGGGCAATTTCGCCGCCGCCCATCGAGAAGCCCACCAGCGTCACGCCGGTCAGGTCCAGTTCGGTCAGCAGCGCATTCAGGTCAGCGGCCAGCGTGTCATAATCATAGCCGCCCCACGGGCGCGACGACCGGCCAAACCCGCGCCGGTCGTAGGCAATCACGCGCTTGCCAGCCTTGGCCAGCGCCACCGCCTGGTGCTCCCACATGGTATGGTCGAGCGGCCAGCCGTGAATGAGGACCACCGGCGCGCCCTGGCCCCAGTCTTCGTAAAAAATATTAACCGGATGCCCGGCTGCGTCGTTGCCAGCTTTGATATGAGCCATTGTATTAAAGAAAAACTGATGTGAAAAATGTGCTATTCTTTACTCTCGGGTCGTTGGTGGGGTTGCAGATAACTTGATTAAGATTTTGGTTTGCACCCCAATCCAAATGAGGATACTTTCGCCCTTTGCCTAAACCAACGCCTCTCTACCATGCTACGTTTGCTTTGTTTTTTACTGCTGTTGATGGGCTTATATCCGCCGGTAGCACATTGTCAATCTGCCAAGGGTAGGGTGAAAGATGGAAAACCAGTGGGCTTATGGGAATATTACGACGCCAAGGAGTTGGGACTGCGTTTCGATTACGATTCCAGCCGGATTCAATACGTTCGACCCGATACGACCCGCTACCTCGTTTTAGTCGATACCGCTTGGCAGACCCGTCAGCTCTACCGGGCACCTCGGGTACTGGGGAGTCAGAATGATTTGATACGCGCACTGCAAATGGTCTTGCGCTACCCAATTCAGGAAATCCGCAATCGGGTTACGGGAACGGTCGTACTCACCTTTGTCGTCGACCAACAGGGTGCCCTAACAAATCCCGTCGCGGTTACAGCGCCCAGTAAAGCGCTTGCCGAAGAGGTCTACAAAAAGGTTGCAAGTCTGCCCTTTACCTATTTACCAGCAATTTATCAGGGTAGGCGGACGCCGGCCAAAATTGCTTTCGTCGTGCGGTTCTGCATTTGTAAGCCAGGAGCCGATTGTGATAGCGCAAGCCTGGAACAGGCCCGTTTGGTGCCGAAGCCACTCGGTTCGATGGGCGAAATTATTGTGACGACTCCAGGATTATACTGAGCTGAAACCAATCAGAACTACTGTCAGGGCCCACTAGCAAAACTGCCTGATAACCCGTACCTTTGCGCCCCCGCCAGGGTGGCGGGCCTTGCTAACTAACGGCAAGGTGTTCAACGAGAACCGCGACTTGGCTCGGGCATCGGCCTTTTCGTTTATCTAAGCGGTGTCCACAAGCTATTATGGCAGAATTGATTGACGATTTCGACTGGGATAATGTCGGAGCCACCGGTTTTGGTGGAAACTACTCGGCCGACCAGCGCGCCGAGATGGAGCAGATGTACGGCGACACGCTGACGACTGTCCAGGAAGAAGAAGTAGTGAAGGGTACCGTAGTTGGCATCACCGACCGCGACGTAATCCTGAACATC
>JBBQSQ010000283.1:0-3792 GCA_038213745.1 Cytophagales bacterium
CATATTCCCGAAGTCGCCGTAGGCCACCACCATCGTGGTACGGCGGTCTGGCACATTCGCGGCGGGCTCAATGAGCCAGCCGGTCAATTGCACATGGTCGGGGGTTGTCAGCGCCACGGTTTGGTATTTCATCCCCAGGGAGTCGGGCGTGGCCAGCCATATTTTGCTCGGTTTGAGAGCCCAAACGGTACTGGTCTGAAGCAAGAACAGAACCAACAGTAGCACACGATTCATATAATCACAGGAAATGGCCAGAGGGAATCCTCCGTCATATACAAACGGCTACTGCCCGGCGTTGCATCGAAGTTTAACAATCCCTGTTGCGCGGCGTTCTTATCACGTCTCCGTCAGCACTGTTTTGAAGCCGGCCAGCGTGCCGTCCATCATCCGCCCCAAAGCGTAGGCGTGGATTTGCGGGCCCTTGCCCACGCGGTATACCTGTACGCCATCCATGTCCTGCTTCATGAACATTTGCAGGGCCTTGTAGCGGTTCGAGAGGGCCACGTCTTCCAGCACGCCATCATCGGCCGTGTGGTTGCGCAGGAACTGCGTCAGCTCCAGCGTTTCTACTTTGGCATCGGCTGGTTCGCGGAGTAGCTTAAGCAATACGGAGTTGCTCAATTCGCCGCCGGGCGCGGCGTAAGCCACGGCCTCCAGCGGCGCATCCGACTCGCTCAGAAAATGCAGCCCGGCCACCTGCTTTTGCAGCTCGGCCGGTACGGCGGCCGTGCTGGCTTCTGCACCGGCTTTCGGCTCGCTCAGGCCGCTGCCGCCTTCCACTTTGGCGGCAATGGCGGCGGCCAGCTCCTGCATCCGCGCCTCGGGCACTTTGATTTTGGGATTGGCAAAGTTCATGTCCGACACCTTATTCATCGGAATAAGATGAATGTGCGCGTGCGGCACCTCCAGTCCAATAACCGCCACCCCGATGCGCTTGCACGGCACGGCGGCCTGCACGGCCTTCGCCACCCGCTGCGCGAAGACGTGCAAAGCGGCCAGCTCATCGGCCGGCATATCAAAAATATAGTCGACTTCTTTCTTCGGAATCACCAGCGCGTGGCCTTCCACCAGCGGGGTAATATCGAGAAACGCCAAGTGGCGGCCGTCCTCGGCCACTTTATAAGCCGGCAGCTCGCCGGAAACGATGCGGGAGAAAATCGATGGCATGAGTTGTGAGGTAAGCTTTAGCTGGCACCGCAGGGCCGTGAAAAGTTGGCACGTCGGCAAAGAAAGGTCAAAAAAATAAGGCGATGCCCGGTAGGCGCGCCTTATTTTTCTTTTCCTCAAACGGCAAGATAAAGCTTACCGCACAACACTACCGCGAAATCTCCAGAATCTCGAACTGAAGCTTGCCGGCCGGCACAGTGATTTCGGCCATGTCGCCGGCCGATTTGCCCAGCAAACCCTTGCCAATCGGCGACTTCACCGAGATTTTGCCAGCGGCCAGGTTAGCTTCCTCCTCAGCGACGAGGATGTAGTCGAGGACCATGTTATTCTTTAGGTTTTTCAGCTTCACCTTGCTCATGATGAGCACCTTGCTGAAGTCCATGTTCGTTTCATCAATGACGCGGGCATTGCCCACCACTTCTTCCAGCTTGGAGATTTTGAGCTCCAACAGGCCCTGGGCGTCCTTCGCAGCGTCGTATTCGGCGTTCTCGCTCAGGTCGCCCTTGTCGCGGGCTTCCCGCAGGTCTTCGGCCGCTTTGGCGCGGCCCCGGACTTTGAGGTCCTGAAGGTCATCCTTCAATTTTTGCAGGCCCTCGGGGGTGTAATAATTAATCGTGGTGGCCATAAGAGTAGATGCTTGACGGTTTGGCTAAAAAGCAAGGAGAACGGCTGGCACTGCCAACCGTTCTCCCTTCTTAGGTTCGTTACAAAGATACACAAAACCGATTAGCTCCCCGCCACCTCGCCCTTTGCGCCGGCCCGAAAGGCCCTAATCTTCTCCACCAGCACCTCATTGATGCGGACGTAGCTCTCATGCGTCCAGCCTCCCACATGGGGCGTGAGCACCACATTGAATGCAGATTTCAGGTAATTGAAGGTGACTTGTTGCGCTGAACTCAAGGTATTGAGCTTCTCATTATCGAGCACATCGAGCGCCGCGCCGCGCACGATACCGGCTTGCAGCCCCTGCACCAGCGCCGCGTGGTCGAGCACCTCGCCCCGCGCCGTATTCACTACCCAGATGGGCTTTGAAAAGCTACCCAAAACCGATGCATTCACGAAATGATGGTTGGCTGGCGAATACGGAATATGAAGGCTCAGCACGTCGGCGCGGGCTTGCAGCTCGGGGAGGCTCACCAGCGTGGCATAGTCGTCGGCTAGCACCGTCGGGTCGTTATCGTGTGCCAGCACCGTGCAGCCAAACGCGCTAAGGCGGCGCGCAAACGCCCGGCCCATGTGCCCGTAGCCCAGTAGCCCAATGGTCTTACCGCCAATTTCTTCCCCCCGGTTGGCCTCGCGCTGCCATTGGCCTAGGCGCACCTCGTGGTCGGCTCGGGCAATGTTGCGCAGCAGCCCAAGCAGCAGGCCCACTGCGTATTCGCCCACGGCATCTCGGTTGCCCTCTGGCGCATTCAGAAGCGTCACACCGGCCGCCGCCATCGCGGCCTCGTCAATGTTATCGGTGCCAGCCCCGGCGCGGGCCACATAGCGGAGCTGTGGGCCGTGGGCCAGTAGGTCGGCCGTTACGCGCAGCTTACTGCGGACTACCAAGCCTTCGTAGGGCTGGGCAGCTAAGGCGGCAGGCACCTCGGCGGCAGTCAAACCAGGCCTGTAGTCGGCACTCACTCCCACAGCCGCCAGCAGCGGCAGCAGCGACGACTGCATTTCATCAATTACCAGGCAAAGACTCATGGGTATAACTGAATATTACTCCGCTACGTCGCTCAAATCCAAATCCGGCAGCGCAGCTCCGGCCGCCTGATGCTGCGCCACGCGCTGTGTGAGGCCCACGAACTCTGCCACGCCCAGTTGCTCGGCACGTTTGTCGAAAATGGGGTCGGTAGTGGCCTCAGCGGGCATTCCGAAGGGTTTCAGGGCGTTGCGCAGAGTCTTGCGGCGCGTTTGGAAGGCCTGCTTCACTACCCGAAAGAAAAGCTTCTCATCACAGTCCAGCTGCTCGGTGGTGTTGCGGGTAAGGCGCACCACGGCCGACTCTACCTTGGGCGGCGGCAGAAACACGTGCGGCGGCACCGTAAACAGGTATTCAATGGTATAATACGCCTGTAAAAGCACACTCAGAATGCCGTAGGTTTTCGAGCCGGGCGGCTCGGCCAGGCGCTGGGCTACTTCCTTCTGAATCATGCCCACCACCTCGCGCACCTGCTGGCGGTTGTTGAGCACGGCGAAAAAAATCTGGCTGCTGATGTTGTAGGGAAAGTTGCCGATGATGGCTAGCGGCTGGTCCGGGAACATCGCGGCCAGGCTCTGCTTCAGAAAATCGGTGGCGTAAATGCGGTCGGCCAGCGCCGGGTAATGCACTTTCAGGTAAGCCACCGACTCGGTGTCAATCTCGACTACGCTGGTCTGGTAGGCCGGATTCTGGAGCAGATACTGCGTGAGCACGCCCATTCCGGGCCCGATTTCGAGAACCTCTTTTACCTCATCAGGCAGCTGCAAAGCGCCCACGATGTTGCGGGCAATATTAGGGTCGGCCAGAAAGTGCTGGCCCAGGTGCTTTTTGGGACGAACGGTATTCACGGATGCGGAGCGTAAGAAGATAACAGAACGTCATGCTGAGCGCAGCCGAAGCATCTTTACCGCTTCGTTGTGTCAGGATGAATTACT
>JBBQSQ010000284.1:0-3756 GCA_038213745.1 Cytophagales bacterium
GCTATCAAATCGATCCGAAGAATTCGTGGATGGTGGCAGCAAGCGAAAAGGAGCTGCCGATCGTCGTGCCCGGCTGGGAAGATGCGACGCTTGGCAATATGTATGCGGCGGCGGTGATTCGCGGCGACGTTCGCAACGTGCACACAGTGCGCACTGGCATCGAATACATGACGTGGTTAGCCGACTACTATACGAAGAATGCGAAGAAGCTGCGTAACCGGGAGGGTTCGATCGGCTTTTTCCAGATTGGCGGCGGGATCGCGGGGGATTTTCCAATTTGCGTCGTCCCCATGCTGCACCAGGACTTGGGGCGAACCGGTGTGCCGCTTTGGGGTTACTACTGCCAGATCAGCGATTCAACCACCAGCTACGGCAGCTACTCCGGGGCCGTGCCGAACGAGAAAATTACTTGGGGCAAGCTGGGCCAGAACACACCCAAATTCATCATCGAATCGGACGCTACGATTGTCGCGCCGCTGGTGTTTGCCATCGTGCTGGGGCAGTAATGGCACGGGGGAGCGGCTGAATCTTTTGCCGCTTCCCGCTGGTTACGCTTGCAAAACAAAACCCTGTCGATATGAAACTCAAAGTCGTTGTGCACGAAGCAGCCGAAGGCGGCTACTGGGCCGAGGTGCCGGCCATTCCTGGCTGTGCCACGCAAGGCGAAACTTTCGAGGAGCTACTTGCCAATATCTACGAGGCCGTAGAAGGCTGTTTGGCAATTGACATGGTAGAGCCACAGGCAGATTCGGCCGCCCGGGTCCTGGAAATAGCCGTGTAGCCATGCGGTACGAAGTGCAGACCACCGCTAACTGCTCCGTCGTGAAAGACTTTGTAGCTTCATGAAAAGTATCTCAGGGAAGCAGTTGTGCAAGCTATTGGAAAGCCGGGGGTGGCTGTTGTTGCGCATAAATGGCAGCCACCACATCTACGGCAAGCCAGGTGCTACGGAACGCCTGACCGTGCCTGTGCACGCCAACATAAGACCTGAAACGTGGCTTGCTGGCTCACTTACTGAAGCAAGCGGGCCTAATGGAAGCCGATGTGTAGATGTGTAGAGCTGTTTCCTACTACGCCAAAAAGAGCCGGTCGTTTCATAAACGGCTGGCTCTTATGTATTGTGCTAATAACGGAACAACAGAAGCATCATAACACGAAAAATCGCTGACCGCCAACCATTCATCCGACTTGAGGCGTACACAGCCCATTCTGCGCCGATTGGATGTTTGGCCCAATAAAAACAACCGGCCGGGTGTGGCGTACTTGCCGCCCATTGGCCCGTCAGGTGGGGAGTCTTTGATTTTTTGACAGGTAATGGTTTGGCGATACAGTCCGCACAAGCCAGCTCAAACCAACTGTGGGCCAAATCATTCTTCTCCATGTAAATTCCGACAAATCCATCCCCTTGTCATGCCCACCCCCATCCCCCAAAAGCTCTTCGCCCGGCAGCACGAAATCACCGCCGATTTCTTGCGCGAAGTAGACCGGCACCTGGCCGACATCGTGGCCGGCCGGGCCACTGAGATGTTCGAAGTCCGCGACCTTGCCGGCTTGCTTTTCATCCATCCCACGCACTTGAGCAACACCATCAAGCTGGCCACCGGGCATTCGCCGTGCTACTTCTTCGAGGCCCGCATCATGGATGTGGCCCGGCGGCTGCTGCAAGACCCCAGCCGCACCGTGGCTGATATTGCCGCCAACCTTACCTACGACCCCTCCAATTTCACCAAGTTTTTCAAGCGCTTCCAAGGCAGCACGCCCAAGCAATACCGGGAGCAGGTATGGGCCGCGCGGCGTGAAGCTCAGGCGGAAACTATCACCATTTAAACTGAACTACTCACCATAAATCCGGCGGCCGGGAGCCCGTGCTTTGTGTCATCATTCACCCCTTGAATACTTTACCCCATGAGCACTCCCAAAATAGCATTGATTACCGGCGGCAGCCGCGGCCTGGGCAAAAACATGGCCCTCAGCCTGGCCGCCAATGGCTTCGACATTCTCCTCACTTACCACAGCAAGCAGGCCGAGGCCGAAGCCGTGGTGGCCGAAATCCAAACCCATGGGCGCAAGGCCGCCGCCCTGCAGCTCGACGCCGGCAACGCCAGCACCTTCGACGCCTTTTTCGGGCAGGTGCAAGCTGCCCTCCGCGCTACCTTCCAAGCCGAACAATTTAACTGCCTGGTAAACAACGCTGGCACCGGCCTGCACGCTGCCTTTGCCGAAACCACCGAAGCGCAGTTCGACGAAATGGTGGCTATTCACCTCAAAGGCCCGTTTTTCCTGACCCAGAAAGCCCTGCCGCTGCTGGCCGACGGCGGCCGCATCGTCAACATCTCGTCGGGGCTGGCCCGGTTCAGCCTGCCCGGCTCCTCCGCCTACGCCGCCATGAAGGGGGCCATCGAAGTGCTGACCCGCTACCAGGCCAAGGAGTTGGGCGCGCGCGGCATCACGGCCAACGTGGTAGCGCCGGGGGCCATCGAAACCGATTTTGGCGGCGGTGCGGTGCGCGATAACGCCCAACTCAACGCGTTCGTGGCCGGGCAAACGGCCCTGGGCCGCGTGGGCCAGCCCGACGACATCGGCGGCGTGGTGGCCTTCCTTTGCTCCGACGAAGCCAAGTGGGTGAATGCCCAGCGCCTGGAAGCCTCGGGCGGCATGTTCCTGTAGCCGGCCTTCGAGCCGGTGGCGCACACAAAAAAGCCTCTTTGCGACGTAGCAGAGAGGCTTTTTTGTGTTTTGGTTCGGAGGCTGCGGGCTACTTGCCGCTGGTGCGCCGCTGGCGGTAGGAGTCTACCTGCTGGCGCAGCACGGCCAGCAGGGAGCCGTAGCGTTGGCGGGCCTCTTGCCTGTTTTCCAGCTGTTGCAGGCGGTCGTTAATCAGCTCCGAGAAATCTTCGACGGAGTAAGCGCGTTTCGGCGTGGTGGACACGAGCGGAACAACAAAAGGGTGTGGGCAGTATAGCGGAGGCGCTACGGCTTATCCGTAGCGCCCCAAACATAAGACTTAAAACCGAAACAAGGGCCGGTACGGATTCCAGATGCCCCACGGAATCATAATGAGCACCAGCACCAGAGAAATGCCAAAGTAGGTGAAGGCTTTCCGGTGCCTGCGGGTCGCATCAGCCGTTTTTTTGACCACAATGCGGCCCACCTGGGCCAGAATAGCCGCCAGAATCATCACTGCTACGTGCTCTAGACCGAAGAAGCGTTTGGTGGGGTCCTTCATGGCCCCGGCTTGCTTCATGGCGTTCAGGCCCCAGGGGCTGAGGCCGAAGTACAGCCCAAAGCCGATGAGCACCTGCAGCCACATAAAGCCCGAGAAAGCGGCACTCATGCCGTTATCAGCGCTGAGGTAGGGGCGGCGGCCGGAGTAGCCCACGTAGGCCCTGTACACGGCAATAGCGCCGAAGATGAGCACGAACCAGCGGGACCAGGAGTGCAGAACGAGAAGGGTTTGGTACATGATGAGGTGAAAAAAAGTAGCAAAATTACCCCGGTGGCCGGGGCGGTAAAGGTACGTGGGAGGTGCTTACGGGCGTGGTGGCCGGCTCGCCCGCTCTTCGGCCGCCCGCTCACGCATGGCCATAAACAGCGCGATAAATACCGAGACAAACGGCAACAGCAGCCCCAGTCCAAACCACCGCCAGAACGAGCGGCCGTTGTTATATGCAATGTAGCCGGTGATGGGCGCGAATACGAGCAGCGAAACCCCAAAAATGAGCAGTAGGCGAAGAAGGAACACAGGTATTGAGGGGA
>JBBQSQ010000285.1:0-3737 GCA_038213745.1 Cytophagales bacterium
CGCCTGAATGGCAGTGCCGACTACCGGCGGCTGTTCCGGCGGGCGTTCGGGGCTCCCGTGGGCGCGGCCACCATCAACGCGGCGCTGGCGGCCTACCTGGGCACCCTCACGGCCACCCGCAGCGCCTACGACCAGGCCCTGGCCGGCGGCCCCGCCCTGCCGGCCAATGCGGCGGCGGGGGCCGCCCTCTTTGCCGGGGCCGGCAATTGCTCGCGCTGCCACGGCGGCCCGCAGTTCCGCGACGGGCTGCGGCACGAAGTGGCCCCCGGCCAGTGGGTAAAAACCCCCACCCTGCGCAACGTGGCCCTCACCATGCCCTACCGCGCCGACGGCGGGGCCCCCACCCTGCCCGCCGTGCTCGCCGACGCCTACCACGGCACCCTGCCCGCCCGCCCGCTCACGCCCGCCGACGTGGACGACCTCACCGCCTTCCTCGAAGCCCTGACCGATACGGCGGCGACGGCCCGCCGCGAGCTGCCCACGCTGCCGGCCTTGCCTGCGCTGCCGGGCCGCGTGGTGGGCGGGCTGTACTAGCCACAAGCCGGCGGCCCGACTTGTTCTTCGGTGTCGCCTCCTGCATTTATTTACAAACCCCTATCGTTTTGCCATTTTTTATGAAAAAGAACGTACTACTTACCCTGCTCGGCATTGCCCTGTGTGCCACCCCGGCGGCCCGCGCTACCCCACCCCACGGCGGTGATGGCAGCGACGAGCAAGCCTCAGCGCTGGAACACGAAATCATCACGACGGCGGCCCTGCTGGGCGTGGACTACAGCCCCGACGGCAAGCGCGTGGTGACCTGCGGCCTGGGCCGCGACATCGTGGTTTGGAACGTGGAGTCGGGCAAGCCGGTGCTCACCCTCAAGGGCCACACCGACGACGTGGTGGCGGTGAAGTTCAGCCCCAACGGCCGCTACATTGCCTCGGGCGGCGTTGATAAAGCCTTGATTTTGTGGGATGCGCTCACGGGCGAAATCCTGCGCAAAAACACCGACCACCTCGACTACGTGCGCGATGTGGCCTTCAGCCCCAACTCGAAAATGCTGGCCAGCGCCGGCTGGGACGGGCAGGCGCTGGTGTTCGACACCTTCAGCGGGCAGCGCCTGGCCACGCTGGGCACGGCCATCAAGCCCGCCGGGCCCACGGTGGTAGGCGCGGCCTACGACAAAGCCAAAACCACCAAGGGCCGCACCAGCAACATGACGTCGGTGGCCTTCAGCCCCGACGGCAGCGAGCTGCTCACGGCCAACGGCGACCACTCGCTGCGCGGCTTTGACACCAAAACCTGGCAGCAGAAGTACATGCTGAGCGGGCACACCGACGAGGTGTGGGATGCCCGCTACTCGCCCAACGGCGCGTTCGTGGTGAGCGGGGCCTGGGACAACACCGCCCGCGTGTGGAACGTGGCCACCCAGCAGCAGGTGTACAACATCCCGGCCCACGTGTCGGACGTGTGGGCCACGGCCTTCAGCCCTGATGGCCAGCTGATTGCCACCGGCGGCGGCGACCGCAAAGTGAAGCTCTGGGACATGGCCACCGGCCGCCTGGTGGCCGACCTGAGCGGCACGCTGCACACGGCCGAGGTCGAGAACCTGGCCTTTAGCCCCGACGGCCGGCACCTGGCCAGCGTGAGCCGCGACGGTTCGCTCAAGCTCTGGGCCGTGCCCGGCACCGAGGAGCGCATCGCGGCCTACACCGCCGAAAATATGACCAAATGGGGCCGCAAGAGCGAGTTTGAGAAAACCGATGAGTACCAGAAGCGCATGGCCAAGCAGGACGAGCGCAAGGCGGCATTCGGGCAGGAAGGGCGCGAGAAAATGACGGCCGCCTTCGGCAATACCGCCAACTGGAAAAGCTTCACGCTGAGCGACTACAACGCCGACACCGAATACTTCACCCTGCTCTCGCCGATGTTTGTGGCCCCCTACCGGGTAAAAGTGAGCCCCAAAGACGCCGAGCGGTTCCGCGAAAACTTCGGGCAGGCCAGCTACGGCACCCCGCAGTTCGAGCTCGTGGAAGGCACCATCGTGCTGAAGCAGGTAGCCATGACGGAAGCCGTGAACGGCGATACCAAATCCTTCACCCTCAGCCGCTAAGCGCATGCGCGTGATTTCCCTGACCTTAGCAACCGGCTTCCTGGCCGGCCTGCTGGCCCTGCGCCCCGCCAACCAGCCCATTCCGCGCCGCGAATTTCGGCCGGCGGCCGGCAACGGCCGCGTGGCGGCCTTTAGCGCCACCGGCAACCTGCTGGCCGTAAGCGGCGGCACCCCCGCCGTGGCCGTGTTCCAAACCCGGACCGGCCTGTTGCTGCGCACCTACACCGGCCACGACCAGCCCGTAACCGACGTGGACTTTGCGCCCCATCCCGACTCGGTGCTCAGCGCCGACGCGGCGGGCCAGGGGCGGCTTTGGAGTGCCGAAAACCTGGCCACGCTGCGCCGCTGGCAGGCCCCGACGCCACTGCTGGCCGTGGCCTTCGCGCCCGGCGGCGGGCAGGCCGTGCTGGCGAGCGCCCACGCCTGCTGGCTCTGGAACCTGCGCGGAGCCGGCGCAGAACCCGTCCTGCTCAAGCTCGTCCTGCCCACCAAAAGCGCGATTACGACCCTGGCCTTCGGGGCCGATGGCCGGCAATTGGCGCTGGGTTTCGATACTGGTGGGGTGCTGGTCTACAACTTCGAAACCAGCACCCAGACCCAAAAATCCCTGGGTACGGCCGCGGTGCGCAGCCTCTGCCTGCGGGCCGATACCCTGCTGGCCGCCACTGGCACCCCCGACTTGAAAATCTGGCCCGTGCGGCCCGAAGCCCCCGTCGCGCTGCTGCGCCTGCCCCAGAAGCTGCTGGCGGTGGCCGCCGAGCCCGCTGGCCGCGCCCTGGCCCTAGGCTTCGACACCGGCGAAACAATGCGCTGGGACCGCGCCGCCAACCGCGCCGATTTCGAATGCCGGGGACAAAGCCCCGCCCGCCGCGTCCAGTTTCAGCCCGACGGCGACCTGCTGCTGACTACCTACGAAACCGGCGGCCCCAAAACCTGGCTGCTGCAATAGGCGGTTGGCCGGCGTTAAGACCAAAGGCGACGAACGTAGATAAGCCCCGGCACAGACCCTGTCCTTATCCAGAACTTTTTCAGCGGCGGCGATGGAACTTTCACGCAGTGTTAAACCGCCGTGTTCCGCAGTATTTTCAATGAACGGCACTGCGGAACACGGCGGTTTAACACTGCGCAACACTGCGTGAAACAACTTCTGGAAAGACCCCGAAAGATTTGGGTAAGCACAAGGCACAGGCCGGAGCTTTTCGAGCGGTTCCTCGGATTTTAGAGCTGGTCAATTTTGCTAGTGGTTGATAATCTCAACTTTTTCCTCACCGGGAGGCAAACAGTATCGGCACAGTGAATGACACGTTCACGGCGGTGCCTGCCTGCGTACCGGGCTCAAAGCGCGGCAGTTGCCGCACAGCCGCTACCACGGCCGCGTCGTACTCCGCGGCCAAGCCTTTGACGATGCGAATGTCCTGCACTTCTCCTTCTTTGGTTACAGTAAAAGACACGAATATCCGTCCCTGCTTTTGGCTGGCCACTGCTACTTGCGGATAGGTCAGGTGGCGTTGAATGTACTCCACAATCGCCTTGTTGCTGCCGCCCCCAGGCAGCTGCGGCATTTGCTCGACGTAGGTATATAGCAGATTGGCATCTACTACTTGCTCCCTTTTCGGATAAGGCGTGAGTGTAGGCGGGGGC
>JBBQSQ010000286.1:0-3684 GCA_038213745.1 Cytophagales bacterium
CACATACACGTACAGCAACAGCAGTCCCCGCACCCGCACCTGCTGCAATTCCAGCAGGAAAACTGGCTGTAGCTTATTCGGGTTGTTGCTCAGCGAAGCAAAGTCGCGCTGGAGCGCATCGGCCACTTCCTCCGCCACGCCCAGCGGGGTACCGTCGTTGCGCACCCCCAGCAGCAGGTGGCCGCCCTGCCGGTTCAAAAAAGCACAGACGCTTTCGAACGCATCGGCCGGCAAGTGGCTGCGTGCTTGCTTGAACTCCAGACTGATGCTTTCGGGCTGACTCAGCAAGCGCTCTATTACGTCAGGGGTAGTCATTTGGCCGTCGAAAACAGTTCTGTGTAATTGGTCGAGGCACAAACTTAAAATGATACTACCAAAGCAGCCCCAGCCGCACGACGCGCCTGGGGCTGCTTTTCGCTGCTCACCTGCCGCGAGAACCTTCACGGGTGGAGGCATGCCCCATTATCCACACCTTTCTCAGCTGTAGTCAATCTCCGTATTATCCCCAATGTTCAGCGAGTGGTTCATGCCGCGAAACGAGGCGTCGGAACCCACGATGCAGTCGTGCATCACGGCCGAGCGCAGCTCCGAGTAGGTGCCGATGATGGAGTCGCTCAGAATGCAGTTTTTAATGATAGTTTTGTCGCCGATGGCCACGTTGGGGCCGATGATGGAGTGCGAAATCTGGCAGCCGCGCCCAATGCTGACCGGCGGAATAATCACGGCGTCGGGAAATTCGGAGTAGTCGCGGCCCTCCAGAAACTCGGGGCGGTTGAGCAGGCGGGCATTGGCTTCGAGCAGCGTTTCCTTGCGGCCGCAGTCGAACCAGTTGTCTACCGAGCAGGTCGTCATCACCTCGCCTTCCTCAATGAGGTGCATCAGGGCATCGGTGAGTTGGTACTCGCCGTGGGTGCGCACGTCGGTGTCGCGCAGCCATTCCAGGGCCTGGGCAAGCTTTTCGGGGTGGGCCAGCTTGTAGAGGCCCACCATGGCATAGTTCGATTTTGGGATTTTGGGCTTTTCCACCACCTTGCTCACCCGCCCGTTGCTTGCTTCGACGAGGCCGAACATGCTGGGCGTCTTCACTTCCTTCACGGCCAGCACCGAGCCGGGCGTGGCCAGCAGGGCCGGCAGGTCCACGTCCACGATGGTGTCGCCGAGCATGATGAGCACCCCGTCGGGGTCGTGCCGAAATTCTTCGCGGGCCAGCCACAGGGCGTGGCCCAGGCCCTCGCGGGGCTCCTGCACCACGAAGGTGGCCTTGAGGTCGGGGTAAGTGCGGCGCACGTAGCGCACAATCTTATCGCCCAGGTAGCCCACGATGAACACAAAATCGGTGAGCCCGGCGGCCGTCAGCCGGTCGATGATGTGGCCCAGAATGGTATTGCCGGCCACGGGCACCAGGCTTTTGGGCTGGGTGTGGGTGTGGGGGCGCAGGCGCGAGCCAATGCCGGCAACGGGGATAACAGCTTTCATTGGGGGGGGCTGTAATGAGGAATGCAGAGGGGCGATAAAACAACGAGCGGCAACGCGAAGCTGCTCAAGCTGCTATTTACGGCTTTTTGGGTTAGCCACAACTGCAACGGCGCAACTACGTACCTTTCGCCGTGCGGGGCCTAACCGCCCCGCGCACCCAAGGTTTCGGCCGGTATTCATCCTCATTCCCCATTTTTCATTTCCCCTTTCTGATGAAACGCTTTCTTCTCTATTTCGCGGGCCTGGCCCTGTTGCTCACCCAGTCCTCGTGCGGCTACAACGGCATGGTGCAGCGCGACCAGGCCGTGAAAGCCCAGGCCGGTAACGTCCAAAGCTCCTATCAGCGCCGCAACGACCTCATTGGCAACCTGGTGAACACCGTGAAAGGTGCCGCCAAATTCGAGCAGGGCACCCTCACCGCCGTGATTGAGGCCCGCGCCAAGGCCAGCAGCGTGCAGCTGAACGCCAACGACCTCACGCCCGAAAACATCCAGAAATTCCAGGCCGCCCAAAGCCAGCTCTCCACCGGCCTGGGCCGCCTGCTGGCCGTGTCCGAAAACTACCCCGACCTGAAGGCCAACGCCAACTTCCAGGAGCTGCAAGCCCAGATTGAAGGCACCGAAAACCGCATCAACGTGGAGCGCAACAAGTTCAACGCCGTCACCAACGACTACAACACCTTCACCCGCTCGTTTCCGAATAACCTGTTTGCCGGCATGTTCGGCTTCCAACCCAAGCCGTATTTCGAAGCCGACCCGGCCGCGAGCAAGGCCCCGACCGTGCAGTTTTAAATTCAGTTAACAGTTAACAGTGAGCAGTTAACAAATAAGGTTTTGCCACTGGTTTGGCATACCGACTGCTCACTGTTAACTGTTCACTGCTAACTGATAATTGATGAAATCCCCTCTCACTCCCGCCGAAGACGCGGCCCTGGTGGCGGCTATTCGCCAGGCCGAGGTCCTGACGTCGGGCGAAATTCGGGTGCATCTCGAAGACACCTGCCCCACGCCCGAGCCCCTCGACCGTGCTGCCCAGGTTTTTGCCGAACTTAACATGCACAAAACGGCCGCCCGCAACGGGGTGCTGTTCTACTTGGCTTGGCAGAGCCGCCAGTTTGCCGTGGTGGGCGATTCCGCTATCAACTCAGCCGTGCCCGACGACTTCTGGGAAACCACCAAGGAAACCGTACTGGAGCAGTTTCGGCGCGAGAATTACGTGCTGGGCCTGGAGCGCGGCATCAAAATGGTGGGCGAGCAGCTCCAGCGCTATTTTCCCTACAATGCCCGCACTGACCAGAACGAGCTGGACGATGCCATTTCTTTCGGCGGCTCAACCCCGTCTTCCGACAAATGAAAAATTCCGTGGCTGAGGCCTCGCCGTTTAAGCCGTTGCGTGGTTCGGTAGCCGGTGCGTGGGCTGCCGCCGGGCTGCAATGGGCGTCCGTGCTGCTGGTGCTGTTCTGGCTGTTAGCGGCCACCGGCGCTTCGGCCCAAAGCATCCCCCCGCGTCCCAGCCCGCCCCGGCTGGTCAACGACTTGGCCCACCTCATGCAGCCCGCCGAAGTGGAAGCACTGGAGCAGAAGCTAGTAGCTTACAACGACAGCACTTCGTCGCAAATCGCCGTGGTGACGGTGCCTAACCTTGATGGCGACGAAATCGCCGACTATGCCCAGAAGCTGTACGAGAACTGGGGCATCGGTCGCAAGGGCAAGAACAACGGCATTCTTGTGCTGGTGGCCCAGCAGGAGCACGCCGCCCGCATCCAAACCGGCTACGGCCTCGAAGGGGCCGTGCCCGATGCCCTGGCCAAGCGCATCATCAGCAATGTGCTGGTGCCCGCCTTCCGAAAAAATCAATTCTACGCCGGCCTCGACCGGGCCACCGACCAGCTCATTGCCCTGGCCAAGGGTGAATACAAGGCTGACCCCGCCGATGCCCAGCCCCAGGGCGGGCGCGACGGCGGTTCCGGCCCACCTTTTTGGCTGATAATTGGCATTTTGGTACTCGTATTCATCATGCTCCGTAACCGGGGCGGCGGTGGCGGGCGCGGTAATCGCGGTTTCGGCGGCGGCTTTATTCCGCCCATCATCTTCGGCGGCGGTGGCTTTGGCGGCGGCGGCGGCGGCGGCTTCGGCGGCGGTGGGGGCGGTGGCGGCTTTGGCGGCTTCGGTGGTGGTAGCAGCGGCGGCGGCGGTGCTAGTGGCAACT
>JBBQSQ010000287.1:0-3613 GCA_038213745.1 Cytophagales bacterium
CGGTGCGGCTGCCGGTGGCTGGCAAGCCTGCCCTGGCGCTGGACTCCCTGCTGGTGGTACGCGGCTGGGCGTGGGCCTGGGACCCAAAGCACCGGGTAGCTGGCCGCGCCGCGCAGCAGGCGGCAGCTGTAGCAGCCCGGCGTGGGCTGTGGAAGTGCGGGGCGGTGGGCTTGCTCACGCCGCGCCAGTGGCGGCATTTCAACTACAAAAACAAGCGGCGCTACGGGGTGGGCTGCACCTGGTAGCAAGGCCGCGCAAATGCAAGCAGCCGGTAAGAAAACTGATTTTTAACCTTTTAACCGCAACTTTTTATGGCACGTCAGATAGGTATTGTGGGCATTCAGGGCACCGTCGGGGGCTTGGTGTTCGGGAAGAACGGGAACATCTCCCAAAAGCCGCAAGGCAACAAAGCGGCTTTCGCCAGCGCCCCGAGCCGGGCGCGTACCCGCGAAAACGCGGCCGAGTTTGGCATGGCCGCCAAGTACAGCAAGCTGCTCCGCGACTCGTTGCGCGTGGCCATTGCTTCGGCCAGCGACAGCCTGTTGGCCGCCCGCCTCACGAAGGTGATGCGCGAGGTCATCGGGCTCGACGACACCAACGACCGGGGCCTGCGGGTGTTCGATGCCAGCAACTCGGCCCCGCTGCTCGGCTTCAACTTCAACGCCGGGGCCGGCATTGGCCAGACCATGTATTTCCCTTACGAGGTGACGGGGGCCGGGGCGGACGTGACGATGAGCATCCCGGCCCTGAATCCGAACTCGGACATCGCGGCTCCGCAGGGCACCACGCACTTCGAGGTAATCTTCGCGGCCTCGTCGCTGGATATGGAGGCCATGACCTTCACGAACGGCGTGGTGGCGGCTCCGCTGGGCATTCTGCCCGTGAGCGGCGCGGCCCTGGCCAGCCAAACGGTGGTGGCCACCTTCCCGGTGGCTCCTTCCGCTGCCGCTCTGGTGGTGGGCGTGGTGGGCATCAACTTCTACCAGCAGATTAACGGCAAGTTCTACGCCCTCAATAACAACAGCACCAACCCGCTGGCCATTGAGTACGTGGCCTAAGCCGGGAAACCCAGGGCACCAAGCGGCCGGCCGAATGTGGCCGGCCGTTTTTCTTTCACCTTCTAAATCTTACTCGTTATGGCACTTACTGCCTATCAAACCCAATTTAAGCGTCGCATGAAGCGCGCTATTCGCCTGCGGGCCAAAGCCGACCAGAAGGCCCGGCGCTACGCGCAGTTGCTGGCCGATGCCATCGGCGCGGCCGAGGACGCGGCCACGCAGATGAACGCGCTCAACCAGCTCTACAACGTGGACGTGAGCACCTACACGCTGCTCACGCAGGCGCTGCACGCCAACAGCGGGCAAGAAGTGCTGGTGGACCATCTGGCGCAGAGTACGCCGGGCGAGGAGCTGGTTATTTTCAACCAGGTGCCGGACGGCAACGGCGGGCAGGAATTGCCGGCGAACTCCCTGTTCGGGGAGTTGGTGGCGGGTACGCCGATTTTGGTGCTTATTCCTGCGCTGAAGGCATCGGGCCAGCGCACTGAATTGTCGACGCTTGCAGCCGAAGGGCCCCCGGCGCAGTGGGATGCGGCGCAGGACTAACATAAGAATGTAGGACTTACGCACTTTCAGCCCCGTAGGGGCGACCCGTCGGTAGTAATGCTTTGATTAATAGCGATAAAGCCCCTTAGGGGCGACCCACTGGCCGGATGAACGTTTGGGCCGCCCCTACGGGGCTTTAGCCTTATTGGTCAATGGCTTACTACCGACGGGCCACCCCTACGGGGCCAACAGTGCGTAAGTCCTACAATAGTATCAATAACTGAAAAGGCCGGCCCCTATTTTGTTGGGGGCCGGCCTTTCCAGTTATACACGTCGCGAAGTGGGATGCGAAAGGAGTCGTTGAAATGTGCTAAACTTGTCCTTATGCAGGTACACTTGACCGATAGTGAGCGGCGGACGTTGCGGCAGTTGCAAAAGCAGCGACGCGATGGCGACGGTTATGTCAAGGTTACGGCCTTACTCATGCTCGACAGCGGCTGGTCAGGGGGGAGCGTGGCCGCGGCGCTGGGGTTGGATGAGGCCACCCTCTACCGCTACGCGCGGGCCTTTGCCGACCTGGGGCTGGAACAGTACCTGGCCCACGAGCGCCCCGGCTACTGGGGGCTGCTCAATAGTACCCAACTCGCCGCCCTCTGCCACGAGGTCAATACCACGCTCTACACGGACGTGAAAGCCCTGCAAATCTGGCTGGCGGGCACCTGCGACGTCTCGTATTCCCGCTCGGGCCTGACCGACTTGCTGCACCGGCTGGGCTTTGCCTACAAGCTGACCACGCCCGTGCCCTGCCAGGCCAACGCCGAAGCGCAGGAGGACTTTTTGCAGGAACTGGCCGTGCTCGAAGCCCACGTCGAACGGGGCGAGGCCGTGCTCTATTACGCCGACGCGGCCCACCCCACCCACAACACGCGCTGCACCCGCGCCTGGTGTGCCGTGGGCCAAGAACGGCCCTTGCTCACCGTCAGTGGCCGGGAGCGAGTGAACCTGAACGCGGCCCTCAACGCCTACGACCCCACCTAGGTGGTGCTTGATGAGACGCCTTGCGTCAACGCCCAGAGCACCCGGCGGCTCTACGAGCAGTTGCTGGCAGCCCATCCCGACCAGGCCCGCATTTACGTCGTCTGCGACAACGCCCGCTACTACAAAAACCGGGAATTACGGGCCTGGCTGGCCGATAAGCCCATCTGCCAGGTCTTTTTGCCGCCCTATTCGCCCAATCTGAACCTGATTGAGCGCTTCTGGAAGTTCCTGCGCCAGAAGATTATCAACACGACCTTCTACCGCACCAAAGGCCAGTTCAAAACGGCCGTCCTCGATTTCTTCGACCGACTCCCCGAGTTTGGGCCAGACCTCGCGTCCTTGCTAACCCGCAAATTTCATATTCTCCACGCGCAACCCACTTCGTGATGGGTATAGCAGTTCTATCAGCCCGTTTAGCTCACTGGAAGAAGCCCGCTGAAAGTGCCCCAACCTCTCGAGCCCTGTTTCAAGCTGGAACGTCGCCACTTGGCTTTCGGCTGCCACTCGCTCGCTCCATCAATCTGAACAGGTTGGCCTGGGATCGCCGGCCAGCAACGGGCGTCAAGGCTCGCTCAAGAGCTTTGCTTTACGTGGCGGGGCGTGTTGCTTGGCGCGTAGCCAAAGTGGCGGGAAAAGCTGGTGGAAAAGCTGGCCGGGTTGCCGTAGCCCACCTGGTAGGCTACCTCCGATACCGTGCCTGCCCCGCCCGCCAATAGCTCGTGCGCCCGCTGCAGCCGCACCAGGCGGATAAAATCGCCAGGGGCCAGGTCGGTGAGCGCCTTGAGCTTGCGGTGCAGCTGGGTGCGGCTCAGGCTCAACTCCCGGCTCAGGCTTTCCACGCTCAGGGTTTCGTCGTCAAGAAACTGCGTGATTACCTGACGCACTCTAGTAAGGAATATTTGCTCGATGGATGGGAGGCTGGGCGGCGGGCTAGCCATGCCGCGGCGGTAGGCCTCTTGGAGCTGCTCGCGGCCGCGGACTAAGTTGCGCAGTTGGGCGAGCAGTTCCGCGTGCCGAAACGGCTTCGTCAG
>JBBQSQ010000288.1:0-3583 GCA_038213745.1 Cytophagales bacterium
AAACTTGCACTGGAAAGACTCCTTTACCTTGAGGTAAACGGCTTCGCTGATGATAATCTGGCCGGCTTTGCCCACCGACTGCAGCCGCTGGGACGTGTTCACCACATCACCGATAACCGTGTAGTCCAGCCGCTTGAGCGACGCCGAGCCAATATTGCCGGATACGACTTCGCCGGTGTTTACGCCAATGCTCACTTCGGGCCGGTACTCGAAGCCCGGAGGCAGCGTGGCGTTGCTCTGCTGCAAAACCGTGCGCGCCGACAGCGCCGCGTCGATGGCCCGGTCGAGGTGGTGCTCGCCCCGGAAGACGGCCATCACGGCATCGCCCATAAATTTATCGACGTGGCCGTTTTGCGCAATTATTTCCTTCACTATCAGGTCGAAGTAGGTATTGAGCAGGCTCACCACGTCGGTGGGCGGCAGCTTTTCGGCCAGGGCGGTGAAGCCGCAGATATCGAGAAAAACCACGGTGGCTTCCACGGTTTCGGAGGCCAGCAGGCGGTTTTCAAAGTCGGGCCGCGTCATAAAGTTGAGTACGGTTTCATCGACGTACATCTTCAGGATGTTGTTTTCCTGGATGGCGCGAAGCGTGTCGCGCAGCTGGCGCACCTGGTCGGCGGTTTTTTCGATGGTCACCTCCAGGTCCGCAAAATCGACGGGTTTCACCACGAAATCGAAGGCCCCGCGGTTCATGGCCATGCGCAGGTTGCCGAGGTCGCCGTAGGCCGATACCATGACCGTTTTCATGGCCGGGTGCTCGGCGTGGGTGTGCGTGAGCAGGGTCAGGCCGTCCATCACCGGCATGTTGATGTCGCTGAGGATGACGGCCGTATCCGGGTGCTCGCTGATGCGGGCCAGGGCTTCTTCGCCGTTGGTGGCGAATACAAACTCGTAGGTGCTTTCGCGAATTTTGCGCCGAAATTTCTGCTTGATGAGCAGCTCCAGGTCGGCTTCGTCGTCGACCACCAGGATTTTTGTCTTCATAGGGCTGGACAGTGGGCGGAGGTTGAACGTTCCGGGTTCGAACCGTGGGGCAGTGCGCGTTAGGGCATCAAGTGCAGCAATTTGTTTTTGAGCACGCCAAAATCCACGGGCTTGGTCAGAAAGTCATTGGCCCCCAGGCTCATGGCTTTTTTGTAGCTGTCGTCGTCGCCGTAGGCCGTAATCATCATCATGGTGGTGGGCGGCATTTCAAATTCCTCCTTTACGTGGCCCAGCAGCTCCAGGCCGCTCATGCCCGGCATGTTGATGTCGGAGAGGATGATGAGGACCTCGGAATGGTGGGCGCGCAGATAGGTCATGGCCTCTTCGCCCGAGAAGGCGAAACTGAAGCTTAGCTCGCCGTTGCGGATTTCGCGGCGGAAGCGCTGCTGAAACAGGTCGCGCACATCGGTTTCATCGTCAACAACCAAAATTTGCATGGGGTGGATGCGTAGAAAAGTAGTGGTGCCAAAGGTAGGGCGCGGCGCGGCTAGGCCGGCAGGCCGATAATAAATTCGGTGCCCTCGCCCTCGCGGCTTTCCACGCGCAGGGTGCCGCCGTGGCCGGTGGTCACAATGTCGTGGCTCAAGGACAAACCCAGCCCGGTGCCCTCGCCCACGGGCTTGGTGGTGAAGAAGGGCTGGAAGATTTTGGCCTGCACCTCGGCCGGCATCCCCGTGCCGTTGTCGCGCACCCGGATTTCCACGGCCTGCCCGGCCGCCGCCCGCCGGGTACTCACCACCACGCCGGGCACGTAGGGCACCGCTTCCTCGCCGGGGCCAGCGGCGGCGGCCAGCTGCTGGCGCTCGCGCACGGCGTAGAGGGCGTTGGTGCAGAGGTTGAGCAGCACCCGGCCCAGGTCGGGGGCCACCACGTTCACCGGGCCCAGGCCCGGGTCGAGGTCTTGGTGCAGCGTGGCGGTAAAGTTGGGGTTGGCGGCCCGCGCGCCCTCGTAGGCTAGGCGCAGGTGCTCGGCCACCAAGGCATTGAGGTCGGTGGGCGCGCGCTGGCTGGTGCCGCTGCGCGAGTGGGCCAGCATGTCTTTGATAATGGACGAGGCCCGCTGCCCGTGCTGGCTGATTTGCTGCAGGTTCTGCTTCAGCCCGGCCAGGATGTCCTGCCCCAGCCCCGCCCCGGCGCGCGTGCCGTCCATGTCGTCGACGAGCCCGGTACTTACGTCGGCGAAGCTTTTCATGAAGGTGAGCGGGTTTTGCAGCTCGTGGGCGATGCCGGCCGTGAGCTCGCCCAAAAACGCCATTTTCTCGGCCTGCACCAGCTGGGCCTGCGCCTGGCGCAGCTCGTCCTGCTGCTGCCGGAGCAAGGAATAGGCGCGGCGGCGGCGGCCGATGTTGCGCCACAGGCCCCAGCTCAGGCCGGCCACGGCGGCCAACCCCAGCAGCGCCCCCACCAGAAACCAGCGCTGCTGACGGTTTTGGGCGCGCATGAGGCCTTCGTTGCGGGCGAGCAGGCCAATCTGGGCCTGTTTCTTGGCCAGCTCAGCGCGAAACTTCAGTACCTCCACCTTGCGCTGCTGGTCGCTGATGTTGAGGCTGTCGCGGTACGCGCCGAACAGCTGCTCGTACCGGTAGGCGGCATCGAAGTGGCCGCGCCGGGCCGAAGCCAGGGCGAGTACCTGGCTAGCGTCGCGGCTGATGCTTTTGGTGCCGCTGCGCTGCGCGGCGAGCAGGCTGCGCTGCCCGTACCAGAAGGCGCTATCGGGCCGGCCGGCGTGCAGGTACGTGCGGGCCAGCAGCAATTGGGCGCGCGTCACCTCGCCCAGCTTGTGCAGGCGCGAGGCCCGCGCCAGGCTGCGCAGGCCGTAGGCCAGGGCCTCCGCCACCTTGCCCTGGCGCTCCAGCATGTCGCCGATGTTGATTTCTTCGTACAGAATACCGCCTTCGTCGCGCAGCTGCTGGTAGTTGGCGGCATCTTTCTCGTAGTTGCGCCGGGCTTCGGCCCACTGCCCCTGGGCCCGGTACAGGTCGCCGATGCCGGCATAGGCGTGGCCGACGCTGGGCTGGTCGCCGGAGACCAAGGCCCAACGCAGGCCCTGGCGCAGGTACTGGCGGGCGCGGGCGTACTCGCCCAGATAGGTGCTTGTGGTGCCCAGCTGGGTGTTGAGAAACGCCTGCCACTTCCGGTCGTGCCCGGCCTCGGCCAGGGCTAGGCCGGCGAGGTTGGTCTGCAAGGATTTTGCCAGCAGGCCCTGGTCGAGAAAAATGCAGGTCAGGTTGTAGAGGCTGCGGGTTTGGCCCCGGCGGTTGCCGGTTTGGGCAAAGGTCTCGTTGGCCTGCTCTGAATAGGCCTGCGCCCGCCCGTACTCGCTGCGGTGGCGGTGGTAGAATCCCAGGCCGAGCTGCGCTTCGGCCACGCCAGCGGGGTAGTGCAACTGCTGCGCCAGGGTCAGCGCCGCCCGAAACAGGGCCGCCGATTCGTCGGGGGCATTGTTGCGCAGCACCAAGGCCAGGGCGCTGAGGCGGTTGACGCGCGCGGTATCGGGCCGGGCGTGGGCCCGCACCTCGGCCCGCAGCCGGTCGGCGGCCGGCAACGGCACCGGCGAGCCGGCCGCGTTTCGCCAGCCCAGCAACCATAGAACGACCGC
>JBBQSQ010000289.1:0-3490 GCA_038213745.1 Cytophagales bacterium
GAAGACCAGCTGGCCGCGCTGGCCCGCGAAATCGGCGAGCGGCACCAGCGCCAGGCCCAGGTGCTGGCTACCGACCTGGCCGCCCCCGATGCGGCCGCCACCGTGGCCGGCTGGGCCACCCACCAGACCAACCAGCTGGCCGTGCTCGTCAACAACGCTGGCTTTGGTATCTGGGGCCGCTTCGAGCAGCTCAGCCTGCCCGAGCAGCAGAATATGCTACAGCTGAATATGACCCTGCCCGTAGCCCTCACCCACGCGCTGCTACCCGCCCTGCACCAAGTGCCCAAAGCCTACGTGCTGAACGTGTCGAGCACTGCCGCCTACCAGGCGGTGCCGTCGCTTTCGCTCTACGCGGCCAGCAAGGCATTTCTGCTGAGCTTCAGCCGCGGCCTGCGCTATGAGCTGAAGGGCAGCAATGTATCCGTGACGTGCCTGTGCCCCGGGGCCACCACCACCGGCTTCACCGACCGCGCCGGCATGGGGGCCGAGCTCCAGGCCACGGCCAACAAGGTATCGATGACGGCCGAGGCCGTGGCCCAAGCGGCCGTGACCGGCCTGCTGGCCGGCGAAGCCGAAATCATCCCCGGCGTACTCAACAAGGTGTCGGCGGGCCTCACCAGCTTCGTGCCCAAGGGCATCGTGGAGAAAATCGCGGCCGGGATTTACGAGAAGTACCTGTAACGCTTCGCTTAATGAAGAATGAAGAATGAGGAATTTCCTGCCCATCCGGTCCTTTTCTAATTCTTCATTCCTCATTCCTCATTCCTCATTCCTCCATTAAGCCGCAGGCGTACCCCGCCAGCCAGTAGGCACCCCAGGCGAAGAGCGGCGCGGCCAGCACATCGTACGAATAATGCACCCGCTGCACCAGCACCAGCACGCCCACGGCTGCGGTCATCAGGCCCAGCACCCAGCGCCAGGCGGTGCCCCGGCCGGCCAGCACCAGCAGCATCATGGTGGCGGTGTGGCCCGAAAAAAACAAGTCGCGCACAATGGGCTGGGTAGTTACTTCGAAAATGCGGTCCATCACCGGGTCGTGCAAAAAAACCAGCGTGGCGGGTGGCTCCAGCGGGAGCAGCCACAGCGTGCTCATGCGCAGCAATTGCAGGAAATAGTAGGCCCAAAAAGCCCGGAGCAGCAGCTGCGGCCGGGGCAGCAGGTACACCAGCGTGGCCGCGATGCCTCCGTAAATCAGGGCAAAGGTGGGCGTGGATACGTCATGCACTGGTAGCAGGGCCAGCAGCGGGTCGGCCAGCGGCCGGCCGGGGCGCGCCTGAATAAAATGGTAGAAGCCCGGCACCACCGGCAGCAAGCCCAGCAGCAGCAGCACCACCCCACCCAGCCGCAGGCGGAACCCCATCGAAGCCCAGGCGGCCGGCCACGCACGTTGGGATGTGGCATCGGCGGGCCGGGGCCGCGATGGCGAAGTCAGAAGCGTGGCCACAAAAAATAATTGGTTTGGATAACGGGCAGGTAATAAATCAACGCGCAAAAATACGTTGCAGGCTGAACAGTAGCACGCTAATTGGCAACGGTGGCGTAACATTGCCAACCGGCCGAAACGTGCCGCCTGGCTTTTATTCTTCCCCCGCTTTTATGATGCGCTCTTTACTTCCCGCTTTGCCGGCCGCCATTGTGCTGGCGCTGGCCGCCGCGCCCGCCGCTCACGCCCAGAATACGGCCCTTGATGCCCGCATTGCCCAGTTGGCCACTCAGGAAGAAACCAAGGTCATTGCTTGGCGGCGCGATATCCACGAGCACCCCGAGCTGGGCAACCAGGAAACCCGCACCGCCGCTCTCGTGGCCGCGCACCTCAAGAAGCTGGGCCTGGAGGTGCAAACCGGCGTGGGCCGCACCGGCGTGGTGGGCGTGCTGCGCGGCAGGCTGCCCGGCCCCGTGGTGGCCCTGCGCGCCGACATGGACGGCCTGCCGCTCACCGAAACCAGCGGCCTGCCCTTCGCTTCTAAAGTGAAAACCACCTACCTGGGCCAGCCCGTGGGCGTGATGCACGCCTGCGGCCACGACACCCACGTGGCCATGCTCATGGGCGCGGCCGAGGTGCTGAGCCAAGTGAAAGCCGACCTGCCCGGTACCGTGAAGTTCATCTTTCAGCCCGCCGAGGAAGGCTCGCTGCCCGGGGTGGAAGGCGGGGCCAAGCTCATGGTGAAGGAAGGCGTGCTCGACAAGCCCAAGGTCGACGCCGTGTTTGGCATGCACATCAACGTCCGAACCGAAGTGGGCAACCTCACCTATCGCCCGGGCGGCGAAATGGCTTCCTCCGACCGGTTCACCATCAAGGTGCACGGCAAGGGCGCGCACGGCGCCTACCCCTGGAACAGCGTGGACCCCGTGGTGACGACCGCCCAAATCATCATGGGCCTGCAAACCATCGTGAGCCGCGAGGTGAAACTGATTGACGACGCGGCCGTGGTCACAGTAGGCACTATCAACGGCGGCGTGCGCTACAACGTCATCCCGCCCGACGTGGAGATGTCCGGCACCATCCGCGCTCTCAAACCCGAGGTGCAAAAGCAAATCTGGGCCAGCATTCGCCGCATTGCCACCAACATTGCCGAGAGCGCCGGGGCCACGGCCGACGTGACTATCGAGCCCTACGTGCCCGTCACCATCAACAACCCCGCCCTCACGGCCCAGATGCTGCCCACGCTGCAAGCCGTGGCCGGGGCCCCCAACGTGAAGGAAATAAAAGCCGTGACGGGGGCCGAGGACTTTTCCTTCTATCAGGAAAAGGTGCCGGGGCTATTTCTCTTCGTGGGCGGCATGGCCAAGGGCCAGGACCCCGCCACTACTGCCGACCACCACACGGCCGGGTTTCGCATCGACGAAAGCGGCCTGATGCTGGGCGTTAAAACCCTGGCCACGCTGGCGGCCGACTACTTGGCACAAGCCAAACGCTAGCAAAAATAACGCCGCTATTTTATTCCCATTAAAGGAATGTTAATATTGATAAGAGTGCAATTTGTTCAGATTTGAATGTGTAAAATTTTGGCATTGACACTTTTTTTTAATGAATTTTTAATGCTGGGCGAAGAAATGACTAGGTTGCATTAGCGTAGAGGTGCAATTATTGAAATTTGTGCAAAGCGCAGTCACGGTTAATTTTTCGTCAACACATGAGAAAACAATACTCTGCCGCAGCATTATTGATGCTCGGCGCATTGGCTTCCACGACCGCCCAGGCCCAGGATGCCTCGCGCGTTCAATCCAAGGTTTTAGGCGACGACAACCAGCCCGTGCTGGTGCAGTTCAACGCGGAAGGCAAAATGGCCTATCGCGGTGCCAGTGCCGACCAGGTGCTGCGCCAGCAATTGGGACTCACCAATTCGGACCAAATGCGGCAGCGCAGCGTTGAAACCGACCCGCTCGGTTTCACGCACCAGAAATTCGCCCAGTACTACCAGGGCATCCGCGTGGAGCACGCCGACTACACGGTGCACGCCAAGGGCGGTGTGGTGGAATCCATCAGCGG
>JBBQSQ010000290.1:0-3469 GCA_038213745.1 Cytophagales bacterium
ATCTCAGATTGAGTTCAGTGCTTATGGAGTGGTTTCCGAATCAGTACATGGGGTTGTCGAGACGCAATCGGGGGAGTCTCGTCCCTGAACGGCCGGAGCCGCGCAATTACCCCAAAGCAACCAAACAACATCGGCAACGACGAGACTCCCCTACTGCGCAGAGCTGTTAAGTTCTGGCTCGCCACCCCGAAACCCCATCCCCTAACCCCTTCCCCGATGGGGCTAAGGTGTACACACAAGTTGGACAATCTTGAAGCACTCGTTTCTCAAAAGGCTCCAGTTGCTCAGAAAGCCTCTTTTTGCCTTGAAAGACAACTGGGAAAATCTATGTTTTTCAGACAAAACAGCTATTGATAATCAGTAAATTACAGACTTGTGTGTACACCCTAGGTTCTATTGCTGGGGGGCTTTGGTAGCAGCGCGGCGCGGCGCGGTAGCGCTGGCGGCAGCAGCCGGCGCGGGCTGCAACATGCCCAGCAAATCGGCCAGGCGCTGCTTCAGCTCGCGGCGGTCCACGATGAAATCGAGGAAGCCATGCTCCAACACGAATTCGGCGCTCTGGAAGCCTTTGGGCAGGTCTTTTCCAATTGTTTCTTTGATTACGCGCGGGCCGGCAAAGCCGATGAGCGCGCCGGGCTCGGCAATAGTGAAGTCACCCAACATGGCAAACGAAGCCGTGACGCCGCCCGTGGTGGGGTCGGTGAGCAAGCTCACGTAGGGCACGCCGGCTTCGGCGAGCAAAGCCAGCTTGGCCGAGGTTTTGGCCATTTGCATCAGCGAGTAGCCGGCTTCCATCATGCGGGCACCACCGGAGCGCGAAATCATGAGAAACGGCGTGCGGGTTTGGCGGGCAAAGTCGATGGCACGGGCAATTTTCTCCCCCACCACCGAGCCCATCGAGCCGCCGATGAACTTGAAATCCATGGCGGCCACCACCAAAGGCTGGCCAGCCGATTGGCCGTGCGCGGTGCGTACAGCGTCTTTCAGACCGGTATTACGCTCGGTGGCCGCCACTCGCTGCGGGTACGCCTTGGTATCGACGAAGTGTAGCGGGTCGCCGGAAGTGAGGTTGGCGTCGAGCTCGGTAAACTGCCCGTTATCGAACAGGAAATCGAAGTAGTCGGCGGCATCAATCCGGTCGTGGTGGTTGCAGTTGCCGCACACGTACAGCAGCCGCTTGTGTTCAGCCATGGTGGCCACCGTTTTGCACTCCGGGCACTTATACCACAGGCCGTCGGGAGTCTCTTTTTTCTGGTCGGTAGGGGTTACAATCCCTTTTTCAACGCGCTTAAACCAGGCCATTTCTTTGAATTATAAATTTTTACGCAAGGGTAATGTTCGAATCCAGGTACACATCCTGAATCGCGTTTAGCAGCTCCACGCCTTCGGCGAAGGGGCGCTGGAAGGCTTTGCGGCCCGAAATAAGGCCCTGTCCGCCGGCCCGCTTGTTGATTATGGCCGTGCGCACAGCGGCCTCCAGGTCGCCTGCGCCTAGGCTCTCGCCGCCCGAATTGATGAGCCCGATGCGGCCGGCGTAGCAGTTCAGCACCTGGTAGCGGGTCAGGTCGATGGGATGGTCGCCGGCGAGCTTGTCATACATCGCCGGGAAAGTCTTGCCGAATTTCAGGGTTGAGAAACCACCGTTGTTTTCGGGCAGCTTCTGCTTAATGATGTCGGCCCCCATGGTCACGCCCAGGTGGTTGGCCTGGCCGGTGAGGTCGGCGGCCACGTGGTAGTCTTTATCGTTGGTTTTGAAGGCATTGTTGCGGGTGTAGCACCACAGCACGGTAGCCATGCCCAGGGCATGGGCTTCTTCAAACGCCTGGGTTACCTCGATAATCTGGCGGTTGCTTTCCGTGGAGCCAAAATACACGGTGGCCCCCACGGCAGTAGCGCCCATGTCCCAGGCCTGCCGCACCGAGCCAAACATAATCTGGTCGAACTTATTGGGATAAGTCAGCAGCTCGTTGTGGTTGATTTTAACCAGGAAGGGAATCTTGTGGGCGTATTTACGGGCCACCGTGCCAAAGGTGCCAAAGGTGGTAGCCACGGCATTGCAGCCGCCTTCCACGGCCAGCTTGAGGATGTTTTCTGGGTCGAAATACATCGGATTGGGGCCGAAGGCCGAGCCCGCGGTATGCTCAATCCCCTGGTCGACGGGCAGGATACTGACGTAGCCGGTGCCGCTCAAACGCCCGTGGTTGTAGAGTGCCCCGAGGCTGCGCAGCACCTGCGGCGAGCGACTGCCGGGCCCGAAGCAGCGGTCCAGAAAGTCGGGGCCGGGGGCGTGCAGGAGGTCTTTGCTCACAAGGGCCTCGTGCGTGAGCAGGGCTTCGTTGTCGGAACTCAAAGTCAGGGAGGAGGCCATTTGAGAAGAGCAGTTTAGAAAGATTGCGAGCGCAGGGAAGCATGCCGGGCAGTTGGCAAAGATAGGCCGAAAAATGCGGGACAAATCGGGTTTTGGCCGCGCCACCCACTCGCCACCCGCCCGATAAGCGCTACCTTGCCAGTCCAACGCGGCCGGGTAGTCTGGCCGTGCTGGGCTTGGCATTTCATTCCTCAATTTACGTGAAAACCTACACCCCTGCCCTGCTGGCCCTCTCGCTGTTGGCTGCCCCGCTCCTCAACGGCTGTGTAACAGCCAAAAAATACGACGACCTCAGTGCCCGCCAGGCCGCCGATGCCCAGGGCAAGGAGGCGGCCGAACGGCAGTATCGCGGGGCCACCGCCGAGCTGCAAAAGGCCACCGACCAGCTGGCCCAGCTGCGCCTCACCCAAAAGCGGCTCGTCACGGACTCAGCCGAAACCGGCAACGCCTACCGCAAAACCCGTAGCCTCTACAACGAACTGAGCAACAGCTACGATAAGCTGCTCAAAAACAGCGACCGGGAGTTGGCCAATAAGTCTTCCGATTACAACAAAGTGGCGCAGGACCTGGCCCGCCGCGAAGCAGAGCTGGGGGCGCTCGATGTGAGCCTACAGAAAAGCAAATCCGACAACGACCGCCTCGCCGCCGACCTTAAAACCCGCGAATCCCGCCTCGCCGAACTCACCAAAGCACTGGCCGACAAGGACAAATCCGTGGCCGACCTGAAAGCCCGCGTGAGCAAGGCGCTGCTCAGCTTCAACAGCAGCGACCTGCAGGTGAAGCTGAAGGATGGCAAAGTCTACGTGTCGCTTTCGGAACAATTGCTATTCAAATCGGGCTCGACCAAAGTGGACCCCAAAGGCCAGGAAGCACTGAAAGAACTCGCTACCGTACTCCAGGAGCAGAAAGACGTGAACGTGGTGGTGGAAGGTCACACCGACAATGTGCCCATTCGCTCGGGCACGGCCGGCATGACGGACAACTGGGACCTGAGCGCCCTGCGGGCCACCGAAATAGCCCGCCTGCTCACCACGGCAGGGGTTTCGCCGGAGCGCGTCACGGCTTCGGGCCGGGGCCAGTACGTGCCGGTGGCCGCCAACG
>JBBQSQ010000291.1:0-3220 GCA_038213745.1 Cytophagales bacterium
CAGGCCAAGCTGGCCGGCCTGAAGTACTTCTTCGTGGAGCAGGACAAAACGCCCGGCTCTCCTTTCGACAGCATTCAGCAGAGCATCAGCTACATTAAGCGTACGCTGGTATAATTGAGTAGCTTGGACTTTGCGAGTCCGAGCGCGAGCGCAGCGAGCAGGAACGCTTGCCTAGCCAGTATTGACAGAACCAAACGCGAGATGCTCGCTGCGCTCGCGCTCGGGCTCGCAGAGTCCAAGCTACACAATACCCCAAATCCCACCCATTACCTATGGATAAGAACACCTATGACGCCATCGTCATCGGCTCCGGCATCACGGGCGGCATGGCCGCCAAGGAGCTGACCGAAAAAGGCCTGAAAACCATCATGCTGGAGCGCGGGCGCAACATCGAGCACATTAAAGGCTACGTGAATGCCAACAAGGCGCCCTGGGAATTTCCGCACCGGGGCGGCAAAACCCAGCAGATGATTGCCGACCATCCGGTACTTAAGCGCGACTACACGCTGAACGAGAGCAACCTCGATTTCTGGGTGAATGAGAAGGACAGCCCCTACACCGAGGTGAAGCCTTACGATTGGTTCCGGGGCTACCACGTGGGAGGCCGCTCGCTGATGTGGGGCCGGCAGTCGTACCGCCTCAGCGACCTCGACTTCGAGGCCAACGCCAAGGACGGTATCGCCGTGGACTGGCCCATTCGATACAAAGACCTGGCCCCTTGGTACAGCCACGCCGAGAAATTCGCGGGCATTAGCGGCAACCGCGACGGGATTGCGCACCTGCCCGACGGCGACTTTATGCCCGCCATGGCCATGAACGTAGTGGAAAAAGATGTGGCCGCCCGCATCAAAAAGCACTACAAGGACCGCCACATGATTATCGGCCGCACGGCCAACATCACCCAGAACCACAACAACCGCATCAGCTGCCAGTACCGCAACAAATGCTGGCTGGGCTGCCCGTTCGGGGCTTATTTTAGTACGCAGTCGGCCACGCTGCCGGCGGCTATGGCCACGGGCAACCTCACGCTGCGGCCGTTTTCCATCGTCACCAAAATCCTCTACGACAAGGACACCAAGCGGGCCAAGGGCGTGGAAGTGCTGGATGCGGAGACGAACCAGACCTACGAGTATTTCGCCAAGGTGATTTTCCTGAATGCCTCGGCCCTGAACTCGGCCTGGGTGCTCATGAACTCGGCCACCGACGTGTGGGCCGATGGCCTGGGCAGCAGCAGCGACCAGCTGGGGCGCAACGTGATGGACCACCACTTCCGGGTGGGTGCGCACGGCGAAATGCCGGGCTACGAAGACAAATACGTATACGGCCGCCGCGCCAACGGCATCTACGTGCCGCGTTTCCGCAACATGGGCGGCGAGAAGCGCGACTACATCCGCGGCTTCGGCTACCAGGGCGGAGCCGGGCGCGAAGGCTGGGGCCGCGATATTGCCGAGCTGAGCATTGGCGGCGACTTCAAAGACGCCCTCACCGAGCCCGGCAACTGGACGATGGGCATGACGGGCTTCGGCGAAACCCTGCCCTACCACGACAACCGCATTACCCTCGACAAAACCAAAAAGGACAAGTGGGGCCTGCCCATACTGGCCATGGACGTCAGCATCCGCGACAACGAGCAGAAAATGCGCATCGACATGATGCAGGATGCCAAGGAGATGCTGGAAAAAGCCGGCCTGAAAAACGTGCAGACCTACAACAACGGCTACAACCCCGGCGGCGGCATCCACGAGATGGGCACCGCCCGCATGGGCCTCGACCCCAAAACGTCGGTGCTCAACCAGCACAACCAGGTGTGGGACGCCCCCAACGTGTACGTGACCGACGGGGCCGCCATGACTTCGGCCGCCTGCCAGAACCCCTCGCTCACCTACCTGGCCCTCACGGCCCGCGCCGTGGACCACGCCGTGACTGAGTTGAAGAAACAGAACCTTTAATCTTCCTGCAACCATGATAACCAGAAGAGATGCCCTGGCCCGCGTAGCCCTGATAATGGGCGGGGCCGTTATCGGCGGTGATTTTTTCCTGAGCGGGTGCAGCCCGGCTACCTCCGATAAGGAGAAAGCCAAGGTGAAAGCCCCGACGGCCAGCGCCCCGCCCGCACTCAAAGAAGTGCTCACCAGCGAGCAGGCCGCCTATCTCAATGAAGTGGGCGAAACCATCCTGCCGGCCACCAAAACGCCCGGGGCCAAAGAAGCCAACGTGGGTGCCTTCATGGCCGTGATGGTGCGCGACTGCTACAAGCCCGAAGACCAGCAGACCTTTGTCAAGGGCCTGACCCAGCTGGAAGCCGCCAGTCAGAAGATGAGCGGCAAGGGTTTTCTGGAGAGTACGCCCGCCCAGCGCACGGACCTGCTCACGGCCCTCGACGCCGAGCAGAAGCAGTACAGCAAGACCAAAACCATTGAAGCGCCCAACCACTACTTCCGCATGATAAAGGAGTTGACGCTGCTGGGGTTCTTCACGTCGGAAGTGGGTGCCACCAAGGCCCTGCGCTACCTGCCCGTACCAGGCAAGTACGACGGCAACGTGCCCTACAAAAAAGGCGACCGGGCCTGGGCCACCACCTGATTTTCAGCTACTATTACTGCATGAAACTACGCTTAGGAATGATTGGCGGCGGCCAGGGCGCATTCATCGGCGCGGTGCACCGGCTGGCGGCGGCCCTCGATGGCGAGTACGAGCTGGTGGCCGGCGCTTTCAGCAGCAACCCTGAAACCTCGCGGGCCAGCGGCCAGCAGCTGGGCTTAAACCCGGAGCGGGTGTACGGCTCTTACCAGGAGCTGATTGCGCAGGAAAAAGTCCGGCCGGCCACCGAGCGGGTACAGGTTATCAGCATCGTGACGCCCAACCACCTGCATTTTGGCCCCGCCAAGCTGGCGCTGGAAAGCGGTTTCGACGTGGTGCTCGACAAGCCGATGACTTTTTCGCTGGCCGAGGCTAAAGAGCTGGCGGCCGTGGTGGCTGCCACCGGCCGCCGGCTCTGCCTCACCCATACCTACACCGGCTACCCCATGGTGAAGGAAGCCCGGCAGCTGGTAGCCGCCGGCACGCTTGGCACCATCCGCAAAGTGTACGTCGAATATCCGCAGGGCTGGCTGAGCCGCTTTGAGGAAGGAAGCGGCGACAACAAGCAAGCCGCCTGGCGCACCGACCCCGCCCGCAGCGGCGTAGCCGGGGCCATGGGCGACATCGGCACCCACGCCTT
>JBBQSQ010000292.1:0-3192 GCA_038213745.1 Cytophagales bacterium
CCCACAGCCCGGCCAGTGGCAGGGGCACCGCCCACGTCAGGGCCACGAGCAGCACCCCCAGCGCCAGCAGGCCGCTCACGCGGTCCAGCACCAGGGCGCGGACCAGGGCGGCGGTTTTGGTGGGGTAGGCCCGCCGCAGCACCAGCACCTTGTAGCCGTCGCCGCCGATGCCGCCGGGCAGAAACAGGTTGTAGAACATGCCCAGCCAGTAGAGGCGCAGGTTGGCGGCTTCGGACAATTCGACCCCAATGGCCCGCTGAAAATAGTTGAGGCGACGGGCCGCCAGCCATTTCGAAACCGCAAACAGCCCCACTGCCAGCCCCAGCCAGCCCGGCTGGGCACCGGCCAGCACGTGGCCAACCTGGCGCGGGCTGATGCGGCCAAACACAAACCCCAACGCGGCCGCCAGCAGCCCCAGCTTCAGCAGCAGGACGAGGGGGGCACGCAGGCGGGGCGGGAGGGGCAATGGGCGGGTGGAGGAAGGCGGGGGCAACCGCGGGTGGGCCGTGAAAATAGGGCCGGCTAGTCAAATTTTACCAGGTGCAGGCGAATGCCGCGGTCGATGACAAACGCGTAGTACTGGCGGTAGTGCCGGCCGGTGAGGTACCGGTCCTCGGCCAGGTAGAAGGCATCTTTGGCGGGAGCGGCCGGCAGCTGCGGCGAGGTGGACGAATACACGATGTGGCCCGTGCCCCGCGTGATGTAAAAGGCCTCGTCGTTGTCAACGTGGGTATCGGCCAGCTTGTAAACCGGGGCGTGCCCGGCAATTTGCGCCACCCGGATGCCCGCCGTGCGGTAGGGCGTTTCGTCGCGGGTGAGCAGGCGGGCGGGCAGCACAAACACGCTGAATAGCAACCGCATGCACAGCAAATACAGGCCCAGCCACGCCAGGCGCTGGGCTGGCAGCCACCAGTAGGCCAGCGTGCAGCCGGCCAGCGCCAGCACGCCCAGCGCCGATTTCCAGACCACGCCGGGCTGCACCGCCGCCGCGGGCACCCAGGGCACGGCCACCAGGCTCAGGCTTACCAGCGCCATGGCCGCCAGCAGCCCGGCATCGACGGCCCGGTGGGGCCAGCGGCGCTCGGCCCAGAACTGCTGGTAGAAATAGACCGCTACCGTGAAGCACAAGGGCGTGAGCACGAACAAATAGCGCGGAATGGTGCCCGGCGATAGCCAGAACACCGGGGTGAGGGCCGCAAACAGCACCGCGTTGTACTGCAGGAAGGGCTGCGCGCGCAGCACCTGGCGCCAGCCGGGCCGGGCCAGGCACAGCAGCAGCAGGGTCCAGGGCAGAAAATCGGCGACGAAATCGAACGGGAATTTCACCAGATGAACCAGCGACTCCCGCCAGCCGTGGGCGGCCACGGTGCGCTGCGTCGACTGGTCGAGGAGCGTGGCCAAGTACTCGTGCAGCGGATGAAAATGGCTGTACACGGCAAAGTAACCACCCATCAGCCCCAGCAGCACGCCCAGCCCCAGCGCGTGCGCCCCCGACAGCAGCCGCCGCCAGTGGCCGTCCACGAAAACAAAATACACCACCAGCGCCACCCCCTGAAACACCACCGACGGCAGCCCCTTCAGCAGAAAGCCCACCGCCGTAAGGGCGTAGCTCACCGCAAACAGCGCCGCCCAGCGCCGCCGCGCGCCCAGTTCGAACACCGCCATGAACCCCAGGTAGGTGACCAGGGCGTGCAGCGTGTCAATCAGTCCCAGGCAGGAATCGTAGAACAGCATGCGCCCGCTCGTGACGAAGGCCAGCGCGGCGGCCCAGCCCAGCACCCGGCCCAGCCGCCGGCCCACGAAGTAGTACAGGCTGCCGCCCATGCCCAGCAGCGCCAGCACCGTGGGCAGGCGGATGACCCACTCCTCGACCAAGCCGAACAGCCGGAAAAACCCCAGCAGCAGCCAGTTGAACAGCGGCGGCTTGTTGAAATAATACTCGCCCTGGAGCGTCGAGACGAAGAAATTGCCGTGCAGCTTCAGCTCCAGGGCCACCAGCGCCCGGATGGGCTCATCGGCGATGAGCGGGAGCAGGCCGAGGTTGAGCAGCAGGGCGGGCAGTAGCACCAGCAGAGCCAGCGCGGCGGGCACCCAGGGGCGCGCCCGCAGCCAGGAGCGTACGGAAAGCATGAGGAGAAGCAGCGTGAGTTGGCCGGCCAAAGGTAGGATTCAAATTAGTGGCCGAATTTTATGCCAAAGCTACTTATTCAGGGTTCCGTGACCATTCCCGGCCGCTACAGCACCCGCGGGTTTCTCGCGGCGTTCGCCTTCACCGTGGTGCAGCCCGTGTCGGTCATCTGCGTGATGGACCACACCGAGAAAAACGATGATTTCCCGCGCCACGGGCTGTCCGGGCACAAAACCCTCTTCGGCTACTACGTGTACGTGTTCCCGTACTTCGCCAACATGCGCTCGCCCATCACGGTGTTCATGGCCGTGGTGTTTGTGACGGCGCAACTGGCGGCCCGCACCGAAATCGCGGCCATCATGGCGTCGGGCGTCAGCTTCCGGCGGCTGTTGGTGCCTTATGCCGTGGGGGCCGGGCTGCTGGGCCTGCTCACGTTTGCGGTGGTGGGCTGGGTGCTGCCGCTGGGCAACAAGCACCGCGCGGCGGGCACCACCAGGGGCAACGCGGCCAGGTTACTGGCGGTCGTCGGGTTCCCGGTTTCTTTCTGGTAGGACGGGCAGTGCTTCAGCGGCCAGCCAGCGCGACTGACCGGCCCAAACCCAGGGCTTCGACGTGGTGGCGGGCAAAGCCGCAGGCCGTGGTCATGCCCTTGCCGCCGATGCCGGTGACGATGTGAATGCGCGGGTCGGGCGAGTACTGGAAAATCTCCCCGGACTTGCTTTGGGAATAGTAGCCGTTCCAGGCACGCTGCATGCGCCAGTCGGGCAGGTCCAGAATGCGCCGGGCTTCGCCAAGCATGAGCTGGTTCAGCAGGTCCGAATTATTGAAATCGAGGCGGTCGGCCTCGGCCACATCGGCGTATTCGTGGGTGTCGCCGATGATGATGGAACCATCCACAGCTTGTTTGAACAGGATGTGAATGCCCCATTTTCGCAGGTCGGGGTCCACGTCCTCGGGCCGCAGCTGCGCAAAGGAGGGACAGGCGTGGAAAGCATGATAGCGCCGGATGGACAAGCCCGTGAGGACGGAGCCCGGCAGCTGCACCTGCGGCAGCGGATAGGTCG
>JBBQSQ010000293.1:0-3036 GCA_038213745.1 Cytophagales bacterium
TTGGTCTGGTCGAGCTCGTAGCCCGGCGAGTCGAGAAACAGCGACTTGGCGTGCAGGTACGTGGCCTCCTCCGCGTATTCGGAGTTGGGGTACGTATCGAAGAACGACTTGAAGTAGAACGCGCTCAGCACGTAGTTGCGCTGCTTGTAGTTCGTATTGGCAAAGTAAAACTGTGCTTTTTCCGCTTCCGGCCGCCCCTTGAGCAGCGGAATCAGGTCTTCGAGCAGGGTACCGGCCCGGAAGAAGTCGCCTTTGTCGTAGTACTGGACGGCGGCTTCGTACTTTTTATTGACGTCGGTGCTTTTCAGCAACTTTTGGTAACCGCTGGCGCAGGAGCCCAGAACGAGCGTGCTAAGTAGCAGAAAGAGAACCGTGAGGCGGGAAATCGGCATAAGGGGTGCAAAGGTAACGATTTGAGCCGGCGAAGGCAAGCCGGGCGCGGCGGCCGGACGGCTTATCAAAAGTAAGAGCGCTGGCGAGCGCTGAATGGTTGCAGCTAGCGCCGGGCCGGGGCCGCCCCGGCCGGCAGCTTGGCCGGGCCCGCCGAGGCAGAAGGCCGGGCGGGTGGCGGAGTCGCTTTGGGCGCGGGCACGGGTTGCGGCTTGGCGGTTTTGGGAAGCGGTTTGTTGGGAGCAGCCTGGCCCTTGATGCTGCGTTTGGTTGGTAGAATAGCTTTCTTCTTTTTATTGGCTTTTCGCTTGGGCGGCCGGTCGTCGAACTGCTTGCCCAACACCTGGCGGCGGGTGGGCCGTTCCTTGGCGCGCCACGAGTAGCCTTTCAGGCGCTCGTCGTCGGGCTTGAGCTCGTGGGGCGGAATGAACTTGGCTTCGGGGTTGGCCAGCACCGATATTTTATTGAGCTTGCTTTCCACAAACAGCAGCCGCATGGTGGCCGAGAGCACCCGGTTCATACCGGTGGTGGCGGTGTCCCCATCCAAAGCATAAAAGATGCTTTCGGCGTTGCCGAGCACATCCACGCGGCGCATTTTATTATCGCGGAAATAGGCCATCATGTTGCGGCCCTTGGTCTGGTTGAAGTTCAGGAGCGTGTCCTGACTGACGGCAAAGGCATTGGCGTAGAGGCGCATCTCATCCACTTTTCCCTTCTTCGAGCGGATTTGCATGGAGTCGGCGGTGAGCTGGTTTTTGGCTTGCCACAGCACCGGGTCCTGGTTGAGGTAGATAATGCTGTCCTGCCGGTCGTAGGTCAGCGAGTCGCAAATGCCTTGCAGCGTGCCCCGGAAAATCTGCACCTTGGGGTAGGCGTAAAGCACGGTGCGCGTGGTGGTCTGGCCCGGCTTAGCTTCCACGCTGATGAGCGTATCGGCGGCCATGTACAGCGTGTCCTTCTCGCTGATGTTGCGCACCACCGGCCGGCCTCCGTAGAGCTTGGTGCGGCCCAGGCCGCGCCAGTAGCGGCCCACGTCGCCGCGCAGGGTCAGGTTGTCTTTTTTAGAAATAAGCGAGACGTGACCTTTCGCCACGCCGTAGAGCTTCACCTCGTCGTACACCAGCTGGTCGCCGCCCAGGCGGTAGTTGGGCGTGTCGATTTTGGCGTTTTGCTTGAAGTTTGACACTCGCGTGATGGTGTTGTAATTCCCGCCCTCCGCATACAAGTTGCCTGACTTGCCCTTGATGCGGGTAGGGCCATTGAAATAGGCAATTTTGGTGATGGTGTTGTAGCGCAGCGTATCGTTGTTCAGTTCCGAATCGGGCGTCACGAGGTGCACGTTGCGCTTGAAAACGAACACCTTGGAATTCGTATCGTAGACGCCCTGCTGGCTGTCGAGCGTGTTTTGCGGGTCGGTGAGGTGGCCGGTTTCGTTGTAGGAGGCCGTTTTGCGGTTCAGGTCATAATCGAGCGTGGGCGTGGTCAGGGTCATGCGCGGGTCGCGCATGACCACGTTGCCCAGCATGCGGGCCGTGCGCTTGTCGCCGTCGTAGAAACCCTTGTCGCCGGTAATGGTCACGGTGTCGCTCTGCACCACGCGCACGTTGCTGAAGGCTTCTACCTGGTTGCGCTCCAGGTACTGGTAGGCCGAGTCGCAGTACAGAAATACGTCATCCTGCTGAAAGCTGACGTTGCCCAGCAGCTTGCGGATTTTCACCCCGTTAAAATCACCGCCCACTAGCTGGCCCGCCGTCAGCAGCTTGATGGGGGAGCCTTTGGCGGCCACGGGTGGCGCAGTGGCCGCCCGCGCCCGGCCGGCTGCCGCAGGCCGTGGAGGAGCCGGCGTTTGGGCCTGCCCCAACAGCGGCACCAGGGCCAAAACGAGGAAAAAAATGCGAAATAGGGACATTGGGAGGGCAAAGGTACGGCGGCCGGCCGGGGCTAACGTGCATCTTTGCACCGTAGTGCCCGCCGGGCGGCGGCGGGTTTGCTTCCGCAATGCCCCGCCGGGTGCCGCGCGCCCGCACCGCCGGCCCTTTCCTTTTTTTCTATGCTTGATACCGTTCGCCGCTTCATTGAGGAGCATGCCCTTTTTTCCATCGAGAATGACCCGATACTGGTGGCCGTAAGCGGCGGACTGGATTCGGTGGTGCTGCTCGACATCCTGCACCGCCTCGGGGTGCAAGTGGCCGTGGCGCACTGCCACTTCGGCCTGCGCGGCGAGGACGCCGACGCCGACGAGCAATTTGTGCGCAAGCTGGCCAAGCAGTACGGCCTCCCCTATTTCGCCGAGTTTTTCCAGACCAAGGAATTTGCCGCACAGGAAGGCATTTCAACCCAAATGGCCGCCCGCTTCCTGCGCTACCGCTGGTTCGAGCAGGTGCGCCAGACCCAGGAGTTGGCCTACATCGCCACGGCCCACCACCAGCGCGACGAGGCCGAAACCATGATTCTGAACCTGACCCACGGCACCGGGCTGGCCGGGCTGCACGGCATTCAGGTGAAAAACGGCCACCTCGTGCGTCCGTTGCTGGGCGTGGGCCGCGACGCCCTGCACGACTACCTGGTAGAACGCGGCCTGCGCTGGCGCGAAGACGACAGCAACGACAGCCCCGTGTACCAGCGCAACCTGCTGCGCCACGAGGT
>JBBQSQ010000294.1:0-3003 GCA_038213745.1 Cytophagales bacterium
CACCGACTCCCCAATGGTGGGCCGGTGCCGCTGGGAGGCGCGGCGGCTTCGGCTCGGGGCCGAAGCCGCGGCCGGGGCCATCTGGAAGGAAATGGCGGCCAGCACCAGCCCCAGCACGCCGTAGACGTAGCTGGGCCAGTCGTAGGAAAGGCCGAAGACGAAGAAGGTGCAGGCATAAGCCACCAGCGCGGCCAAATCGGGGGTGAGGGGCGTGGCCCGGAACAGGATGCGCAGCAGGGCCAGCAGCGGCACCAGCACCACCAGCAGCAGCCCCAGCCCCCCCGTGTAGAAGAGCCGGTCGAGGTAGAAGCTATGAAAATGGTGGCCCGTGTTGTTTTTCCAGACCGGCTGGCCGTCTTCGCCGTAAAGCTGCACGGGCAATTCAAAGCCTTCTAAGCGCCAGCCAGCCAGGGGCCGTTCCTCCACGTAGGGCGAGTAGGCTTCGTACTGGTGCATTCGGAACGTGCCGGTGCCCTGGGTGGTGGGGTGTTGCAGGTCTTCGAAGTTGCTTACTAGCTTGTTCACCACGTCGGGATTGTCGAGCACCACGGCCAGGCCACTGCCCACGCCCAGCAGCAGCGCCGCCGCGCCCAACGTGGTGAGGCGACGCGCCAACTGCCGGGCCTGGGGCACGCGCCAGGCCAGCAAACCAATATTAATGGCCAGGGCCAGCGCCGTGCACACCCACACCGTGCGGTGCTGCAAAAACACGATGAGGGCCACGGCAAGCAGAAAGGCCAGGCCACTGACGAGCTCGCCCCGGGTCAGGTACCAGTTCAGGCAGAGCAGCGCAATGGGCAGCAGCAAGTACGTAGACGTGACGCTAAAGCCCCGTTCGGTTTCCAGAAACGAGCCCAGCGACAGGGCCTCCGGATGATACACCGCCAGGCTCAGGAGCAGGCTGGGAAACACTACCACCACCAACTGCCGCAACGAGGGGCCCGGGTGACTACGGTAGTAGGCATAAACCCCGAACAGTGGCAGCAACAAGCTCAGCTTATTGAATACGTGGGGGTACTTTATCCAAACGCCCCAGCCGCTGTACGACTCCATGCCCAGTAGTCCAATGCAGGCCACCGTCAGCCAAAACCATGTGCGCACCAGGGGCTGCATGTGCCGGCGGTAGGCCAGGGCCGCGAGCAGCCCCAGGCCCGCCAGGCCGTAGAAATACAGCTGCTCGGCGGGGCGCACGTCTTCATTGCCAAACGCAAATTCATTCAGCCCGTGGTCGGTGAACAGCACGGCCAGCAGCGGTAGCAAGTAGAGAAAGCGCAGGTTAAGTTTCATAGCACAGAGCTTGGCGTTTCTTCAACGAGGGAAAACCGGCGCGCCGGCGCGGCCGCGGGTTCCGCCACCTGCCCCACGGCCCGGAAGTGCCGAATGGCTTCCTGGTAAAAAGCCAGCGTGGCCTCGGCCATGTGGTCTTCGGCGAAGTGCGTGGCGGCGTAGGCGGCCTGGCGCTTTTGCAGCTGGGCGCGCGCCGTGGGGCTGTCCAGCAGCAGGTGCAGGCGGCGCGCTACGTGGGCGGGCGTGGCATCGGCGGGCAGCAGGGCGGCGGGCTCGGCGGCCAGCACCTCAGGAATGCCGCCCACGGCCAGGGCCAGGGCCGGCACGCCGCAGGCCATAGCTTCGAGCAGCACCAGCCCAAAGCTTTCGCGGGTGGCCGTGTGCACATAGAGCGTGCTGGCGTGCAGCAGGGGGGCCACGGCGCTGCGCTGGCCCAGCAGCAGGACCACGTCTTGCAGGCCGGTGGCCGCTACCTGCTCCCGGAGGGCGGCTTCATCGGGCCCCTGTCCGGCCAGAGCCACCACAAAATCTTGCCGGTAGGCCAGCAGCTCCTTCGCCACGGCCAGCAGAAACCGCTGGTTTTTGCGGGGTTCCAGGTGGCCCACGTTCAGGAGCACGTGCCGGCCGCGGGCCAGCTGGCGCAGGCCCGCATCGGGCGGGGCCTGCGCAAAGCCGGCCAGGTCGATGCCGTGGTACACCCGGGTGTGCAGCGCATGGGGGGCCAGCCACGGCCCTACCCGCCGCCGCACGTAGTCCGAAACGCTCAAAAAATAGTCGGTGCGCCGGAGCAGGTAGTTGTACCAGCCCAGCACGCGCCGGGCCGCCGGGCCGCGCAGGCTGTGCTGCAACACCAGTTCCTCGCCGGGGTGCTCATTAAAATGCCCCGTCACGACCACCGGCACCCGCCCGCCCAGGGCGCGGCTGGCCGCGGCCCCGCTGCCCACGTCGTGGGCGTGCACCAGGTCGTAGGGCTGGCGGGGGTCGATGCCCCACTGAATGCGCAGAAAATTCTCAACCTCAATTGCCATGGCGTGCGCCGAAGGCCCCATCCGGAGCAGGGTGTGCCGCAGCGCGGCGGCCAGCTTCTGCCGCCAGCCGTGCAGCGAGCCCGTGGTGATAAGGTCCACGCGGTGCCCCCGCCCCCGCAGCAGCTCGGCCAGCTGCAGGTAGTGCACCCGCACGCCGGAAGGCGCGTCGGGCTGGAGGTAGGAAACGAGCAGGATGTTCACGGCAAAACGGGCGTTGAAATGTTGGGGTAGTCCGTGGGGACCCGGGTTTCGGTGGGGCGGCCCAGGAAGCGGGTGTAGCGCGCCAGGCGCTGGCCCAGTTTGCCCCCCAGGTCCAGGCGGCTCAGAAAGCTGAGCAGCTCGTGGCGCAGCAGCGGCAGCGGCAGCACCAGCACCAGCACGCCCAGCACCACGGCCCCGGCCAGCACCAGCAGCCCCAGCTGCACCACCACGGGCAGGTGCAGCGGCAGCATTGCCCACCGCATCAGCACCAACGCCCCGCCCACCAGCCCCGCATGCCAGATGCCGGGCAGGAACACCGAAAGCAGCCGGCCGTAGCCGATGGCCAAATCCTGGTGCATAAGCACCATAAACAGCCCCATCCGCACACACTCGTTGATGAGCAGTGCCCCGGCAAAGCCCAGCAGGCCGTAGCCCCGCAGCAGCCAGAACAGGCCCACTAGGGTGAGCAGCGTAATGCAATTGACCA
>JBBQSQ010000295.1:0-2990 GCA_038213745.1 Cytophagales bacterium
TGGTTGACGGCATGGACAAGCAGCAGTTCCTTGATTTCCGCATGGCCCTGATGCCCGCCTCGGGTTTTCAGAGCGTGCAGTACCGCATGATTGAGATTGCCAGCACCAGCCTCGAAAACCTCACCGACAAAGGGAAGCGCCAGGCCCTGGGCGAGGCGTCGGCCCACGACTACGACCAGCTCCTGGGCTGCATCTATTGGAAGGCGGGGGCCACCATCGAAGCCAGCGGAGCCAAGGCACTTACGCTCATTGAATTCGAGCGCAAATACACCGCCGACCTCGTGCGCCACGCCGAAGCCTTCCACGACCGCAACGTGTGGGCCGTGGTGCAGCGCCTCTCGCCCGAAGAGCAGCAGCACCCGCGCCTGCTGCGTGCGCTGCGCCAGCTCGACATCAGCGTAAACGTGAACTGGCCGCTGATGCACTTTAAATCGGCGGTGCGCTACTTGCAGCGCAACCCCACCGACGTGGCCGCCACGGGCGGCACCAACTGGCGCGGCTACCTGCCGCCCAAGTTCCAGCGCCGCATCTTCTACCCACAGCTCTGGAGCGCGCAGGAACTGGAGGACTGGGGCAAGGGCTGGGTAGAACAGGTGCTGGGCGAAGGCGCCGGCGTGAAACACTAATACGCCGCTTTGCTAAGCAAGAAGCTCCCATCTTATAAGACGGGAGCTTCTTGCTTAGGGGTTAAAACTGTAAGCTTAGTCGGCCATTCTGCCCTTTTCCGCCCGGGTTTCCCCCATCCGCCAGTACACGAGCAGCGAGAGCAGCGCGCAGCCCGTCACGTACCAGTAAAACCACTCTTCTACGCCGTGGGCTTTGGCAAACAGGGCCACGTATTCAGCTGTGCCACCGAAAATAGCCACCGTGAGCGCAAACGGCAGCCCCACGCCCAGGGCCCGGATTTCGGTTGGGAACAGCTCGGCCTTCACCACCGCGCTGATGGACGTGTAGCCGCTCACCACGAAAAGCGCCGCGATGAGCAGGCCCGCCGCCACCCCGGCATCGTGCGTGTGGGCCAGCTGGCGCAGCAGCGGCACCGTGCCCAGCGTGGCCCCAATGCCGAACATGAGCAGCACGGGCCGGCGGCCCACTTTATCCGAAATAGCCCCCAGCAGCGGCTGGAATAACAGGGCCACGGCCATTACCCCAAACGAAATGAGGGTGGCCTGCTCTTTGGAAAAACCCGACGTGTTGACCAAGAATTTCTGGGCATACGTGGTGAAGGTGTAAAATGCCAGGGTGCCGCCCAGCGTGAGGCCCACCACCGTGAGCACGGCCCGCGGGTGCTGCATGAGCCGCCGCATCTGACTGGGCGAGGGCGGGCCGCCTTCTCCCTCCGCATCGGCCTGCATTTGTTTTTGCTGCTCAAACGCGGCGGTTTCGCCCATGTGGGTACGCAGGTACAAAGCGCCCATCGCGGCAACGGCCCCAATGACAAACGGGACGCGCCAGCCCCAGTCGCCCAGCTGAGCCGGGCTGAGAAACTGCTGCAAGCCGAGCTGCACTACCAGGGCGAGCAACTGCCCACCCATCAGCGTCAGGTACTGGAAGCTTGACCAAAAACCCCGGTGCCGTGCCCCCGCCATCTCGCTCAGGTAAGTAGCCGACGTTCCGTACTCGCCCCCCACGCTGATGCCCTGCACCAGCCGGGCCAGCAGCAGCAGGGCCGGCGCGGCCACCCCAATGCGCGCATAGCCCGGCGCGGCCGCAATTAGCAGCGAGCCGCCAGCCATGAGCCGCACCGAAAGCAACAAGGCCGCCCGGCGGCCGTGGCGGTCGGCATAAGCCCCCAGCAGCCATGCGCCCAGCGGCCGCATCAAAAAGCCCACCGCGAAAATGGCGGCAGTGTTAAGGAGCTGGGCCGTGGGACTGCCTTTGGGAAAAAATACCGGGGCGAAATACAGGGCAAAAGCGGAGTAGGCATACCAGTCGTACCACTCGACCAAGTTGCCAATAGAGCCGCTGACAATGGAGCGCAGACGCGACACGGCCAAAGAACTAGCAGGTTTATCCATGGAGCAAATAAACCGAGTCGCCAGCAAGGATGCAGGATTTAGCGGTTTAAAAATCAAACTGCCAGACGTATTCGCGGCCGAGCCAAAACGGTTGCCGTAACTTTGCCGGGTCATTTCTCAACTGCTTTGCACTGAAGGATAACTACCTTTCGTATTACACAAATGTTAAAACAAGAATTAGAAGTTCTGCTTCCCCCCGAGGTGGCGTTTAATGAACTAGCACGCTACGAAGCCATTCTCCGAGAGGCCGGCGTGCAACCCGGCGAGGCCGATTTTGTGCACTTGCGCCGTCGTTCCATCGATGCCCGGGGCCGACAGCCACTGGTACGGCTCCGCGCCGATGTGTACCAACAAACCCCGCCAGCCGACTTGTTTGGCCCCTGGTTTTTTTATCCAAATGTGAAACAATCAAAGCGTCACGTCCTCGTGATTGGCGCAGGGCCTGCGGGGTTGTTTGCGGCATTGCGCTGCATCGAGCTGGGCTTAAAACCAATTGTGTTGGAGCGCGGGCGCGACGTGCGGGCCCGCCGCCGCGACCTCGCAGCCATCAACAAAGAGCAAGTGGTGAATCCTGATTCCAACTACTGCTTTGGCGAAGGCGGCGCGGGCACTTACTCGGACGGCAAACTCTACACCCGTGCTACCAAGCGCGGCGATGTGGGCCGGGTGCTGCGCCGGCTGGTGCAACACGGCGCCACCCCCGACATCCTGGTGGATGCCCACCCCCACATCGGCACCAACAAATTGCCAGCCGTGGTGCAGGCCCTGCGCGAGGCCATCATTGAGGCAGGCGGCAAAGTCCGTTTTGATACCCGCGTGACCGACCTTATTCTGGAGAACAACCGGCTGCGCGGCGTGGTCACGGCTACGGGCGAGGCGCTGGAAGCGGAGGCCACGATTTTGGCCACCGGCCACTCGGCGCGCGATATCTACGAGCTACTGCACCGGCGCGGCGTGCTTATCGAAGCCAAG
>JBBQSQ010000296.1:0-2876 GCA_038213745.1 Cytophagales bacterium
CAGGCCGGTCAGGGCCTCGGGCGGTTGGGCCAGAATGGGGTGCAGGTACTTGGCCTCCATGGTGGGCGGGGCTGGAACGTGCTCTTCGGCGGGCGGGGTACCGGCGCTGGCTTCGTGCATGGCTTTGGTCGGGTTGTCAGCGTTCGGAATTTCGTGGTCGGCTACCGGGGCGTGGCCTTGGTCGGGGCGCTCGCCGCTGGTGGGGGCGTGCTTCGCCAGCTGCTCTTCGGTTTTGCCAGCCTTGCCGGGGTCGGTTTGGGGGGAATCTTCCATAAATTCAGTGAACAGTTATTAGTGAACAGTTTAGTTATCAGGTACTAGTTATCAGCATGCTTCTGAAACAGAATTGTTCATCGCTCACTGTTAACTGCTAGCTTACCCTAGTGGTGGCAGTCCAGGTCTTTCTCAACCAGAATACGCAGATGCTGGTTCTCAGCCAGCGGCAGGTGGTGAGAAAAGCCATTCTGGTCGGTTTCGACCCAGGTTTTGGCCAGCGCAAACGGCACCAGCACCGTAAGGGCACCCGGCTCGTAGTGTACCTGTACGGGCTCGGCCTCGGGCAGGGTTTGGGCGGGCTCGGAGCCGCGCTCCAGCGCGTAGGTAAGGCGCTGGGCAGGGCGGAGGCCGAAGTGCACGGCCCCCTCTACGCGGCCTTTTTGGGAAAATTCATCCAATTCGCCCTGGGAGAGGCGCAGGCGCAGGGTATCGTCTTCGATGCGGAGTTTCATAGCTGGAAAGTTAAACGGCTGGCGGCCGAAGCCGTTGCCAAACTATAGCTATTGAGCAACTTTCTATCCGGCTCCGTGCAACGACGGAGCCCGCAGAGGGCGCAGAAGGCTTACGCAGATGTCGCAGAACGTTCAGCGGCTTCTGCGCAACCCTCTGCGCCTTCTGCGGGCTCCGTCGCTGCACGGAGCCGCCAGCCGTGGCTGTAAACATTGAACCGCTCGTTGCGCACGAAGCCCAGCACCGTCATCCCAAAGCTTTCGGCTGCCTGAATGGCCAGGCTACTCGGCGCGCCCACGGCGGCCAAAATTCCAATGCCAGCCGCCGCCGCCTTCTGCACCAGCTCGAAGCTAACGCGCCCGCTCACCAGCAAAATGTGCTGGTGCAGTGGCAGCCAGCCGGCCAGCAGCGCCGCGCCGATGACTTTGTCCAAGGCATTGTGGCGCCCTACGTCTTCGCGCAGCAGCAGCAACTCGCCCTGCGGGGTGAAGAGTGCCGAAGCGTGCTGCCCGCCGGTTTGCTCAAAGCCGGCCTGGGCGGCGCGCAGCTTGTCGGGCAGTTGGTGCACCACGGCATAGCGCAAGTGCGGGCCGGTGGCGGGCAGCACGGGGCAGGAGGCAGTACGCACGGCGTCGATGCTGGTTTTGCCGCACACGCCGCAGCTGGAGCTGGTGTAAAAATGCCGCTCCATAGCCGCAAAATCAACTTTGACGTGGGCCGCCAACTCGGCGCGGACCACATTGCCGGCTTCTTCGGCCTTCTGCACGTCGGGGCAGGGAATGATACCGAGCAGGTCGGCTTTGTCGTGAATAATGCCTTCGGTGAGCAGGAAGCCGGCGGCCAGCTCCTCGTCGTGGCCGGGGGTGCGCATGGTCACGGACAGGGTGCGGTGCTGGCGCTGGCCATCGGCTTCGAAGCCCACCCGGATTTCGAGCGGCTCCTCGGCGGCGAGCTGGTCGGAGGCGGGCACGGGCGGGCCGGCACCGCTCACTTTTTGAATGGTGGCAAATTCGTAGCTGGCGGCGGGGAGCAGAATGGCGGGGTTCATGCGTGGGTAATGAATCAGTACTGAAACGAGCGGGCAGAAAATCGGGCTCGAATATGTCCCAAATAAACAGTACATTGGGTGGCGTGTTCGGGCTGGCTCCCGATTTTGACCCGGCCCCGGACGCATTGCTTGCTCTCCTCTTCCCCGGCTGCGCGTTGGCGCGGCCAGCTCATCCCACCCGGCTTTGATGCGCCCGCGCCCGCTTTCGTCCGCCGCCAGCCCGCCGCCGCTCGCGGCGCGCGACGACGCGGCCCTGTTGCGCGCGCTGTCGCTGGATGATGAAGCCGCTTTCGCCGCCATCTACGAGCGGTACTGGGATGCCCTGCACGCGCACGCCGGCCGCAAGCTGGGCTGCCCGCATGAGGCCGAGGAAATTGTGCAGGACCTGTTTGTGGCCCTCTGGCACAAGCGCCATTCAGCCGACATTCAGCAGCTGAAGCCCTACCTGTTCGCGGCCCTCAAGTACCGCCTCATCGACAGCATCCGGGCGCGCTTGGTGCGCCAGGCCCACGCCGCTAGCCCGCCCCCCGCCACCGACCACGGCACCGAAGAAACCGTAGCCGCCGCCGACCTGCACGCCGCGCTCGACGCCAGCGTGCGCCAGCTCCCCACCCACGCCCAGAAGGTATTTCGCCTCAGCCGCCTCGAACACCGCACGATACCCGAAATTGCGGCTCATTTGCAGGTTTCGGCCAAAACTGTAGAGTATCACCTGGCCCGCTCGCTGAAACTGATGCGCGGCTACCTGCGCGAGTTTCTGCTGGGGCTGATGCTGCTGACGGGCTTGGGGGCATAGGCCAGTAGTGAATATTCTTTCCGCGAAGTAGGGTACGCTTCCGGAACAACCGCACCGCGCCGTGGCGGAGGTAATCATCGGAATAAAAAGTGCTGCTGATTTCAGTGCGCAAAAAAAATATTCCTGCCTCACCAGGGTAAAGCCGCCGTGGGCCGACTTACAGGGAAAGCCCCCTTCCGGGCCGGCCCCGCATGAAGCCCTCTTACCTCGCCGATTTACTGAAGCGCTACCTCGACCACGACACCACCGAAGGCGAAGCCTGGACGGTGGACCAGTGGTACGAGGCCCGCGACATGCCCCGGCCCG
>JBBQSQ010000297.1:0-2849 GCA_038213745.1 Cytophagales bacterium
GCCGCCCCGGATAGTTGCGCGGAATCCGCGCCACCGCCTCCCGCACAATGCCCAGCACCGAGGCCGTTACGCGCACCTCGCCCAGCGCCGCCGGGCTGATTTGCAGCTCGATGCGCAGCTCCGGCCCCGGCAGCGGCGGCAGGGGCTGGCTGTATTTACGGTAGCCGAGCAGCGCCACTTCCAGCTGCGCCTGCTGAAATTCCAAGGGAATAATCAGCGCAAAGCGGCCGTCCTCGCTCGTGCTGGTACCGATGCGGTTGCCGGCCACGCCCACCTGGGCATTGGGAATGGGTTGATGAGTTTCGGCATCGAGCACCCGGCCGCGCAGCATGGACTGAGCCAACACCGGGCCAGCCAACAGCAGCAGACAAATCAGGATTAGACTACGCATCATCTGGCAGAAACGCTTTATTGCGTCTCGTCGTTGAACGATTCGGCCCATGATACCGGGGCGGTTATTCAACGACGAGACGCAATAAGGCGTCTTTACCCGTTTTGTTAGCGCTGCTTATTCACCAGGTACTCGGCAATCTGCACGGCATTGGTGGCGGCCCCTTTGCGGAGGTTGTCGGCCACAATCCACATGTTGAGGGTGCGGGGCTGGGTTTCGTCGCGGCGCAGGCGGCCCACCAGCACGGCGTCTTTGCCGTGGCTGTCTTTGGGCATGGGGTAGGTATTGGTCGAAGGGTCATCGACCAGCTCCACGCCCGCGGTGTTGGCGAGAATTTCGCGCACGTCGGCCAGGTCGAATTCCTTTTCAAACTCCACGTTCACAGCCTCAGAGTGGCCGCCCATCACGGGAATGCGCACGCAGGTGGCCGTGACCCGGATGTTGTCGTCGCCCATGATTTTCTTAGTCTCGTTCACCATTTTCAGCTCCTCCTTGGTGTAGCCATTGGCTTCGAACACGTCGATGTGGGGCAGCACGTTCAGGTCGATGGGGTGCGGATAGGCGGGGTTACTGGCTTTGTGGCCGGCGCGCTCTTCCAGGAGCTGGTCCACGGCTTTTTTGCCGGTGCCGGTCACGCTCTGGTAGGTGCTCACCACAATGCGCTGCACTTTGTAGGCCTTGTGCAAATCATTGAGCGCCACCACCATTTGAATAGTGGAGCAATTTGGGTTGGCAATGATTTTATCGTCGGCGGTGAGGGTGTCGGCGTTCAGCTCGGGCACCACCAGCTTCTTGGTGGGGTCCATGCGCCAGGCCGTGGAATTGTCGATAACGACGGTGCCCACGGCGGCGAAGCGCGGCGCGTGCTCCTTGCTCACGGAGCCGCCGGCCGAGAAAATGGCGATGTCGGGCCGGGCCGCGATGGCATCGTCCATGCTCACCACCGGGTATTGTTTGCCCTGAAACTCCACGAGCTGGCCCACCGATTTGGCGGAAGCCACGGGCAGCAATTCAGTCAGGGGGAACTGGCGCTCGGCCAGCACTTTCAGCACTTCGGTACCCACCAGACCGGTGGCACCCACGATAGCGAGTTTCATAAAAAAGCAGGATAATTAAACACGAGCCGTTGCTAAACACGGGACTGCAAATGTCGGCAGAAATGGGTTACTTAGACGCTGCGTTGGCATGTTGCTGACCCCGCCTTTTTTCTACCATCCCTTGTTGAAACACCTCTACCTGCTGCTCCTGCTGCTGCCCAGCCTTACCCACGCCCAGCTGCGCGACGATTTTTCCGATGGCAACTTCACCACCAACCCTACCTGGACCGGCGACGCGGCCAGTTTTCAGATAGCCGCCGCCCAACAGCTGCAAAGCAATGGCCCGGCCGTAACCGGTACCGCCCTCCAGCTCAGCACGCCCAGCCAGGCCAGCACTGGCACCGTGTGGGAATTCTGGGCCAATTTGAAATTCGCCACCAGCTCCGGTAACCTCGCCGACGTGTGGCTGATGGCCTCCCAACCCGACCTCCGAAGCACGGCCAATTCGGGCTATTTCATACGCCTCGGCGGTACCGACGACGAGGTGAGCCTGTTCCGCAAAGACTCGACCCGAACGGCCGTGCTCGTCATCGATGGGCAGAACGGCACCCTGGCCAGTGCCACCAATAACCTCGTGCGGGTGCGCGTGACTCGCACCACCGCCAACCGCTGGACCCTGGAGCGCGACCTCACCGGCGGCCGCAACTTCGTAGCCGAGGCCGCCCAACCCACCGATGCCACCTACCAGCGCAGCGCGGCGCTGGGCGTGGCGCTGCTCTACTCCTCGGCCAACAACCGCAACGTCTACTTCGACGATTTTGCCGTGACCGATGCCACCGCGCCCCTCCTGGCCCGCGCCGCGCCCGTCGATTCGCGCCAGCTCAACGTCGTTTTTAACGAAGCCGTGGACCCGGCCAGTGCCGGCCTGCCCGGCAACTACCGCCTGCAAAGCGGGGCGCAGCCTGTCGCAGCACAGGTTTCGTCGGCCAATCCGGCGGTGGTACGCCTTAGCTTCGACACCGATTTTGGAACCGCCAACGTGCTTGAAGCACGCAACGTGGCTGACCTCTACGGCAACGTGGCGGCCGGGCCACTCACGGCCGCTTTTGCCGGGCCGCCCGTGCTGCCGCAGGTGGGCGACTTAGTCATCACCGAAATTTTCGCCGATGAAACCCCATCGGTGGGTCTGCCGCTGAGCGAGTATATTGAACTTTATAACCGCAGCGCTACCAGGGTTATCAGCCTGGGCGGCGTGCGGTTGAGCAAACCCAGCAGCACCACAGCCGCCGTTTTTGCCGATACCGCCCGGCTGCTGCCCGGTCAGTACGCCGTGGTGTGCGGCAGCACGCGGGTGAGCCAGTTTGCCGCCCCCGGCATCAAGGTGTATGGCCCCACCAACTTCCCGGCGCTCAACAATGGTG
>JBBQSQ010000298.1:0-2811 GCA_038213745.1 Cytophagales bacterium
GTTCCGGCAGTTTGATGCTACCCTGGCCCTCTACCACGACCAGGGCCTGATTCCGTTCAAGCTCATGGCCTTCGAGCGCGGCGTGAACTTCACCGCCGGTCTGCCCGTGGTACGCACATCGCCCGACCACGGAACCGCATACGGCCTGGCCGGCAAGTATAAGGCCGACGAGTCGTCGTTCCGCGCTGCCGTGTACCTGGCTTGCGAGATTTGGAAACAGCGCTGGGAAGATGCGCAGCCACGCTCCGCCAGGTAGGGCAAGAGGCCCCTGCCGTTGAGAAAGTTGGGCCATATTTTTGGCAAAAAGCCGGATTTTCACTACTTTTGCCCCCTGCTATACTGCCGACCGTGAAAAAAGAAAGCCAATACGACCTTAACCTTGCCAGACTGGCGCTGAAAACGCACCATTTTGAGTACGAGCTGGGTCCCGACTTTTTTGCTCTATTTGACCAGCCACTGGTAGAGCAAGGCCAGCTACACGCCGAGGTTGAAGTGCTGAAAACCGAGCGCCTGATGACGCTCAACTTCAACATTACCGGCACTGTGCGCCTGACCTGCGACCGCAGCCTCGACGAGTTTGACCAGCCGCTGGACCTGCATGAGCAATTGCTCGTCCGCTTCGGCGACGAAGCCAAGGAACTGGATGAGAACGTGTTGCAAATCACGCCCGAAACCCAGACTCTTCCCCTGGCTCAGCACCTTTACGACTACATCGGCCTGGCGCTGCCCATGAAGAAGCTGCACCCACGCTTCCAGAATGAGGCCGATGACAACCCCGATGCTCCTACCAAGCTCATCTTCAGCACCCGGCCCGCCGATGATGCTCCCGATGACGACGAGCCCGCCGACCCCCGTTGGGCCGCGCTCCGCAACCTGAATTAATCCGTCAGCGCCCCGAGTCGCTCCCCTACTCCTTACTCACAACTTCAAATTCCCTAATTCAACAAAACCATGGCTCATCCTAAGCGCCGCACTTCTTCCTCCGTTCGCGACAAGCGTCGCACGCACTACAAGCTGACTCCGAAGGCCGTTACCTTGTGCCCCAACACGGGCGAGCTGCACCTGCGCCACAAGGCATATGTAGTTGACGGCGACCTGTACCACAATGGCCAGCTGGCCATCAAAAACTACTCTAAGGTGAGCGCTGCGCCCACCGCCGATGCTACCGGCGACGACGAATAGCGCGTCAGGTTGTTACTTGCGGCACCATATGGTCCGGCTTCGCTCCTTTTTTAAGCCAGCGGGGCCGGATTTTTGGTACGTTCCCTTCTCCCTGACCATCCAAACACCTCTTTCATGAAAATAGCCCTCGACGCAATGGGCGGCGACTTCGCCCCCCAAGCCGCCGTGGCAGGCGCCCTGCTGGCCGCCGAGCAACTGGCCGGCCGCGCCACCATCGTCCTTATTGGCCAGGAAGATGCCGTGCGGCCACTACTCCAGGCCGCCGGACCAGCCGGTGCCGCTCTCGAATTCGTTGCCGCTTCGCAGGTTATCGACATGGCCGAGCACCCGGCCAAAGCGTTCCAGCAAAAGCAGGATTCCAGCATTGCCGTCGGCTATAAGCTGCTGCATACCGGCGAAGTAGAAGCCTTCTGCTCGGCTGGCAACACCGGGGCCATGCTCGTGGGCTCTATGCTGACCGTGAAGGCGGTGGCGGGCGTGATGCGCCCGGCCATTGCCAACTTTGTTCCCAAGCTGCACGGCGGCTTCGGCATCCTGCTCGATGTAGGGGCCAACGCCGAATGCAAGCCCGAAATGCTGGAGCAGTTCGGTGAGTTGGGTTCGCTGTATGCGCAGTACGTACTGGGTATCGCCCAGCCCAAAGTAGGGCTGGTGAACCTGGGCGAGGAAGAAGGCAAAGGCACGCCCATCACCCAGGCTGCGCATCAGCTGCTCAAGGCAAATCCCCACGTTCATTTCGTGGGTAATATCGAAGGCCGCGACATGTTCAACGACAAAGCCGACGTAATTGTGTGCGATGGCTTTACTGGCAATATCCTGTTGAAAATGGCCGAGTCCATCTACGAGATGATGGATGAAAAAGAAATCCACGACCCGTTTTTCGATAAGTTCAACTACGAGGCCGTGGGTGGCTCGCCCATCCTAGGTATCAACGATAACGCCATCATTGGCCATGGCCGCAGTACGGCGCTGGCTATCTGCAATATGCTGGTGCAGGGCTACAACATGGCCAACTCCGGCATTGTCGACCAAATAAAGGCTACTTTTAAGTCATAAACCCTATCCTCGGCTAGGGGAAAAATTCCGGCTCCGGCCGGATTTTTTTTAGTGGCTTATGGGCTCATCCTCGGCACCTTGGGTGCCTGAAATGGCCTTGCTGCCACCGCCGATTCCGAATTCTCGCTTGCCCCGCCTACTTTTGCCAATATGAAGATTACTGCTGCCATCACCGGCGTGGGTGCTTACGTGCCCGACTATGTGCTTACCAATGCTGAGCTTGAAAAACTGGTCGACACCACCGACGAGTGGATTTTGTCCCGTACGGGTATCCGGGAGCGACGCCTCCTGAAGGGTGAGAACCAGGGCACATCCGTGATGGGTATCAAAGCAGTGCAACAGTTGCTCGACAAAACCGGCACCAACCCCGAAGACATTGACCTGCTGATTTGCGCCACCACTACCCCCGATGTGCTTTTTCCGGCCACTGCCAACATCATTTCCAACGGTGTGGGCATCACCAAGGCCTTCAGCTACGATGTGAACGCGGCGTGCTCCAGCTTTCTGTTTTCGCTGGCAACGGGCGCGCAGTTCATTCAGGCGGGCACCTATAAAAAGGTGATTGTGGTGGGG
>JBBQSQ010000299.1:0-2778 GCA_038213745.1 Cytophagales bacterium
CAGCCCGCCCGCTTCACCCGCCGCGACTGGACGCTAACCGTGCTTTTATTGCTGGGCATCGTGCTGTTCATCACGGCCGTGAAGGTGACGATGGACCGCGTTTCGGCCACCAGCAACTACGCCGATGGCCTGCATGCCTACGTGCGGGGGCAGTGGGCGGCCGCCGACAGCTTCCTCGACGAAGCCCTGCACTTCCGCCCCGACTACGGCCCGGCGCTGCGGCGGCACGGCGAGCTAGAGCAGCTGTTTAACCACGACCCCCGCGCCTCCCGCGCCGATTTTCAGGCGGCGCTCCGGCAGCACCAATCCCGTCGCGTCGCGGCTGATATCCACTATCGCCTTGGCCGCTGCGAAGCGACTCTGGGCCGTCCTGCTGCGGCCGACCAAAGCTTCAGCCGTGCCCTGGCCCTCGATTCAACCCTTAGCGCCGCCTACCTGGCCCGGGGCGAAACCCGGCTGCTCGACCTGCACCAGCCCGCCGCCGCCCTGGCCGACCTCAACCGGGGCCTCACCCAGCACAAACGCCGCACCAAAAACACTCCCTGGCATTATGTGCAGGTGCGCGGCGTGGCCTTCACGGCCCTGGACCGCTACCCCGAGGCCCGCGCAGATTACCTGGCCGTGCTGCAAGCCCGCCCGCGCGATGGCCGCACGCACTTCCTGCTCGGCCGCCTGGCCGTCCACACCGGCGACTCCACGGCCGCCTGCGAACTCTACCGGCGCGCCCTGCTGCTGGGCTACGAATATGCCCGTCCGGCACAGGGAGCGTGTAAATAACCCTGTGCTAAACGCAAACAACCGCCGCTGGCACGAGGCCAACGGCGGTTGTCGAAGTTGTTATCAGTAGCTCAGAAAACCTTACTGGGGCATCAGCACGGTGTTGACCACGTGGATAACGCCGTTGCTCTGCAGCACGTCGGCGATGGTGACAGTCGAAATACCGCCTTTCTCGTCTTTCAGCTCAATGGTTTTGGAGCCTTTCATCATGGCCGTCAGGGTGCCGCCGCTCACGGTTTTGAGCGTAGCCTTGCCCTTGCCAGCCTTGATGGCGTTCTTGAGGTCAGCCGAGGTCATGCGGCCAGCTACCACGTGGTAGGTCAGGATTTTGGTGAGGGTGGCCTTATTCTCGGGCTTCACCAGGGTTTCCACGGTGCCGGCAGGCAGCTTGTTGAAGGCTTCGTTGGTAGGGGCAAATACGGTGAAAGGACCAGCGCTTGACAGCGTTTCCACCAGACCGGCAGCCTTCACGGCGGCCACCAGCGTGGTGTGGTCTTTCGAGTTAACGGCGTTTTCCACGATGTTTTTCGTGGGATACATGGCTGCACCGCCCACCATCACGGTGCCGGGCATCATCTTCATTTTAGTTTGGGCCGAAACAGTGGTGGTAGTAGCAACGCTGAAAAGGGCAGCAATGGCGAGGGAAAACAAAGTCTTTTTCATCGGTATAAATAAATGGTTGGGTGTTTTTGAATGATGACCCACCTACGCCGCTCCTTCCGTGAGCGGATTGCCTCGGCCATAAGATTTCTGCAAAGCGGGCGGAAAAACATCAGGCCGCATAGGGTTCGACAACGTGTGGTCCAAACTTTTTGCGCCTCCGCTACTTCCTGCTGCATGAGAATTCTTACCCTGCTGCTTTTCCTCCTGCTGTCCCTAACGGCCTTCGCCCAGAACCCCGGCACGGTGGCCGGCACCGTGCGCGACCGCGCTACGCAGGAGCTCCTGCCCGGCGTAAGCATCACCCTCGAAGGCACTGGGTTTGGCACCGCCACCGATGCCGAAGGACGCTACCGCCTCACGGGCGTACCGGCCGGGGCCTACAACCTGCGCGCCGCCTTTGTGGGCTACGATGCCCTGCTGCGGGCCAATATCAGCGTGAGCAGCGGCAACGTGAACACCAGTAACCTGGAGCTGAATACCGCGCCCCAGGCCCTGGCCGAAGTGACCGTGACGGCCAACCGCGCCATTCGGGTGGCCACGGCCGAAACGCCCCTGAGCGTGCAGCGCCTCACCACCGAGGCAATCAAGAGTAACCCGGGCGGCAACTTCGATATTTCGCGGGTGGTGCAGAGCCTGCCCGGCGTGGGCGGCGGCGGCTCGGGCGGCACGGCCGGCTTTCGCAACGACATCATCATCCGGGGCGGCGCGCCCAACGAAAACGTGTACTACCTCGACGGCATCGAGGTGCCCATCATCAACCACTTCCCGACGCAGGGCAGCGCGGGCGGGCCGGCCGGCATCCTCAACGTGAGCTTTATCGAGGACGTGACGCTCAGCTCCTCGGCCTTCCAGGCGCGCTACGACAATGCCCTGAGCTCGGTGCTGCAATTCCGGCAGCGCGATGGCAACTCGGAGCGCCTCCAGGGCAACCTGCGCACCTCGGGCACGGAGGTAGCGGCCACCCTCGAAGGGCCGCTGACCAAGAACACGACGTTTCTGGCGTCGGCCCGGCGCAGCTATTTGCAATTGCTATTCAAGCTGATTGATTTACCCATCCGGCCCGATTTCTACGACTTTCAGTTCAAGACGACCACCCGGATTTCGCCCAAAACCACGCTGACCACGCTGGGGCTGGGGGCCATCGACCACTTCGAAATCGTGCCGCCCAAGAAAAGCTCGCCCAGCAAGGAATTCATCCTGCGCAACAACCCCACCATCAACCAGTGGAACTACACCGTGGGCCTGAACCTGCGCCACCTCGTGGCCAACGGCTACCTGAACCTGGCCCTGAGCCGCACCCAGCAGTACAGCGCCGCCGACCAGTTCCAGTTCGGCTAC
>JBBQSQ010000300.1:0-2772 GCA_038213745.1 Cytophagales bacterium
GCCCGCACCAGCTCCGGCGCGGCCACGGCCATGCCCGCACTCAGGGGCAGCACCACGGCCGCCACCAGCGTGGTGCTGGACAGGTACACGCTACGCAGCTTAGCTAAATTGGCCTGCAACTGGCTGAAAGCCGGAAAAATAACCTTCGACACGCTGGTCGTAATCAAATACAGCGGCAGGCTGATAAGCATGGAGGCCCGGTTATAAATGCCGAGCAGGGCCGCCCCCAACACCCGCCCAATCAGCATGGTATCGAGCGAGCTGGTGATGAACTCCAAAAAGCCCGTGACCGAAATGCGCCCGCCGTAGGCCAGCAGCGGCCGGTAGTGCGGCCAGCTGAAGTACAGCCGCACGCTGTGCCGGGTGGCGGCATAGGCCAGCACGGCCGTGATGATGCCCTGGCTCAGGCTGGCCCACACCAGGCTCCACACCCCAAAGCCGCGCCAGGCCAGCCCCACGCCCACCCCGCCGTAGGCCAGCACGTAAGCAGCAATGTCCATCTTGGCCAGGGTTTGGAACTGCATGCGGCGGCGCAGCAGGCTCATGGCCGTGGCCATCAGCCCCGATACGAAGATGCCCAGGGCCATCACGCGCACCAGCTGCACCACTTGGTGCTGCTCAAACAGCAGCCGGGCCAGCGGCGCACCCACCACCATGGCCCCCGCAAACACGGCCCCCAGCAGCGCCGACGACGTGAACGCCGCCCGAATGTCCTCGTCCGTCAGCTCGGGCTTTTGCACGATGGCCTGGGACATGCCCATTTGGGCGAAAAACCCGCCGAAGCGCAGCACCACGCCCGCCAGCGCCACCAGTCCGAAGGCGGCCGGCGGCAGCAGCCGCGCCATCACGGCGGTGTAGCCAATTTGCAGCACCGCCGTCACAATGGTGGCAGCCGTCGTCCACGTCATGCTATGCAGCGTGGTCGTCGTCAGGTTTTTTCCGGATGGCGAAGGCATTAGCAATAAACAGTTAGCAGTGGACAGTGAATAGTTAGCGGTGAACAGTGAGTAGTGATTTGAAACCACCTACTTCAACCGTTTTTAATGGGTGTTAAAAGGGGACCAGATATTTTACAGCACAAGGCGCTAGTTATTAACTGCTCACTGCTCACTGCTTTAATACCCGTAGGTGTAGGCCTTTTGCTTGTAGCGGTACTCGTAGTTGCGGTCGAAGTGCATGTCGTTGATGACCATGTAGAGCTGCTTGATGCGCTTGGAGCGGTGCAGCTCGTCAATCTGGCTCACCAAGCCGCGCTCGGTGTAGTTGTGGCGCACCACGTAGATGTTGGCGTCCAGGAAGCGCACGAGCACGAAGTATTCGGCCACGAAACCCACCGGCGGCGTATCGAGAATAACGTAGTCATATTCGGCGCGAAGCTGCTCCAGCAGCTCCCCCATGCGGGGATTTTCCAGCAATTCGGTGGGGTTGGCGGGCACCAGGCCGCAGGTGAGCACATCGAGGTTGGGCACGCCGCTGGGGCGGCAGGCCTCCTCCAGCGTGCTTTCGTTGCGCAGGTAGCTGGCCAGGCCGTGTTTGGGGCTGGCATTCAGTTCGAAGTAGCTAGCGATGGTGGGCCGGCGCAGGTCGGTTTCCACCAGCATCACGCGGCGGCCGCTCGTGGCCAGTTCGGTGGCAATGTTTACGGCGCAAAAGGTCTTGCCCTCGCCCGGAATCGACGACGTTACCCCAATCACCTTCTTATCCAGCCCCGCCGCGAGGTACAGCAAATTCACCCGAATGGAGCGGAACGACTCCGCAATGGGGCCTTTCACTTCGCGCAGCATCGTGGCCTTGTCGGCTTTGGAGCCGTGCGCCACCACGCCCAGCAGCGGAATGCTGGTGACCTGCGCCAAATCGTCGCGGCCCTGAATGCGGCGGTTGGCCTTGTCCAGCAGCAGCACCAGGCCCGTGGGCACCAGCAGGCCGGCCAGCAGCGCCACCAGGCCCACCAGCAGCGGCTTGGGGGCTTCGGGGCCAATACCGGTTTGCTGGGCCGGGTCCACTATTTTCTTGTCGGTGGCGTTGGTGGCCAGCGCAATGGCGGCTTCATTACGCTTATCAACCAGGAAGTTGTAGTTCTTCTCGTTGAAGTCGCTCGTGCTTTTGAGAGACGAAAGCTGCCGCTCGCTTTCGGGCATCTGGCTCATTTGGCCGCGCACCTGGCCCAGCTGGCTGTCCAGCTCGCGCAGGGAAATGTCGTTGGCCTGGTTCATGTTGGCCAGCGTCTGAATCATCGACAGCTTGGTGTTGCGAATGCGCTCGTTAAGCACCGTCAGCAGGGGATTTTCGCCGGTGGCGTTGGCCGTTAGCTCGGCCCGCTTCTCGTTCAAGCCGCCGAGCTGCAGGATAAGGCTGTTGAGCACCGGGTCTTCGATGCCGGCGCTGCTGGGCGAGGCCACTTGGTTGACGTCGCGGTTGGCGCGCAGGTAGGCCAGCATGTTCTGGTAGTATTTGCGGCGCGTGGCCACCTGGGCCCGCTCGGTTTCGAGCCCGCCCAGGCGCTGAATGCCCGACGACGACTGCGCGGCCACGTCCAGCACCCCGCGCGTGGACCGGAAGGTGGCCAGGGCCTCGGCCGACTGCCGCCGCAAGCCGCTCATCTTGTCAATTTCCTGGTTCAGGAAGGCCAGTGTTTTGCGGCCCGTCACGTCTTTGTCCCGCAGGTCGGCCTTGATGTATTGCCCCATCAGCGTATCCAAAAACTGCACGCCTTTGGCCGGCACCGTATTTTTAGTCGTCAGCTCGATAATGCGCGAGTCGTGGTCGATGGGC
>JBBQSQ010000301.1:0-2683 GCA_038213745.1 Cytophagales bacterium
CACCCTGGCCTTCATGCTGGCCGAATTTCAAAAGCTGGAAGCCAAGCAGCAGCGCCGCGTGACGGAGCTGTGGCTGGGCCCGTTCATGCGCCTGCTCACCGACGAGCTGCCCGAGCTGCCCGACTACGAGCGCCGCGACCAACTCAACAAGCTGCGCGATGCCGGCACCATCCGCATCGAGAAGCGTGAGGGGGAGCCGCACCCCTTTTCCGTCATCGTGGTCAACTACAGCCACCCCGACGTGCAGGAACTGCACCCTGGCGAGGAATAGGCCAGCCCGACGGGCGGTCACTGCATAACCCCGCAGGAACGAGTAAGTTTGGGTAACGGAATTTTAACATGAAAAGCCGAAATTTTGTAAGTCGGATGCTTAACAAGCCGGGCTGTCGGCCGTTAGTAAGTCATCAATTCACACACTAACTATTTTCAACAACATGGACAGCAACCAATCCCAAGGCAGCCAAGGCACCAGCCAGCTCGACGCCACCATCAACGCCCTCCAGGGTGGTCTTTCTGCCGCCGCTGGTGCCGCCGGTCCCAACATCGCCGGCTGGATTAAAACCCTGCAAGGCAACACGCAGCTTTCCGGCATCAGCTCGGAACTGCAGAAGCTGCACGATGCCCTGAGCAGCGGCGCTTCCGACACCGGTGCGCTGGCCAGCAGCCTGAGCACCCTCGGCGAGCACACCACCAAAGCCGCCGCGCAAGCCACCCCCGATGCCCAGGACAAGCTGCGCCAGCTCGGCCAGGCCCTGAGCTCGGCCGCCAGCCAGCTGAAAGGCTAATTCCACGCGCAAAGGCGTAAAAAAGGCTGCCAACCGGAAGGTTGGCAGCCTTTTTTGTGACCTTCCGGCGGCCGTTGACGTGCGGCCAGCTAGCCAAGCAGTTGCCGGTTTGCCGGCCGTATCGCGTACCTTTGCCGGCGAATTCCGGCGGGTCGTTGCTGCCACTTGCCGCCGCCCTCGCCCATCAAATCACCTCTCATTTCTCTCATGAGCTTTATTTCCGAAGTAGAAGCCAGCATCCGCGTTCTGTTCGATTCCATCACCGCGGGTTTCCAGCAAGACCCCGGCAAGGGATTCAACCAGATTGATAACTGGATTGAGCACCTGCGCGCCATCGACCAGCCCGTGCTGCGCCCCATCGTGGCCGAGCTGCAAACCCTGCGCAGCCACATCGAAGGCAACAACGCCGCCGGCATGGCCCAGGCATTCCAGAACCTCGGCGAACTCACGGCCCAGTCGGCCCTCAGCACCCACAGTTTCAAAGGCGACGGCGACAAGGCCCGCGAAATCAGCCAGAAGCTGATTTCAGCCGCCGGCAACCTGCGCCACATCGCCAACATGCCCGCCCCGCGCTAAGCAGCCGTTTGGCTGAACGAGCCAGCACCCAAAACTTTAGTTGCGGAGTAGCCGGAGCGGCGACAGGTTTGTAGAACGCCCAATCAGTGCGCCGAAAAAGCCGCGTAGCGGTGACAGATTACCACGTGGTAACCTGTCACCGCTACGCGGCTTTGGCCTTTCTTTAACCTTTCTTACTACAAACCTGTCGCCGCGCTGCGGCTATTCCGCAAAGAAGGTTAGTTACTCACGCGGTAGAGATGCTTCGACTGCGCTCAGCATGACGTTCTTTTTCGGTGGCTTTATCCCTAATACCCCAGGGCCGTGTCGTCGCCGCGCGGGTCGGCACCGCCTTCCAGCATGCCGTCGGGGCGAACGTGGATGATGTCGAGCCGGCCCCAGGGCAGGCGGGGGTTGAGGTGGTAGCCGCGGGCGCGCAGCGTGTCTTGGGCGGCGGGTACCAGGGCCCCGGCTTCCACGTCGATGACGTCGGGGAGCCACTGGTGGTGCAGGCGCGGCGCGGTTACTACTTGCTGGGCGTTCAGGCCATAGTCTACAATGCCGATGACGGACTGCAACACGCTGGTAATGATGGTGCTGCCGCCGGGAGTGCCCGTCACGAGGGCCACTTTGCCGTTGCGGGTAAGGATGGTAGGCGTCATGCTGCTGAGCATGCGCTTGCCGGGTGCGATGCCGTTGGCGGTGCCGCCCACCAGGCCGTAGGCGTTGGGCACGCCAGCCTTGACCGAGAAGTCGTCCATCTCATTATTGAGCAAAAAGCCCGCGCCGGGCACCACCACGCGGCTGCCATAGGCCCCGTTGAGGGTGGTGGTGCAGCTCACGGTATTGCCAAAAGCATCCACGATGCTGTAGTGGGTGGTCTCGTCGCTTTCGTAGCCGGGCAGCTTGGCCCCGGCGGTGAGGCTGGCGCTGGCCGTAGCACGGCCTTTGGGGCGCATGGAAGCGGCACGCTGGTGGTTATAGTCGGTATCGAGCAGCTTCTGGGTGGGCACGAAGCCGAAGTCCGGGTCGCCGAGGTAGGTGGCGCGGTCGGCATACACGCGGCGCTCGGCCTCCGTGAGGTAGTGCACCGCAAGTGGGGTGTGGTAGCCGGCCTGGGCCAGGTCCACGGGCTCCAGCATTTGCAGCATTTGCAGCAGGGCTACGCCGCCGGAGCTGGGCGGGGGCATGGTAATCACGTCGTAGTCGCGGTAGTGGCCGCGCAGCGGCTCGCGCCACTTGGCTTTGTAGTTGTCGAGGTCCGTTTGGCGAATGAGGCCGCCGCCGCGCTGCATGGCCAACAGCAGGAGGCGGGCCGTTTCGCCCTTGTAGAAGCCGGCGCG
>JBBQSQ010000302.1:0-2506 GCA_038213745.1 Cytophagales bacterium
GCAGGCCATTGCCTACCTCATGGCCAACCTGAGCACCAGCCCCGACGAAGCCACCTCGGCCATTGAGCGCTACATGGCCATTCCGGGCCAGGCGCTGGGCTACAAAATCGGCCAGCTCAAAATCCGGGAGCTGCGCGCCAAGTACGAAAAGCAGCTGGGCGGCAAGTTCAAAATAAGCAGCTTTCACGACGAGCTGCTGAAGGATGGCTCGATGCCCCTGGCCGTGCTGGAAAAGAAAATGGACGCCTGGGCGGCCAAGCAATAGGGCAGTGAGCAGTGAGCAAAAGAACGTCATGCCGAGCGTAGCCGAGGCATCTCGCGTGCCGCCATTAATCAATCCTATCGATTGAGTCACTTCCCCACGCGAGATGCCTCGGCTGCGCTCGGCATGACGTTCATTCTGCTCATTGCTCACTGAAAAATATCCGCTTCGGCTTGTGCTGAAGCGGATATTTTTATAATAAAACCGGGGCAAAATGGCGCTCGATGAATCAGAATAGCTTAGCTTGCCCTCTCTATTGCGTTTGGAATGAGTAAATACGTTTTGGCGGCTTTGGCAGTGCTGTTGCTGTTGACGAGGCCAGCCGCTGCCCAAATCACCCCCGCCGCTCCGCGTCCTTCGGCGGCCACGGCCCTGCTGGCCAACCTGTTCAACGCCTATTGGGAGGACCGGGCCCGCCTGTTTCCACTCGTGGCCATGGCCCAGGGCGACAACCGCTACAACGACCGGCTGCCCAATGACCAGACCCGGGCTTTCCGCCAACAGCAGGCCCGCTTCTACCGCCGCTACCTCAATGATTTGCTGAACATTGACCGGGCCCGCCTCACGCCCGACGACAAGCTCAGCTACGACATTTTCCAGTACGAGATGCGCAGCCGCCTGGAAGGCCTGCGGTACGTGTCCTGGATGCTGCCCTTCGCCCAGATTTACAGCCTGCCCAGCACCTTCGGCGTGTTGGGCACCGGCACCAGCGCCCAGCCCTTCCGCACGGTGCGGGACTACGACAACTGGCTGGCGCGGGTCGATAAGTTTCCGGTGTGGGCCGACTCGGCCATTGGCAACTTCCGCCAGGGCCTGCGCACGGGCGTGGTGCTGCCGCGCGTGCTGGTGCTCAAAATGGTGCCCCAGCTGCAAGCCCACGTGGCCTCCGAGGCCACCCGGAGCCCCTTCTACGGCCCCATCACGCGGCTGCCGGTTAGCTTTTCGCCCGCCGACCGCGCCCGCCTCACCGCTGCCTACCAGCGAGCCATTGCCACGCAACTGACGCCGACCTACCGCCGGCTGGCCGATTTCCTGCAAACCGAATACCTGCCCCACGCCCGCGCCAGCAGCGGCCTGGCCGACGTTCCCGGCGGGGCCGAGCTCTACCGCTACTATGTGCGCCTGAGCACCACCACCGACCGCCCGCCCGAAGCCCTTTACCAAACCGGCCTGAGCGAGGTGAAACGCATCCGGGCCGAGATGGAGACCTTGAAAAAGCGGGTGCGGTTCAAGGGCACCCTGCCCAGCTTCTTCAGCTACCTGGGTTCCAGCAGCCGGTTTATGCCTTACAAGACCCCGGAGGAGGTGCTGAATGCCTTCCGGGCCATTCAGGCGCGCAGCGCGCCGGGCCTGGCCCGGGCGTTTGGGCGCACGCCCAAATCCCCGTTCGAGATTCGGCAAACGGAGGCCTTCCGCGCCGCCACGGCATCGGCCGAGTACAGCCGCGGCACGCCCGACGGGGCGCGGCCGGGCATTTTTTACGTGCCCATCCTCGACGCCACCAAGTTCAACGTGACCTCGGGCATGGAGTCGCTGTTTCTGCACGAGGCCCTGCCCGGCCACCACTACCAGCTCTCGCTGCAACAGGAAAACACTGCCCTGCCCAAGTTCCGGCGGTTCGGGTCGTACCCGGCGTTTAGCGAGGGCTGGGGGCTGTACTGCGAAAGCCTGGGCCGCGAGCTGGGGCTCTACACCGACCCGTACCAGCGCATTGGTGCCCTGGGCGACGAGATGCACCGCGCCCTGCGCCTGGTGGTCGACGTCGGTATTCACACCAAGGACATGACCCGCGAGCAGGCCATTGCCTACATGATGGCCAACGAGCCCATCAGCGAACAGGACGCCAGCACCGAAGTGGAGCGCTACCTGGCTCTGCCCGGCCAGGCCTTGGCCTACAAAACCGGGGCCCTGAAGTTTCGCGAGCTGCGCACCCGCTACGAAAAGCAGCTGGGCCCGCGGTTCAACCTACGAGCCTTCCACGACGAAATCCTGGCCGGCGGCTCGATGCCCCTGGCCGTGCTGGAGCGCCGCCTCGACGCCTGGGCCGCCCGGCAGCAGCACTACTCAGCAGCTTCAGTCACGAACTAAACGCAGAATCTGGCTGAACTGCGCACCCTGCACCCGCACCAGGTACGCGCCTCGGCTGGTGCCGCTGGTGCCCGTCAGCTGGGTGCGGGTGCCGCCGGCGCAGGCCTGCGCGGCCTGCATGGGGCGGCCCAGCAAGTCGAGCACGGTGGCGGTGTA
>JBBQSQ010000303.1:0-2440 GCA_038213745.1 Cytophagales bacterium
TCGTGAACTGGGTGCAGCAGTTTGTGCTGCTGCTGCCCAACCTGCTCATTACCCTGCTGGTGCTCACGGCCACGGTATTTGCCGCCCGGCTCACGCGGCGGGTGCTGGCCAGCTTCCTGCCGCGGGTGTCGCCGGGAGCCGTCACGCTGCACAGCCTCATCAGTACGCTGGCCTACGTGGCGGTGCTGCTGGTGGGCACTTTTTTTGGGCTCGAAGTGCTGGGACTGGACAAGACGGTGACGTCGCTGCTGGCCGGGGTGGGTATTATCGGGCTGGCGCTGGGCTTTGCCTTTCAGGACATTGCGGCTAATTTTATCAGCGGCATTATCATCGCCGTGCAGCGGCCCTTCACGGTGGGCGACGTTATTGAAACCGATAAGTTTTTTGGCACCATTGAGCGCATCAACCTGCGCACGCTGGACCTGCGCCAGGTAACCGGCGAGCTGGTGCGCGTGCCCAACCGCAAGGTGTTCGAGAGCGCCGTGACCAACTTCACCGTCACCACCCGCCGCCGCGTGGACGTGGAGTGCGGCGTGGCCTACAGCTCCGACCTAGCCCGGGTGCGCGCCGTGGTGCTGGCCGCCATGCAGGATTTCCCCGAACTGCTCACCGACCAGCCGCCGCAGGTAATGTTCACCGGCTTTGCCGACAGCGCCATCACCTTCAGCCTGCGGTTTTGGATACCGTACCGCCGGCAGGTCGACTACGTAGGGGCCAAAAGCGAGGCCATCATGCGCATCAAGCAGGCTTTTGATGCGGCCGGCATCGTCATTCCCTTCCCCATGCGCACCCTGGAGCTGCCCGCCGAGGTGCTGGCCCGCCTGGGCGGCGGCTTGTAGGCATATAGCGAAGCTGTTTAGAAAGTCGCGCTGCTCCGGTCCGACCGCCCTAGGCGGTCCGACCGGTTGCCGTTGGCATCAATAGCACAACTGCTAGCTGTATTCTGGCGGCAACCGGTCGGACCGCCTAGGGCGGTCCGACCGGAGCAGCGCACCAGAGCTACACGCGGGTCAGCGCATCCCACCACAACCCCAGCCCCCCGAACGGGGTACCCTATCCCGAACCCGCCCCGCCCGCCGGGGCCATTGCGAACCAATTCATACCCTGATGACGAAACATACCTATGACATGGGCCTGGTCGGCAACTGCGCCTTTCTGGGCCTCATTGGCACCGATACGGCCGTGCGCTGGCTCTGCTGGCCGCGCTTCGACAGCAGCTTTGTGTTTGGCAGTCTGCTTGATGAGGACAAGGGCGGCGAGTACAGCATCCGACCCGCCGCCGGCATCACCGCGCCGGGCCGGCAGTATTACCAGGAAAATACCAACGTGCTGTGCACCGAAATTGAAACGGAGGATGGCCGCTACCGCGTCACTGACTTCGCGCCCCGCTTCCCGCAGTACGAGCGGTACTACAAGCCGCTGATGTTTATCCGGAAAGTGGAGCCGCTGAGTGGCGCGCCGCGCATCCGGGTGGCCTGCCGGCCGGTGGGCCAGTACGGCGAGCTGGCCCTTACGCGCCGCCGCAGCTCCAACCACATTGCCTTTTTGGGCCTGGAAGAGGAAATCCGCCTCACCACCAACATTCCGCTCACCTATATTTTCGACGAGGAGGATTTCGTGCTCAACGAAACCAAGTACCTCGTGCTCACCTACGGCGCGCCCCTGGAGGCCCCGCTGGAAAGCACCGCCGAGCGGTTTTTGCTGAGCACGGCGGCCTACTGGCGCGGCTGGGTGAAGAGCACCAGCATCGGCAGCTTCCACCAGGAGCAGGTCATTCGCTCGGCCCTGGCCCTGAAAATCCACCAGTACGAAGATACCGGGGCCGTGATTGCGGCCAGCACCACCAGCCTGCCCGAAGCCCCCGGCAGCACCCGCAACTGGGACTACCGCTTCTGCTGGATGCGCGACACCTACTACATTCTCACGGCTTTCAACAACATCGGCCACTTCGAGGAGCTGGAGCGCTACTTCCACTTCATCGCCAACATCAGCACTAAGGTGAAGGACAAGTTCCAGCCCCTCTACGGCATCGGCGGGGCATCGGAGCTGACCGAGCAGGAGCTGCCGCTGGCCGGCTACCTCGGCAACCAGCCCGTGCGCATCGGCAACGATGCGTACACGCACATTCAAAACGATGTGTACGGGCAGGTGCTGGTGGCCCTGTTGCCGCTGTACGTGGACAGCCGCTTCCGCGACCCCGAGCGCGTGGCCCCGCTGGGCCTGGTAGAGGAGTGCCTGCGCCTCATCGAAACCACCATGGACCAGCCCGATGCCGGCCTCTGGGAGTTCCGCCACATTGCCCAAAAGCACTGCTACACCTATTTGTTCCACTGGGCCGGCAGCCACGCCGCCCGCCGCGTGGCCCAAAGCCTGGGCGACACCGCCATGGAAGCCCGCGCCACCCGCCTGCTGAATATGGCTCAGGCACGCCTCGAAGAGT
>JBBQSQ010000304.1:0-2378 GCA_038213745.1 Cytophagales bacterium
TTCATGGGCATATCAATCCACGGAAAGCTGCCGTAAGGCTGGTTGAGCACGTTCACGCGCACCTCGCTTTTCACCACCCCTTGCTGGTTGGTGAGGTTGCCTTGGTTGATGGCCAGCCCGCGCATCCGGTCGGCCTCGGCCCACAGAATGGTTTCGAGCTTGTGGGCCGGCACCACCTCGTAGTAGTTCGTGAAATCGAAGCGCGTCGAGCCGTTCAGCGCCCCGCCGTTCTTCTGAATCAGCCCGATAAATTCGTTCTTGCCCAAGTTCTGCGAGCCCTGAAACATCAGGTGCTCAAACAAATGTGCAAACCCCGTGCGGTTGCGCGGCTCGGTGCGGAAACCCACCGCGTAGTAGGCCGCTACCGTGGCCGTGGGCGCGGTGTGGTCGGGCGAGAGCACCACCCGCAGCCCATTGGGCAGGGTGTAGTACTCCACCGGAATCTGAAAAGCCGGTCCGGCCGGGGCCGGGGCGGGGGCAGCCGTGGCCACCGGCGCGGCCGGCGCGGTCACCACCGCCGTGGTTTTGGGGCTGCACGCGCCCAGGGCCGCCGCCATAGCTAGCGCGGCGACCGAAACCCAGCGTCGGCCCCGACCAAATGCTTGCAATTGTCTCATAAGAAAAAAGGGGAGAAGTAAGAGAAGGAGTAATTAAGAATTCGATTTACACAATATTGAGCAGACTGTGCTGATTATGCGATTATAATTCGCTGGTGAATGACTTATCGTGAGCGGAGCCCTTGCCGAGGTCCCAAAATGCGCTGGCGTTCCGGCCCCGCCCCCGACCTTTGCCCCGTGCTCACGTTCTCTGCTCTCCCGGCCCTGCTGGCCGGCCACCTGCTGCAAGCCCCCGCCGAGGCGGCGGCCGAAGTCCGCCACCTGCTGCTGGACAGCCGCCGGGTAGGCGGCCTGCCCGCCGGGGCCGTATTCTTCGCCCTGCGCGGCCCCAGCCACGACGGCCACCGCTACCTGCCCGACCTCTACGCCCAGGGCGTGCGGCTATTCATCGTCGAAGAAGGGGTTGCGTTGCTTAGTGGCCTGGCGGCTTACCCCGAAGCCGGCTTGATAGCAGTAGCCAGCCCGCTGGCCGCGTTGCAGGCCCTGGCGGCCGCTCACCGCGCCGAATTCACCGGGCCGGTCATCGGCATCACCGGTTCCAACGGCAAAACCATTGTGAAAGAATGGCTGGCCCAGCTGCTCAGCCCCGACGCGGACATCTGCCGCTCGCCGCGCTCCTACAACTCGCAGGTGGGCGTGCCGCTCAGCGTGTGGGAATTAAATCCCGGGCGCCACACTCTGGGCATCTTCGAAGCCGGCATTTCGGAAGTAGGAGAGATGGCTCGCCTGGCGGCCATTATTCAACCCACGGAGGGCATTTTCACCACCCTCGGCACCGCGCACGATGCCGGCTTTGCATCGGCCGAAGAAAAGCTACGGGAGAAGCTTCAGCTATTTGAGGGCCCGCGGTTTCAGCGCCTGTTCTACTGCGCCGACCAGCCGCTGGTGCGCGCCGCCGTGGCCGCCCGTCAGTTGCCCGCTTTCAGCTGGACGCGCCAGCCGCAGCAGCCCGCCGATATCCGGTTTACCACCGAGCCCGCCCCCACCGACCACACCCGCCTGCGCGCCGACTATGCCGCCACGGGCCTCACCGCTGATTTTACCCTGCCCTTCGCCGATGAGCCCTCGGTGGAGAATGCCCTGCACTGCCTGGCCGTGCTGCTGCACCGGCAGGTGGAGCCCGCCGAAATTCAGCGCCGGCTGCTGCGCCTGCACCCGGTGGCCATGCGCCTCGAAATGAAGCTCGGCCGCCACGACTCCTACCTGCTCGACGATACCTACAATAACGACCTCGCCGGCCTAGCTCTGGCCCTCAACGCCCTGGCCCGCCAGAGCCGCCCTGGCCGCCGCACCCTCATTCTGAGCGACGTGCTGGAATCGGGCCTGAGCGGAGCCGACCTCTACGCCCGCGTAGCCGCCCTGCTGCCCGCCGCCGGGGTAAGCCGGCTTGTGGGCATCGGGGAAGAAATAAAACAGTTAACAGTGAGCAGTGAACAGTTAGCAGTGAACGGTGAGCAGGCAACGCGTGCAGGCCAAACCAACCCGACACTGTTCACTGCTCACTGCTCACTGCTCACTGAATTCTTCTCTACCACCGAGGCCTTTCTCGCCCAGCTCAGCCCCGCTGATTTTGCGCATGAGACGGTGCTTATTAAGGGCGCGCGGCGCTTTGGCTTCGAGCGCATTGTGGCCGCGCTGCAAGCCCAGCAGCACGGCACGGTGCTCGAAGTCAACCTCGACGCCCTCAGCCACAACCTTCAGCACTACCGCCGCCAGCTGCGTCCCGGCACCCGGCTCATGGTGATGGTGAAGGCCTTCGCC
>JBBQSQ010000305.1:0-2319 GCA_038213745.1 Cytophagales bacterium
CCACACCCCATCGCCGCTTATGGTACCGGGCTGGCCGTTTTTGGCAATGCTGAACACGTTGAGCGTAGCCGCGTCGTCCACGTCAAAGTTGCTTTGCTTGATGCTCACCACCTTGTCGTTCACGAAAGGGTAGAGGTGCACCGTGGTTTTGCTGGCCGTAGCCGGTAGCCGGAAGCAGTACTCGTAGGTGAAGGCGTTGCCGCCCTCCACGGCCACGTTGGCGGTGGGGCTGGTGCTGAAAAAGTAGCGGTACAGGTTGCCGTCGTTGCCACTCAGGCCGCGCGCCACCAGCTTGAATACGTGGCCCTTAAACTCGTCCACCATTTCGCCTTCCAGCGGGTTGAGCGGGCCGAAGGTGTACCACTTGCCATCGTAGGTTGGCTCGCTGCCAAAGGTTTGGCTCTTGAGCAGGCGGCCGGTGGGCACGGGATTGGTGGGGCGCGGGTCGCGGGCCTGGGGGCCGCTGAACGTGCCCGCCCCGCCGTAGAGGCTGAATGAGGTAGCGGTGTTGGCGGGGCCCTTGAGGTCGTCGTTTGTGCCGCCGCAGTCGGGGTCAAACACGCGGATGTAGACCGGGGTGCGCTGTTTCTCGGGGATGAGAAAGAAGAAGGTTTGGCTGAAATCGTCGTCGCCCCATTTCGTGTCCGACTGCGCCCCAAACGTTATCAGGCTTTCCACCCGCTCGCCAGCGTTGGGCACGGCTTGCGCCCGGGCGCTACTGACGGGCTGCGCCAGCAACACCGCCAGCGCACCATACTGCCAAAAACATTGTTTTACCATGCCGCCAAGATACCGAGCCGGAGCCAATTGTTGGGCTTTCCGCGCAGCTCCTGGCCGAGTAATCGTTCGAAATCAACCGCTAAACAGTATGTTTACGGCTTGTTAGCCCCCGCGCCCATGCCCGCTGCCGTCCGCGCCACCTCCGATTTTTTTGACCAGCTGACCAACGACCTGCTGGTATTACGGGTTAAGGCGCAACAGCGCTTCCGCCCGCTGAGCGCCGAAGAGCTGAACCGCCGCCCCAGTCCCAGCCGCTGGAGTGCCGGGCAGTGCCTTGAGCACCTCAACATTGTGGGGGGCTACTACTTGCCCAGCATTGCCGCACGCATTGCGCGCGCCCAAAACCGAGGTTCCAAGCCGGCCGCTGTGGCCAAACAGGGCTTCATTGGCCGGCGCTTGGTGGAGGGCATGCGCACCCCGGCCAGCACCAAAGCCCGCACTTCGCCCCAGCGCTACGCCCCCACCGGCACGCGGCTGCCCCGCACGGTTACGGAAGTATTCAGCCGCCAGCTCGACGAGCTGCTGCGCCTCGTGCTGCTGGCCCGGCAAGTAAATGCCAACGCCGTGCGCATCCCCAACGCTATTTTTCCGCTCCTACTCCTGCGCCTCACCGACCAAATCGAATTCCTGGTGGTGCACATGCAGCGGCACGTGGCCCAGGCCGAAGCCGTGCTGGTAGGCAACAGCGCGGAAGCCCGCACATCGGCTGCGTAAGCTTCTGAAAATAAGTTTTTTAATTGTAAACAGGCTGAGGCCGGTGGTTAGTACGCCTAATCACCGGCCTCAGCCTGTTTACAATTAACGGCCACGAGCTTGGATAATTCGGCGCTGCGGAGAAGAAGCATTCGCCCCAAACCTGGCCTGCGGTGTGCAATAAAAGCTACCCGGCATCTTTAGGGTGCCGGCCCTCTTTCCTGGCCCGCCCCGCCCATGCGTTTGTTCCTCTTTGCTTGCCTGCTGCTGACCATGATTTTTAGCGCCGACTCGGCGGCTCCCGTGCCGCCCGGGCCCTACGCGGCCCGCTGGAAGAAAATTGATGCGCTGCTGGCCAAGAGCCAGACCGCTACGGCCGCGCCACTGGTGGAAGCCATCTACCGGCAAGCCAAAAAAGCGGGCGACAGCCCCGCCTACGTGCGGGCGCTGCTCTACAAAATCCGCCTGCTGCAAGCCAAGCAGGAAGACAGCGAAGAGAAGGCCATTGCCCTGCTCGAAACGGACCTTAGAACGGCCACTTTCCCGGCGCGGCCCATGCTGCATTCATTGCTGGCCGAGCTCTACACCGACTACCTCGGCCAAAACCGCTACCGCCTCTACCAGCGGACGGCTGGCGCAACGCCCACTACCGACGACCAAAAAACCGCCGACGGCGGCACCGGCCTCGCCACCTGGGACACGGGCCGGCTGGGTGCGGCCATCGTGCGGCACTACTACCAGTCGGTGGAAGACGAGCCCCGGAAGCAGCTCCAGACCACCCTGGCCGACCTCGGCGACCTGGCCACCGGCGGCGATGCCGAGGGCCGGGCCCTGCGCCCCACGCTG
>JBBQSQ010000306.1:0-2221 GCA_038213745.1 Cytophagales bacterium
CCCACCTGCACCCCATCATTAGGCAGGGTGGTGAACATAGCCATCAGGTTCTGGAACTGGGCCAGCAGCGTAAGGCCGCCGGCCGGCGCGTACGTGGCAAACAACTTGTTAATAATAAGGGCACCCGCTGTCCGCGCTACCACCGCCACCCCCGTTCCCAACGAGCCGCGCACGAACTGGCGCACTGGTGATTTGGCGGCTTGAGAGGTGGGCGAAGTGGTGGGCATGCAAGGGCAAAGAACGGCAAACCTCCCTCCGTGGAAAAAGAGGGGCGTTTTTTACAGCGCCTTTTCCCAACTCAGGCGCAGACCGGCCACACCACCCAGGTGGCGCTTGAAGCGTAGCAGCGAGTCGTTGGGGCCGGAGTCGAGGGTGGAAGTGCCGAGGTCGAGCACGGTCAGGTCGCTGGCCTGAGCAAAGGCGTGTAGGCCTTCGTTGAGCATCACCACCGGGCTAAGGGCATTGCAGCGCAGCGGGCTGGCGGGATAGAAATTATAGAGCACCCGCTCACTCACCCGAATGGCCACCGTGAGGGCCGCCCAGCCGCCATCGGGTTGGCGCACTGAGAACAGAAAATGCTCCTTCGGAAAGCGCCGAAACAATTCCTGCACCCGCTCGAGCGGCAGCGACAGCGCCTGGCCCCGCTCCTCTCGGCACGCCTGGATAAACGCGTAGGCGACGGGCAGCAAAAACGGTGGCTCCTGCTCGAAATGCAAACCGTGGCGGCGGCACTTGTGTAAGCGGCGGCGCTCCGACGGATGCAGGTAGACTTCGTAGTCGCGGGCGGGGTCGAGGTGATAGTTCTGCTCGGCCAGTACCACGCGGTAGCCGCGCTGCCGCAGGGTTTCGGCCAGCGTGGCGGCCCCGGCGGGGTCGTAGGCGAAGGGGTAGCCGCGCAGGGCCAGCCGCTGGATGCCACGCCGCGCCAGCTGGCTTTCGGCTTCCTCCAGCAGCTGGTGCAGCTGGTTTATACCGATGCCCGCCGCCAGCTGCACCGCCCCGAACGGGGCCTGCGCGGGACTCCGGGCCAGGCCGGCCGTTGCATTGAGAACGGTGTGCAGTAGGGCTACGGTGCGGCCGGCGGCCAGGTCTTCGAGGTAGAAGCTAAGGACCGGGCAGCCGGCTGGCGCCAGCGCCTGGTGCTCGGGCCGCAGGTACAAAAACGGCTCGAAAGCCAGCGGCAGCCGGGGCGCGGCCGGGCTGGCTGGGCCGCTTTCGGCCACGCCAACCACGAAGGGCGTGGCCCCGCGCCCCGCGCCCGCCTCAACCGCAACTGGATAATCCGTACTTTTCAAACCTGATTTTCGTGGCCTTGCCAGCAAAGTACGGCACAGAACGGCCGTCTGCCCTCGCCCCCCCTGCTCGTCCCAAGTACTTTGATACGGAAGGTGCGGCTGTAGTAACAACATCTTCATCCGGCCGCCATGCGTAATGGCCGAAATTACGCTTTTGCTTCCCCTTTTCCCTTCCGCCGCATGAACCCGCTCGATTCTCCCGCTTCGGCAGCACCCAACCGCTCACCGGCCCTGACCGATACTGCCGGCCCGGTGGGCTACACCGTTACCGACCGCGAGGCCACCCGGCAGGCCCGCGAGCAGCAGGTAGGCCAGCGTCCCGGCACCCTCAACATCCGGGAAGGAGCCATGAAGCCGCGCCTGTTTTTGATGGCCTACGACGAAAACAGTTTTTCGGAAGAAGAATATACCGACCGCTATGATGAGTTGCTTACCCAACTGCGCGACCACCCGGAACTAAAGCACTGGATTGACGTGCGCGGCTATGGCGACCTGGACCTGATGGAGCAGCTGATGCAGGATTTCGGCCTCCACCCCCTGCAAATGGAAGATGTGCTCAACGACTATCAACGCGCCAAACTGGAGGTATTCGACGAACACCGCCTGTTTATGGTGTCGCGCATGACGGACTTTACCCGCAACCTTGAGATTGACGACGACCAGCTCTCCATCTTCACTGGTCCGAACTACGTGCTGTCATTTCAGGACGATTACGACGACTGCCTCAACTCGCTGCGGGTGCGCATCCGGGCCAATTTCAGTACCCTGCGCCGCCGCCCGGTGCTCTACCTGGCCTACGCCATCACCGATGTGGTACTCGACCACTACTACCCCACCATGGCCGCCATCGGCGACTACATTGAGGAGCTGGAGGAAGCCATCTTTGCTGATAAACGCCCGCGCCGCCTGCTCAACCGCATCCTGCG
>JBBQSQ010000307.1:0-2163 GCA_038213745.1 Cytophagales bacterium
ACCGAACCAATAACTCCTGGGCCTGGGCAAAGGCCGCTGCCGGCGGTACATCCAGCCAGCGCAGGCTGGTGGGCGTGGCAGCGCCCCACAGGGCCAGTTCCAGGGCCAGGCTGCTGAGGTCGGCGGTGTGGATTTCGGGCGGGCGGTGAGCGGGCAGTTGGTAATGCTCGGCTTCGGTCCAGAGGCGGTAGCAGGTGCCGGGGCCGAGGCGGCCGGCGCGGCCCCGGCGCTGGTCGGCGGCGGCGCGGGCCACGGGCACGGTTTCGAGGGTGGTGAAGCCCGTGCGGGGCACGAAGCGCGGCACCCGGGCAAAGCCCCCGTCAATCACCACCCGCACGCCCTCGATGGTGAGGCTGGTTTCGGCGATGCTGGTGGCCAGAATGACCTTGCGGCGGCCGGCTTTCGCGGGCCGCAATGCCGCGTCCTGGGTTTCGAGGGGCAACTCGCCGTGCAGCAGGTGAAGGTCGATGTTATCGGCCAGCACGTCGGTGAGCTTGCGGGCGCTGCGCTGCAAGTCGCCCACGCCGGGTAGGAAAACCAGGAGGTCGCCCTCGGGGTGGGTATTCAATGCGGCTCGCACCTGGGCGGGTACCAGCTCGGCCAGCCGCTCGTTGGGCTTGTTGGGCAAGGCTGAAGCGCGGCGCGGGTCGAGGTAATGCGTGTCAATCGGAAACAAAAAACCGTCCGACGATACCACCGGGGCCGCCAGCCACTGGCCCAATCGCTGGGCTTCCAGCGTAGCGCTCATTATCAAAATCCGCAGCTCGGGCCGCAATACTGCTTGCGCATCCAGCGTCAGCGCCAGGCCCAAATCGGCATTCAAACTCCGCTCGTGAAATTCATCGAACACCACGGCCGCCACGCCTTCCAGCGCCGGGTCGTCCTGAATCATGCGCGTCAGAATACCTTCGGTGATGACCTCGACGCGGGTTTCCCGGCTCACTTTGCTATCGAGCCGCACGCGGTAGCCGATGGTGCGGCCCACGGGCTCGCCCAGCAGCTGGGCCAGCCGGGCAGCGGCCCCGCGCACGGCCAGCTGGCGCGGTTCCAGCACCAGGATTTTATCGGCGGGATTGCGCCATTCGGCGGCCAGCAGCTCCAGCGGCACCACGGTAGTTTTGCCCGCGCCGGGCGGCGCTTCCAGCACCACGCGGCTGTGGGCGGCAAGGGCAGCTCGCAACGCAGGTAACGCCGCAATAATGGGCAAATTGGGCAGCGGCGGCAGGACGAAGGCAGGGTTCACCCCTCAAAATTACACCCGCCGCAGCGGCCACAGCTCCACACTCACGGGGCCCCCGGCGTGCACCAAGGGCTTGCCGTCGGGCGTGGGCAGGCCGTGGCATTCAATTAAATTCGATTCGTAGTGCAGCACCTGGGCGTTGCGGAGAGGCCAGGGCTCGTGCGCCACCCGACCTTTATAGAGTTTGGTCTGGGCCTGATTGCTGGCGTAGAGGCAGTAGCGCTCGGTGAGGAAAAAGGCCAGTGAACCGGGCTCGGTGGGCGGCAGGGGCGGGCCGATTTTCCAGGTGGCGCGGAAGTGGGCGGCCGGTACCCCGGCGTGGGTACGCTGGGCCGTGAACTGGCGTAAGTCGGCGCCGGGGCTGTCGAGGCGCATGGTGGCGCGCAGGTAGGGCAGGTTGAAAAACGTGCGGGCTGCCCATACGGCCAGCGGGTTGGTGGCATCGAGCGAGAAAAACCACACACCCGGCACGCCGTCGAGGTGCACGTAGGTGCGCACATTCAACTCCAGAAATTCATTGGCCCCCGGCACGGGCGGACTGATGCGGGTGCGCACCTTCGACATCCGAAACGGCACCACGGCCAGCCAGGCCAGGCCATCGTAGGTGTCTATTTTGAGGCGGGGCGGCAGGTGGGGCTGCAACAGCTCGGCCGGTACCGGCCAGTGCATAAATAGCAGGTCATTCCAGTCCTGGCGCATAATGGGCGAGCCAACGGGGCGCTCGCGCATGACCAGTCGCTGCGCCAGGGTAGGGGCGCTGGTGTCGGGGGGTAGCGCGGCGGCCGGGGAGAAATCGGGCATGGGCAGAAAGCTGGGAGGTAGCATAACCAGCTTCTACGGCAAATGGATGCCCGGGACCCACTGCCTGGCCTAGTACGTGGGGAAATCTTCGTCGACGCGCGCCGCCCAGGCGGCCACGCCGC
>JBBQSQ010000308.1:0-1928 GCA_038213745.1 Cytophagales bacterium
GCAAACCGGCCGCCCCGGCCTGACGCAGCCGCGCTGGTCGCCCAACGGGCAGGAGCTGGCTTACCTGGTGAAGACCGGGGCGGGCAAAGACTCGCTGCCGCAGCTGTTTGTGCAGGCCTTGCGCGGGGGCGAGCCGCGCCGCCTCACCAACGCCCGCAAGGGCGTGCAGCACTATGCCTGGCGGCCCGACGGCGGCGCGCTGGCCTACGTCACGGCCGACAAGCCAACCAATGCGGCCGGCCCGCCCGACAAGGGCTACGACGCCTTTGAGGTGGGCAACAACGACTTGTTTCTGGGGGCGGCCCCCACGGCTTCGCACATCTGGCTGGTGCCGGCGGCCGGCGGCTCGGCCACGCGCCTCACCTCTGGGGCCTGGAGCCTGCCGGTGACCATTCCGCCGGGTGCGCCCGCGTCGCCGCTCTCGTGGAGTGCCGATGGCAAGTCGCTGGCCTTTGTGCAGGTAACGGGGCCGTACTCCGGCGATGGCAACATGCGCACCGTGCAGGTGCTGAACGTGGCCGACGGCACCGTACGGCCCCTTACCGGCCGCAAGAAGCTGGAAGGCTACCCCACGTTTTCGCCCGATGGGCACCAGGTTTCCTACTGGTACCCGCGCCAGGGCAACACCAACAACATCAACGAAATCTGGGTGGCACCCACGGCCGGCGGCGAAGGCCGCAACCTGACCCCGGCCCTCGACCGCGATGTGTTCCGCACCATCTGGATGCCCGACGGCAAGTCGCTGCTGCTGGGCGGGCTCGACGGCAACCGCACCGCCCTGTGGCTGCAGCCGCTAAAGGGTGGCGCGGCCCGCAAGCTCAACTTGGGCACGGTGAGCCCGAACTGGGGTTTTTGGGTGGAGGTGGCCGTGAGCCGCACCGGTGCACTGGCCTTCATCGGCACCGACCCCGGCCATCCGGCCGAGCTCTACTACATGGCGTCGGCCACGGCTGCCCCCAAAGCCCTCACCGATTTTCATAAGGAAGTGCGTGGCCTGCAATTGGGCAAGGCCCAGACCCTCACCTGGCAGTCGGATGGCGTGATGAATGACGGGGAGCTGACCTACCCGGCCAACTACACGGCCGGCAAAACCTACCCGCTGGTGCTTGTCATTCACGGCGGGCCTACGGCCGCTTCCACAGCCACGTTCTCGGCACAGGCGCAGCTGTTTGCGGGGCGCGGCTACTTCGTATTCGAGCCCAACTACCGGGGCAGCGACAACCTGGGCAACGCCTACAAAACCGCGATTTCCCAGGATGCCGGGGCCGGCCCTGGCCGCGACGTGATGGCCGGCCTGGCCCAGCTCAAGCGCGGCGGCCTGGTTGATACCACCCGCATTGGCGTGAGCGGCTGGAGCTATGGCGGCTACATGACGGTGTGGCTGCTGGGCCACTACCCCGCGCAGTGGCAAGCCGCCGTGGCCGGCGCGGCCGTCACCGACTGGCTCGACCAGTACAACTTGGGCGACTCCAACGTGCAGCGCGCCACCGCCATCGGTCCCTCGCCCTGGCTGAGCGAGGCCAACTACCAGAACTACCGCGAGCAGTCGCCCATCACCCTGGCCGGCCGCATCCGCACGCCCACCCTCATCCTGGCCAACACCGCCGACCCGCGCGTGCCCGTCACGCAGTCGTACAAGCTGTTTCACGCGCTGAAGGATAACGGCGTCGTCACCAAATTCATTGCCTGGCCCGTGCCCGCCCACAACGCCATCGACCCCGTGCGCCAGCGCGAGCGCAACCGCTTCTGGCTGGAGTGGATGGACACGTACTTGCAGCCCGGCAAGGCAGCGGAGGCCGGGAAAGCCGGTTCAAATTGAGGGGTGAGTAGAACACCCATTGAACGTCATGCTCATCTGGCGTCCGCGCAGCCGAAGCATCTCTACCGCGCAACTAATCTAATCGGTTGGGTTTACTATTGCGGTAGAG
>JBBQSQ010000309.1:0-1834 GCA_038213745.1 Cytophagales bacterium
CACGGTAGCCCGGGCATCTTCCACCCGCATGGGCTGGGTCAGTAGCACCGTCACCACGGGCTGCCCATCGAGGAGCGAGCCGGTAAGCTCGCGCACGGCCAGCGTGCTTTGGTCGGGCACTTCGGCCTGGGCCGTGAGGGTTTTCTCCGTGGCTTTGGTGCCGGTGGCGGGCCGCAGCCCGGGCGCGATGTCGATGCGGACTGGGGTGCCCGCCGGCACGTCCTGCATGAAGGTGAGGGCCACCAGCGCATCCGGCTCGGCCGAGTTCACTTCCACCGCCACGGGCTTGCCGCCCTGCGTCACGGTCAGGCGCGACTTCACATCGGCAGGCCGCACGGGGTAGTTGAACACGAGGTTGGCGCGCAGCTCGGCCGTGCCCGCCGCCCGCTTCGAGCTGCCGTAGAACACCTGCGGCGCGGCCATGCTCAGATACGGCGTGTGGAATTTGGGCCGGTTCAGGGCCAGCTGCTGCTTGCCGCTGGGCAGGGTTCCGGGGCGCAATTCGGCCTTGAATACCGTGCTGGGCCGGAAGGGCTCCAGCGGTGAAAAGGTCAGCTCCCGGTCACCGGTCCACTTGAACTTGCCACGAATGTTGGGCGAGAACGTGACGTAGCGCGTGGTGTCCCAGCGGTTTTGCCGGGCCTCGTCCACCACCTTTTCATCGAAGGTGAAAACCAGGTTGGCGTAGGGGTCGATTTCGTCGCCGTCGGTGGTAGCGGTCGTTTCGGCGGCCTGCTCCCGGGCGGTTTTTTTCGAGCACGACGAAGCGGCCAGCAGCGCCAGCAAAAACAGCAGCGGGCGGAAGCAAAACCAGGGAAAGGACGACATAAAAAGCAGTAGTGTAGAAACGCCGAAAGGTAGATAAAGGAAGATTTAAAATTCGATTTCCCCTATTCTAAGGCGTTCTTATGCGCTGAGATGAACCAGCAGCCTTGTTTCGGCTGACGGCCCGGTTTTTTCGGGCCGGCGCAAGCCCTTGCACCTTTCGGATGTGCCCGATGTTATGCCGTTCCCGTAAACGACCCCAACCGTTGTGCAGCTGCACAATGCTGTAAATCAATTGTTTTTCATGTCTGACTTCGCCAGCTTCTTTCTCGACCAGGCGGAAGCCAGTCCCCACGTGCAGTTTGTGTACGACCTCGCGGCCCGCCGCGTCGTGTTCGTCAACGCCGCCTACCAAACCGTATTGCACGGCAGCCTGAACGGGGTAAACGCCGAACTGCCGGCCCTGCTCCAGTGCCTGCACCCCGACGACCTGGCCTACATTGCTCACTACTGGGCCAGATGGGTGCAAAACGAGGTGACCGACGAGGTAGAAGTACGCCTCCAGACGCCCGGCAAGCCCAACCAATGGTTCTGCCTCACGCCCTCGTATCACGAAGTCAATGGTCGCGTGCTGCTGGGCGGCACGGTACGCGATGTGAGCGTGATGAAGCGCTACCAAGAAAACGCCGACCTCTTCAACAGCCGCAAAAACGCCACGCTGGAGATTCTCTCGCACGATTTGAGCGGCGCTTTCATCATGGTGCAGCAAATCGCGGGGTTCCTGCACGAGGAAGTGGTGGCGCCGGAAAACAGCCGCATTCCCGAAATGCTGCAGGTGCTCGAAACCACCAGCCGCGACAGCGTGAAGATGATTCGTGAACTCATCAACATCGAATTTCTGACCTCGGCCAACTCCGACCTCAAGGTAAACCGGGTCGATATTGGGGCCATTCTGCGCGTGCCGCTCGACCAGCTCCAGCTTGGGCAGCGGCTGCTGGGCCACCACTTCACCTATACTCTGCCCGATGAGCCGATATACGTGAACCTGGACGTCAACAAGTTTACCCAG
>JBBQSQ010000310.1:0-1735 GCA_038213745.1 Cytophagales bacterium
TCAAAGCCAACTGCCATCCCCAGCGCTTCGATTCTTTCTTCAACGCTGGCCAGTACGGCTTCAACCAGATAGCCGCCAATGGCGAAATCATCGGCCGTAGCGAGAAGTACACCACCGCCCAGGCCCGCGACCACGGCCTCCGGGTCGTCATACGCGAAGCTCCCGAGGCCCGCGTTCAGGACTTGAGCTAATAATTTAGAATAGCATGAAAAGCTCGCTGGTAACTTGCCAGCGAGCTTTTTTTATGAAAGGACAGCCTTGTAAAAATGGTGAAATGCGCTTTTACGCCGCTTCATCCGTTGGCTTATAATTCCGACCTTTTCCCGTAGAAGGCATTGGTTTGGGTACCTTTGCCCCATCCACAGGTAGTCACCGCCGTTCATGTCCGCCCGCGTCTTACTCCGTCTGCTCACCCTGTTGCTCGGTAGCTTCTACCTCGGCAGCGTGTGCGAGCTGGATACGGAAGAATGCAAGCAGAACTACGCCAAGGAGTGCCACGCCTACGTGGCCGCCCGCCCCGAAGTGGACGTGCCGGCGGCGGCCCAGCCCGCTACCCAGGCCGCCGTAGTCGCCGCCCCGCGCTGGCGGGTGCTGTGGGCCGCCTTGTTCCCGGCCCCGCGCGCCGACCGGGCCTGGCCCCGGGCCGAAAGCCCGCCCCCGCAGCAGCGGCGCTACCTCTGGTGCGCCGTGCTGCAAGTCTGAACCCCGGAAGCTGTTGCCTGACCCTGCCGCCGCGAAGCCGCGCCGCCGGAGCCCCTGTTTCCCGTTTTTCAGCCTTACCGGACGCCCCGCGTCCAAACTTTTCATGCGAATATTTCTTGTCCTGGCCCTGCTCCTGAGCAGCGCCTGCGCCGCCGTGGCCCAGAGCCCGCTGCGCGTGCTGGTGCGCGACGAGCGCACCAAAACCACCTTGCCCGGCGTCACCGTGGCCATTCCCGCCCTGAGCATCGGCGCGGCCACCGACGCCGACGGCCGCGCCACGCTGCTCAACGTGCCCGCCGGCCCGCAGCAAGTGCAGTTTTCCAGCATCGGCTACGCTGCCCGCACCGTTACGTTCACCCTGCCCCAAACCGGCGACGCGCCCGCCCTGGTCGAGCTCGAACCCAGCAGCCTCGAATTACAGGGCGTGGTCGTCGAAGCCACCCGCACAGGCTCGCGCATCGAGGATGTGCCCGTCCGCATCGAAGTCCTTGGGCCCGAAGAGCTGGAGGAGAAAAGCAGCATGCGCCCGGCCAACATCGCCATGCTGCTCACCGAGGCCAGCGGCATCCAGCCGCAGTTTACCTCCGCCAATTCCGGCAGCGTGGCCTTCCGCATCCAGGGCCTCGACGGCCGCTACACCCAGCTGCTCAAGGACGGCTTTCCGCTCTTCGGCGGTTTCTCGCAGGGCCTGAGCCTGGTGCAGGTGCCGCCCCTGGATTTGCGCCAGGTCGAAATCATCAAGGGCGCGTCCTCGGCCCTGTACGGCGGCGACGCCATCGCCGGCTTGGTGAACCTGGTGAGCAAAACGCCCACCGAAACGCCCACCCTGAACCTGCTGCTCAACCAGACCCAAAAGGGCGGGCGCGACCTGACGGCCTTCTACACCGGCCGCACCGGCCGGCTCGGCCTCACCCTGCTGGCCACCCAGAACACCCAGCAGGCCCGCGACGTGAGCGGCGACCAGTTCACCGACCTGCCCCAGGTGCAGGCCACCACCGTCAACCCGCGCCTGTACTTCTACGCCACCGACTCC
>JBBQSQ010000311.1:0-1734 GCA_038213745.1 Cytophagales bacterium
GGGCGGCCACGGCGGCCGGCCACTTTCAACACTTCGCAACCAAAGCCGAAGCGGCGGAGTGGCTGCGCCAGCACCCCGTGCGCGGGCAGCAGGTACTGGTGAAGGGCAGCCGCGGCATGGCCCTGGAAACGCTGGTGGAGCTTTTTTAGTGGTGAGGAGTGAAATGGTGAGTTTAATATTCGGCTTGCGCATTTGGCGCAGTCAAAACGTCAAACTCACCTTTTCACACCTCACACCTCACCATTTTACCCCTCACCACTAAAACGGGCTATCCAGCTCCGCTAGCGTAGGCAAAACGACATCTTTGGGCGACACCAGCGGGTGCTCAATATTCCAGTTGATACCCAGCGCCGGGTCGTTCCACAGCAGGCCGCCCTCGGCGGACGGGGCGTAATAGTTCGAGCACTTATAGAGAAAGAGCGTGTCCTCTTCCAGCGCCACAAAGCCGTGCGCGAAACCCATGGGCACGTAAAGAATGTTGCCCAGCGCGGCGCTAAGCTCAACGGTAGCGTGCTGGCCGTAGGTGGACGAATTGCGGCGGATATCCACCACCACGTCGAGGACGCGGCCCTGGGCCACGCGCACCAGCTTGGCCTGCGCATACGGCGGCCGCTGGAAATGCAGGCCCCGCAGCACGCCCGGCTGCGATTTACTTTGGTTGTCCTGCACCCAATCGAGGTCGGCGGGCACGCCGCCTTCGTGCATGAGGCGGGCGCTGAAGGTTTCGTAGAAAACCCCGCGCGGGTCACCAAATAAGCGAGGAATGAATTCGACCAAACCGGCCAGACTGTGTTGTTTTACTTGCATTGGGCACAAAAATACGGTGGCACCGGGCACTGCCACACACAAATACGGGGTTTATCGGACGGACGCCACAGCGGCCAGGTATTCATTTAGCACCAGCTTTTCATCAAATTTGGTTTCGGCGAGGTAGCGGCTGTTCTGGCCCATGCCCTGCAGGTCGGCATCGGAGAGGCGGAGCACCTGAAGCATTTTGGCGGCCAAATCCTCGCCGCTGCGCACCTGGCAGAGGTAGCCGTTGCGGCCGTCCACCACGGTTTCGCGGCAGCCGGGCACATCGGTAGTGACGAGGGGCTTGCCCACGGCGGCCGCTTCGAGCAGGGTTTTGGGGGTGCCTTCGCGGTAGCTGGGCAGCACCACGCAATCGGCGCGGTGCAGGTGGGCGGCCACATCGTCGGAGCGGCCGAGGTATTCGATGTCGCCGCTTTTGAGCCACTCCTCAAACGTGGCGCGGGGCACGCCCACGCCGCCGGCCTCGTCGAGGCCGCCCAGCAGCTGAATGCGCGTGCCCGGCACGGCGGCACGGATGATTTTGGCAGCTTCAAAATATTCGACCACGCCTTTTTCATACAGCACCCGCGCCACCATCAGAAACACGAAAGGGGTGTTGCGGGTGAACTGCGCGGCGGGCTGAAAACGGGCCGTATCGACGCCGGAACCGGGCAGCAGGCCGGTTATTTCGCGGCGCACCAGGCCGTGGTCGAGGAAGAGCTGACGGTCGTCATTATTCTGAAAAAACACCTTGCTCGGGAAGCGAAACGCGAACCGGTACAGGCCCAGCGCCACCTGGCTCACGAAGTTTCGGATGATAAACACCGTGCCCAGCCCGCTCACGGTGTTGATGATGGGCACGCCCGCCAGCCGCGCCGCGATGCTGCCGTAGATGTTGGGCTTGATGGTGTAGTGCAGCACCACGTCGGGCTTTTCGCGCTT
>JBBQSQ010000312.1:0-1680 GCA_038213745.1 Cytophagales bacterium
TCGTGCGCCACCTCGGCCCAGCCCTGGGGGAGGTGTAGCATCTGCCTTAGCTTGTGCATACCGTTCAACGATACCCAAGCTGAAGCATGTGCTACACTGCTGCCAGTGCCGGGCCGAGGTGGCGCACGATGTCGCCGGCTACCAACCCGGCTTCTCCGGTTTCCTTAGCCGCCAAATCGCCGGCCCGCCCGTGGGCATACACGCCCAGGCGCGCCGCCTCGAAGGCCGGCAGCCGGGCATCGGCCCGCAGGGCCAGCAGCAGGCCGGTGAGCACGTCGCCGCTGCCGCCGGTGGCCATGCCTGGGTTGCCAGTGCTGTTGAAGTGCAGCTCGCCGGTGGGCGTGGCCAGGCAGGTGTAGGCCCCTTTCAGCACCACCAGGCAGCGGTAGGTTTGGGCGAAGTCGCGGAGCAGCTCCAGACGGTGGTAGTCGTCGCGGGCCGGCTCGGTGAGGCGCTCGAACTCTTTGGGGTGGGGCGTTAGGACCGTGTTTTCGGGTAGCAGCTTCAGCAGCTCTCGGTGCTGGCCCAGCAGGTTCAGCGCGTCGGCATCGATGACGAGGGCGAGGCGATTGGAATGAGTTTCGGAAGTAGCGGAAGCGGCTTCCAGCAGTCCTTGTAGCACGGCCAGACTGGCTTCGTGCTGCCCCAGCCCTGGCCCGATACCAACGGCCTGGTAAGGTTTCAGCTCCGGCAATTTGCTGATAAAGTCGGCCTGCGGGTCGGTCAGACACATGGCTTCGGGCTGGCTGATTTGAAAAATATCGTAGCCACAGCCCGGAATGTGCGCCGTGAGCAGGCCCACACCGCCGCGCAGGCAGGCACCCGCCGCCAGCACCGCCGCACCCATCTTGCCCCGGCTGCCGGCCAGCAGCAGCGCGTGCCCAAACGTGCCCTTGTGACTGAACTTCGCCCGCCGGGGCAGGCTGCCCGCCACGGCCGCCGCATTGGTAAAGTGCCAGGGCGTAGCCGTCTGGGCAATGAATGCCGCGCTCAGGCCGATGGCCAACGTGTGCCAGTCGCCTACGAAGCTGGCGTTTTGCGGCAGCAGGTAGGCCAATTTGGGCGGGCCAAAACCCACGGTTTGGTGGGCGCACACCACGGCGCTACCGGCGGGCTGGGGCGCGTCGGCAAACAAGCCGCTGGGCACATCGATGGCCACCACGCGAACGGCCGCAGCGTTGAGGTGGACTACTACCGCCGCCGCCAGCCCGGCTAACGGCCGGCTGAGGCCGGTGCCGAAAAGCGCATCCACCACCAGGGTTTGGAGCGTTATGGCGGGCAGGTTGGCCGGGTCGAGGTCGGCCACGGGCACGGCGGGCGGCAAAGCGGCGCGCTGGGCCTGGCAATCGGCCGAGGGAGTGGCGGCGGGCAGGCAGGCCACCCGCACGGCGTAGCCCGCCTGGTGCAGCAGCCGGGCCAGGGCCAGGCCATCGCCGCCGTTGTTGCCGGGGCCGCAGAGCAGCAGCACGTCCGGCGCGGCGGCGGGGCTGAAGTGGGCGTAAAACCACAGCGCCAGCTCGTCGGCGGCACGGTTCATCAGCTCCAGCGAGCTGATGTCTTGCTCGACAATGGTGGCCTGGTCGAGTAAGTGAATTTGGGTGGCGGCGAGGATTTTCATGGGCGATTATACGGGCGGACGGGAGCGATGAGGGGGTGAGCGAATGAGTGAATTATTAGTCG
>JBBQSQ010000313.1:0-1592 GCA_038213745.1 Cytophagales bacterium
CGCCGCAAGGACCAGGCCACGGCCCTGGTGCAGTTCATCAATACGGTGGTGCGGCCTGCCGGCACCCGCTACGTGGTGAGCGTGGGCGACTACAACGCCAACTACGAAGAAGACCCGATGGATATTCTGCGGGCCGCCGGGCTGGTGCTGGGCAGCCCCGCCGCAAGCGCCTCCTACGTGTATAGCGGCCAGAGCGGCGCGCTCGACCACGCCGTGCTCACGCCCAACCTGGTGGGCCACGCGGCCGTGGAAAAATGGCACATCAACGCCAGCGAGCCGGAATTTCTGGAGTATGACGTGGCCGGGGCCGCCACGGATATCACCAGCCCTTTCCGCTCTTCCGACCACGACCCCATCCTCATTGGCCTGAGCTTCAAAAGTGTGGTGTCAGCCACCGCCCAGCCCCAGACCGGCCCGCAATTCGAGGTATTTCCCAACCCGGCACCCGGCGTGTTCAACCTCCACATCAGCAGCCCCGATGCGCGGCCGCTGACCCTGGAGGTGCTCTCGGAACTGGGCCAGCGGGTGTTCACGCTGCACGGTGCGGCCGAGGTGCTGCAGGCTGAAATCGCCAGCCGGACGGCGCGGCTGGTGCCCGGCACTTATCTGCTGCGCCTGCGCGGGGCTGGTTTCAATCGTGTGCAGCGCGTGGTGAAGCAGTAAATTTGGGTTGAGCGCAATTTTAAAGAACGTCATGCTGAGCGAAGTCGAAGCATCTCGCGTGCAGGAGTAACTCTTTTCTTACGATTGGATTACTATCCCACGCGAGATGCTTCGACTTCGCTCAGCACGACGTTTTGAGTCCCCTTTACAAACCCGCCAATGAAACCACGCCGCAAGCCCGCCGCTGCCCGCAAACCCGACCGATTTCCGGAGGATAACCTGGCGGAAGGATGGGATGCCCGCCACCTGGCCGGCCACACCGAATTCGACGAATTCCGCTTCGTGAGCTGCGATTTTGGCGGCGCCGATTTGAGCCGCCTGCGTTTCACCGACTGCCTGTTTGAGCGGTGCAATCTCTCGGCGGCACAGTTGGCCGGCACGGCGCTGCAAAACGTGGCCTTTGCCGAGTGCAAGCTGCTGGGCCTGCAATTCACTGCCTGCCGCGACATGCTGTTTGGGGTGCATTTCGACCACTGTCAGCTGCGCTACGCCTCGTTTGCGGGCCGCAAGATGCCCACTACCCGTTTCGTGCACTGCAACCTCGACGAGGCCGATTTTGCCGATGCCGACCTGGCCGGGGCCGTGTTTCAGGAGTGCTCGCTGGCGGGCGCGGTATTTCAGAATACCCGCCTCGCGGAAGCCGATTTCACCACCGCCACCGGCTTCGTTATCGACCCCGAAACCAACCCCCTCCTCGGGGCCCGCTTCACGCTGCACGGCCTGTTGGGCGTGGTGGCCAAGTGTGGGCTGGTGGTGGAATAATGCTCACCCCTAAATTCAGATATCCGAAACCGGCGCGAACCTATCAAAATCCCAACCTGTTACTAGCCGACAACTCCTGCCCGGCTAGTAGATTGCAGTATAAGCCGGCGGTCCCCAGCGAACGGCGCTGGTTTACCTGGGCGGTATGCCTAACTTTCGGCCCCAGG
>JBBQSQ010000314.1:0-1533 GCA_038213745.1 Cytophagales bacterium
CGTAATGATGGTGTAGCTTTCTTTTTTATCAATCGTGTACTTCATACAGCGTAGGGCAAGGAGACTAAGAGAACGGCGAAGGTAAAGAAAAAACGCAAAATTTTTGATGAAGCTGGCTAATGTTTTGTGGGGAGCCGCACAGTGGCGGGAGGTCCGGCAAAGGTGAGCGAGGCCCAGGTAGATTGCCAGTCGGCGCGGTCGTGCAGGCGAGCCGGGGCATCTGTCATGCCCACGGTAGCCAGCAGGTAGGGTCCGGGGCCGGATAAACGTAACAGCAATCGGCCGTTTTGGTTAGTGCGCGTGGTGAAATGGCTGGTGGGCAGCCTGCCCGGCTGGCGCTGCCATACCTGCACGGCCGCTCCCGATACGGGCCGGCCACCGCGCAATACGCGCACGGTGAGGGCCTTGTCGGCGGCGAGCCGATAGGGGTTTTGCTCAGGTACCAGCTCCAGGGGCAGCCCGTACACATGGCGCCAGGCACTATCAGCGGGCGTGGCGGCGGCCTCGCCCACTTGCACCAGGGCTTTGGCGCAGCGACGGTATGTTTCGCGGCCGGGGGTAGCTTGCTGCTCCCGCTCCTGGCGCAAAGTCAGGGCATAGTCCAGGCCTTCTTCGCGCAGGTAGGCGGTGAACTCGGCCGCCGGCATCTCGATGAAGGAGTCGGTAGAGCGCAACACAACGACATGGGTGCCGGGGTGGACAAAATTGAGGGCCGTGCGGAAGGTATCGGTAGGGGCAAAGCCGGGGGCGGGCGTGAGGTCGGTGGAGTCGGCCGGGGTGGGGCCGTAACGCACGAAGCGCAGGATTTTGCTGGCCTTATTACTCCAGGGGCCACCATGAAAATTCTCACCCACGAGGGGCCGCACGGTCACCGTCTGGCCCGGTTGCAGGCGGAAGCGCGGAGCTTCCAGCCAAAACTCGTGAGCCAGGGCGGTGACCGTGCCGACCAACACCAACAGCAGGGCGGTGAGGGTCGAAAACCGGGGCGTATGAATGGGGTGGGCGTTCACGCTACTGCCGCTCCAGGGCCAGACCATAGGCCCGGTCGTAATGCACGCGCAGGTTTTTCCAGTCGAACAGCTCCGCTGAGCTTTCTACGGAATTGCGCTGCATAATCCGCTCGCGGCGGCTGAGCTGCACAAACTGCCAGAGCATTTCGGTAAGCTCCTCGGCCGACTCGTCGAAGGATTTTTCCTGGCGGTGCACCACGAAAATACCTTTCTGCTCGGGGTCGGGGATGGTCTGGAGCACGTAGTCGCCGAAGCCCGAAAGGTCGGAGGTGATGGCGGGCACGCCGCGGGCCACGCACTCCAGCGGGGTGTAGCCCCAGGGCTCGTAGTAGCTGGGGAAAACGCCCATGTGGCAGCCGCGCACAAACTGGCCGTATTCCATGCCCAGCAGGGGCGAGGCAGGCGACACGAAATCGGGGTGGTACACCATCTTCACCCGGTCGTGGCGGTGGTTGAGCAGGTTGGACCGGCGCAGGTAGTTCAGAATATCGTCGTCCTGGTCGTTCACCAGGTTGTGTGTGAT